>NZ_JAFHKI010000099.1 GCF_016937615.1 Pseudomonas lactucae | reverse complement strand
AGCGAACCACCTGGCACCATGAAGCCAAGCATCGCCGGTGTGACCGTCGGCGGTAGCGTCAATTTATCGGTTTTCATGGCGTATACCGCGATCACATAGTTGTGGGTTTGCCCTTCGGGAGGGCAGGCACCCAGATAGCCGGGCATACCGTTGTCACCGCGTATCTGCAGCGTACCGGCGGGTAATGTACCACCGACGCTACCTGTGCCTTCCTTCAGTTCATTCACCGTTGCAGGCACGTTAGCCAGCACCCAATGCCACCAGCCCGAGCCCGTCGGTGCGTCTGGATCATACAGGGTCACTACAAAGCTCTGGGTGTCCGGCGGGGCACCGCTCCAGGAAATTTCAGGGGAGAGGTTCTTGCCGGTGCAGCCGAACACATTGGCAAATTGACGCTGTTGAAAATGCCCGTCCTGGACACTGCTGCTTTGCACCGTGAACGACTGGGCTTGTGCAGTGGCAGCGATGAGTGAAAGGGCAAAAAGGCCCGCGGCGACACATGGGTTTTTCATACCGACTCCTCTTGGTTTGGAGTGGTTAGTCTGGCGTGCCTGGTCAGCCAAGACTGTTTGTCAGCGCTCGATTTTCGTCGCAATCCAGTCAATATGCCTGGATCGTATGGGGTTTCAAGGGTGGTCGAGCGCGTCATCATCCGCTACCTCCCTGCACAAAAACGGGCAGTCGTTGTGCCATTTGGTAGCACATGGCTCTATCTGCACCGCGTATCTCGTCTGCACGTAAACGAAAGATCACATTGGAATCAGCCAGTTAACCCTGAAACAAGCCCGTTGGCACACATTCTGCTTTGTTGCATTCGTGGATAATTGGATACAAAAATACAAAGAGGCTGCCAATGCAATTTGCTCCCGCTTACGTTGACCGCCAGCCCCTCACTGCCGAGGAGGAGGCCTACAATTTTCTGCTCGATGCCATCTGCGGCGGTCGCTACCGCAAAGGCGATCGCTTGATTGCCGAAGATATCGCCAGCGAGATCGGCATGAGCCGCATGCCGGTGCGCGAAGCGTTTCGCCGCCTGGATGCCCAGGGGTTGGTGACACTAAGGCCTAACCGTGGCGCAGTCGTGAGCGGTCTGGATATCGACGAGCTGCACGAGGTGTTCGAGATGCGTAGCGCGCTTGAGGGCCTGGCCGTGCGCGTCGCGGTCAGCCGCATCGGCGAGCGCCAGATGGCGGCTCTGGAGCGGCTGCTGGACGAGATGGATGACTACCGCGACGAGAGCGCCGCGTGGGTCCGTCGCCACCGCGCCTTTCATGAATACCTGTGCAGCCTCAGCGGTCGCCCGCGCTTGATGAAGCAGATTTCAGCGTTGTATTCGCTGGTGGAAGCGCCCATGCGCTTGTGGTTGCAGCACAGCGAAAAACCCCTCAGCGCGCGCCAGGAACACGCGGTGATCCTCGACGCGATCCGCGCCGGTGACGCCGCCCGTGCAGAGGCGGTGGTGCGCGAGCACATCGAAGGCACCGTACCGGCGTTGAGTCACTTTCTGCGCTCGAAAAAATAATAGAGACGGGTCCGAACCCGTCCATGTTTTGACTTTAGTCCTGCCCCGTTATTCAACGAAGTGGAGTGTCTGGTCATGCATAAACAACGCCGCGCCTTGCTGGTGGCTGTAACCCTGGGTCTGTGCACACAATGGGCGCTTGCCGCGCCCCAAGTGCCGGAGCGCCTGCAAAAGGTCGACAAACTCACCTACTGCTCGGGGATGGATTCACCGCCCCTGGTGTCCTTCGACGAAGCCCAGAAACCGCGCGGCCTCACCGTCGACCTGGGCCTGGAAATCGCCAAGCGTCTGGGCGACAAACAGGTGCAATGGCGGGTGATTCCGTTCTCCGGCCTGGTGCCGGCGCTGCTCGCCCAGCAGTGCGACATGATCGTCGACCAACTGTTCGACAAACCCGAGCGCCGCCAGGTGATCGACATCGTCAACTACATGTATTCCAGCCAGTCGGTGGTGGTGCCCAAGGGCAACCCTAAAGGCATCAAAACGTTGGATGACCTGTCCGCACACAAGGTCGCGGTACTTAACGGCTCCACCATCAAGACCCTGCTCGATACCCAGAACGAAAACCTCGCCAAGGTCGGCAAGCCCCCGATGAAACTGGTGGTTTACAACACCGACACCGATGCCTTCCAGGCCCTGCGCATCAGCCAGGTCGACGCCTACGGCACCACCGTGGAAACCGCCGGTTACTACGCTGCGATGGCGCCGGAGCTGTTCCAGGAAGGCGTCCCGGCATTCAACCGCATCCTTACCGGCCTGGGCATGCGCAAGGATGATCCGCAACTGACCGCCGCCGTGCAGCAGATCATCAGTGACATGCGCAGCGACGGCAGCTACGTGCAATTGCTCAACAAATGGCATGTCAGCAGCGACACACTCGACTGAGGCAAAACGGCGATGAATTTCAATTGGGATGTGTTCTGGCAGTACCTGCTGCAGCCCAGCGGGGTGTACCTCACCGGGCTTTGGCTGACCTGCCTGATCAGCGTGCTGGCGATGCTGCTCGGCTGTGCGCTGGGGTTGGCGGCGGCGCTGTTGCGTCTGTCGAAGAACCCGCTGCTGCACCTGCCTGTACGCTTTTACGTGTGGCTGATGCGCGGCACGCCGTTGCTGGTACAGATCGTGTTTCTGTACACCGCACTGGCGGCGGGCGGGATCTTTCGCTTCGAGGACATCGAGCTGTTCGGCCTGATCGTTCCCGGCAATATCCAGGCGGCGATCATAGCGCTGGGCCTGAATGAAGGTGCGTACATGGCCGAGATCATCCGCGCCGGTATCGGCGCGGTGGACAAGGGCCAGTACGAAGCCGGACGTTCCCTGGGCATGGGCTTCGGCAAGCTGATGCGGCGTATCGTGCTGCCCCAGGCGTTCCGGGTGATCGTGCCGCCGCTGGGCAATGAGTTCAACGTCATGCTCAAGAACACCACGCTGGTCAGCGTGATCGGGGTGCAGGAGCTGCTGCTCAGCACCCAGATGATTACGTCGGCGACCTTCCGCGTGTTCGAGCTGTACCTGGTGGTCGCCCTGTATTTTCTGACGCTGACTACCCTGTGGGGCTTTTTCCAACACTGGCTCGAAAACCGCTTTGGCCAGTCCGACCGGCCGTCGATGCCGCCGCCGGCCGCCAGCCGCATGTTCGGCCGCGGCACCCTGAAACTACTGAGGGGACGTTAACCATGGCGCACCAAAGTGAAGAACTGATCATCGAGGCGTTGGACGTCCAAAAATCGTTCGGCGCGTTGCAGATCCTCAAGGGCATCTCCCTGCAAGTGCGGCGCGGTGAAGTGGTGGTGCTGATCGGTGCTTCCGGCTCCGGCAAGACCACCTTTATCCGCTGCATCAACCTGCTCGAAGACATCCAGGGCGGACGCATCCGCGTCAACGGCCGCGCCATGGGCTATCGCGAACGCAGCGACGGCAGCCTGGTACGCGACTCGGAGCGCAACATCGCGCGTCAGCGCCGTGACATTGGCATGGTGTTCCAGCGCTTCAACCTGTTCCCCCATATGACCGCGTTGGAAAACATCATCGAAGCGCCGATCCAGGTACTCGGCGTTTCGCGTGCCGAAGCGCTGGAGCAGGCGCGTGGTTTGCTGGCGCGGGTCGGTCTGGCGGACAAGGCCGGCCACTACCCGTCGATGCTTTCCGGTGGACAGCAGCAACGGGTGGCGATTGCCCGTGCGCTGGCGATGAAGCCCCAGGCCATGCTGTTCGACGAACCCACCAGCGCCCTCGACCCGGAAACCGTCGGCGAGGTCCTGCAGGTGATGAAGGAATTGGCCGAGGAGGGCATGACCATGGTGGTGGTCACCCATGAAATGGGCTTTGCCCGCGAAGTGGCCGACCGCGTGGTGGTGCTCGATCAGGGCGAGTTGATCGAGCAGGGGCCGCCGGAGCAGATTTTCAGCCACCCCAGCCATCCACGTACCCGGGCGTTTCTCAGCCGCGTGCTATGACCTTTTTTGAAGAGCTTTTGCCATGTTGAAATTCTCCGCTCACGAGTACCCTTATCCGTCGCAACGCCAGAGCGTGTTCGCCCGTCGCGGCATGGTCGCCGCTTCGCAACCGCTGGCGGCCCAGGCCGGCATCCAGATCATGCAGAAGGGCGGCAATGCCATTGATGCCGCGATTGCCACGGCGGCGGCCCTCACTGTCGTAGAACCCACCGGCTGCGGCCTGGGCGGCGACGCGTTTGCCTTGGTGTGGTGCAGGGGCCAGTTGCATGGCCTGAATGGCAATGGCCATGCGCCGGCGGCCTTGAGTATCGAGGCGGTCAAGGCGGCGGGGCACCCACAGATGCCGCTGTACGGCTGGACCCCGGTCACGGTGCCGGGTTGCCCGTCGGCGTGGGCCGAGTTGTCGAAACGCTTCGGTAAATTGCCGTTTGCCGATGTGCTGCAACCGGCCATCAGCCTGGCGCGCGACGGGTTCCCGTTGTCGCCGGTGGTCGCCCATCAATGGCAGATATCCTTGAACGAATTCAGCCCGCACCGCGATGACGTGTTGCAGGCCTGGTTCGACACCTTCCTGATCGACGGCGCGCGCCTCAAGCGGGGGAGATCTTCCGCAACCCGGCACAGGCCCGCACGTTGGAAGAGCTGGCCGCCACCGGCTGCGAAAGCCTGTATCGCGGTGCCCTGGCCGAGCGCCTGGACGCGCATTCGCGCGCCAGCGGCGGCTACCTGCGCGCCAGTGATCTCAAGGATTACCGTGCGCAGTGGGTCGAGCCGATCCATATCAATTACCGTGGCGTGGATGTCTGGGAAATCCCGCCCAGCGGCCAGGGCCTGGTCGCCCTGATGGCGCTGAAGATTCTTGAGGGATTCAGCTTCGATCATCGCGACAGCCAGCAGACCTGGCACCGCCAGCTGGAGGCGATGAAGCTCGCCTACAGCGACGGCCTGCACTACATCACCGACCCGGCGCACATGCGCGTGGCAGTGGCCGACCTGCTCAGCGACGACTACAGTACCCGCCGCCGTGGCCAGATCGGCGAGCAGGCCCAGCCGCCCAAACCCGGCGATCCCCATGCCAGCGGTACGGTGTACCTGGCCACGGCGGACGCCGAAGGCAATATGGTTTCGTTTATCCAGAGCAACTATCACGGCTTCGGCTCCGGCGTGGTGCTGCCCGACAGCGGCATTGCCCTGCAAAATCGTGGGCAGGAATTCAGCCTCGATGAGGCCCACGCCAACTGCCTGGCACCGGGCAAGAAAACCTTCCACACCATCATCCCGGGTTTTCTCAGCAAAGATGGCAAGGCTCTTGGACCGTTCGGCGTGATGGGCGGCTATATGCAGCCCCAGGGTCACGTGCAGATGGTGATGAACCTGGTGGACTTCGGCCTCAACCCGCAGGCGGCGTTGGACGCGCCGCGCTGGCAATGGTTGGGCGACATGAAGGTCGGCATCGAACATGGCGCGTCACGGGACTTGGTCAATGCGTTGGCGCGGCGCGGGCACAAGGTGCGGACCGACAGCGACCTGACCGACTATGGGCGAGGGCAGATCATCCTGCGTGACCCGGTCACCGGTGTGTTGTGCGGCGGCACTGAGCCACGGGCGGATTCGCATATCGCGGCTTGGTAGGCGCCTGCCCATCCGAAGGCGATGGCCGCGCAGAGCGGCCATTCATTTTTACTTGTCAAACACGCCGAGGTTCGCCCTCGGCCATTTCGCGCATCAGGCTCAGGTAACGCCGCGCGCCCAGCCCTAGCGGACGGTTTTTTACCCAGATGATATCGACCCATAACCGCATCTGACTCGGCATGTAGTCAAACACCACCTCCGTCAATGCGCCCGACGTGAGAAGAGGTTGTACCAGCGGCTGTGGAAGATAAGCCCAACCCAATCCTTGCTGCACCAGGTCCAGAGTGGCCAGGTAATTGTCGCTGTGCCAGATCCGCCGCGACAGCACAACACGTGGGTCAGAGTCTGCTGGTCCTCCGGTCGCAACGATGATCTGCCGAACATTGACCAGTTGCTCCTCACTCAAGGGGCTTTTTTGGCCGGCGGCCGCGGGATGATCTGGAGCAGCCACCGCGACTAACAACTGGCTCCCCGCCTCAAGAAACGTCTCGCGCTCGTCAAGCCCTGGTCGTTCGAACCCAAGCGCCAATTGCACACGCCCTTCATGGAGCATGCGCATCGCCTCGGGGTGCGACGCGGAGCGAATCTCGATCTCCAGCGTGGGAAACTCCCTGGCGATAATGGACAGCGGACGATTCCAGATGCCTGTTTGCAACTCCGGCGCCATCGCAAGGACCAGGCGCCCCTCCAACCCCTGATGAAGCTGCAGCGCATGGGCGTCCAGCAGGTTCAACTGGCTGGCGACCTGTCGTGCCTGTGGCTCGAGTGCCTTGGCGGCTGGCGTAGGAATGGCTTTGCGGGTTGATCGGTCAAAAAGCAACAAATCCAGCTCGGCTTCAAGCTGCGACACCGCCATGTTGATGGCCGAGGGGACCCGGCCTAATTTTCGAGCCGCGGCGGAAAAAGAGCCGCTGTCCATGACGCAGAGGAAGAGCTTAAGGGACTCACTGGTAAACGCCATGGTGGTCGTCAGTTTTTCTGATAATGGTCGTCTTTATTTATCAGGTTTATTGGCCTAGTTTCCACTCTCTTTCAAATTAAATACGTGGGACACACCATGTTGGGTCAAGAATTGAAGGGGCATGTGGCACTTGTCAGTGGTGCCGGGAGTGACTCCGGGATCGGTATGGCTATTGCTCGCAGACTCGGTGCATCCGGGGCGAAGTTGATCATCACTGCCAGTAGCAAGCGCATCGCGGACCGGGTTGAAGAACTGCGTCATGAAGGGTTTGAAGTTGAAGGCCGGCCAACTGATCTCACCGATCAAAGTCAGGTGCGTGACTTCAGCCTATGGGCCGTGTCAGTCTGGGGGCGGGTCGATATTCTGGTGAACAATGCGGGCATGTCCATGCAGGGCAGCCCTGAGATTTTCTCGGAATTGGCGACGATGGAACTGCATGACTGGAACCTTTCACTGGCCAGAAACCTGACCACTGCCTTTCTGCTGACCCGAGCCGTGTTGCCCGGTATGAAGGCGCGAAATTATGGGCGCATCGTCAACATCAGTTCCACTACGGGAACCCGCGGCAGCAATCCAGGCGAAGCTGCTTACAGCGCCGCCAAGGCCGCAATGATAGGCATGAACATGGGGCTTGCACTGGAAGTCGCCAGGCAAGGGGTGACTGTAAACAGCGTGGCGCCCGGATGGATCACCACCGGCTCGACGACGCCCGTTGAAGCGCAGGCGGGGCGCTTCACGCCGATGGGGCGGGCGGGCAATCCTCGAGAAGTGGCCGCGGCGGTTGCCTTTTTGGCATCGCCTGAATCCAGTTACATCACCGGTGAAGTTATTGTGGTGGATGGCGGCAACTGCCTGATCGAGAACAAAGCCCCTCAAGCCGCCTATTAAGTTTGCATACGCACCCACACGATTAACGAAAGTTCCTGGCGAGGCGCGGCTATAACCACGCTTTATGAAAGTGCGACCTATCAAAAAATAGGTAAGTTCACTCAAGCGTATTCGGCTGCCCGTCAATCATCGATGTTTAATTGATTTGATAACTGACATAGGGTTTTGATCATGTTGAAAAGTGGAATTAGTGAATCAGCAATTGCTGCTTTTACCGCCTCCGAACGTGCCCGTTTTATACAAAACAACCCAACGTCCATGGCGCTGGCCAAGCGTGCGAAGACGAATCTGCTCAACGGTGTGCCCATGCACTGGATGAGCGATTGGTCGATGCCTTCGCCGCTCTTCGTCAAGCGTGCCAAAGGGGCACGCTTCACTGATGTTGACGGTCATGAATACATAGACTTTTGCCTGGGCGACACCGGCACCATGTTTGGCCATTCACCTGATCCTATCGTCCGCGCCATCACCGAACAGGCCAATAACGGCTTGACCACGATGCTGCCGGGCGAAGACGCGGTGGTCTGTGGCGAGTTGCTGGCGCAGCGATTCGAGCTGCCTTACTGGCAGGTGACCGCTACTGCGACTGATGCCAACCGTTATGTGTTGCGCTGGGCGCGGGCTATCACTCAACGCAATGTCTTGCTGGTGTTCGACGGCTGCTATCACGGCACCGTGGATGACGTCATGGTGCGCTGCCGCAACGGCAAAACAGTGCACCGTTCAGGCCTTGTGGGCCAAGCCTACGACTTGACCCAATACAGTCGATCCATCCCCTTCAACGATGTTGCCGCGCTGGAGGCTGCTCTAGCCCAGGGCGATGTATGCGCGCTGATGTGCGAGCCGGCGATGACGAACATTGGCATGGTCCTGCCCGATCCGGGTTTCATGCAAAAGTGCCGAGAGCTGACCCGTCAATATGGCAGCCTGCTGATCATTGATGAAACCCACACAATTTCCACCGGCATCGGTGGATGCACGCGCCAATGGGCGTTGGATCCCGACTTTTTCGTGGTGGGCAAGCCCATCGCAGGTGGCGTGCCTTGCGCTGTGTTCGGCATGACCGAGCACGTTGCCTCGGCCATGCAAGACGCGCAGAAGACCGTCAGCGCAGACGGCGGTGGGCATGGCCACAGCGGTATGGGAACGACGCTGTCCGCCAATGCACTGGCGATGCGTTGCATGCGCGCCAGCCTCGAAGAGGTCATGACAGCGTCGGCCTACCAGCACATGCTGCCCCTGGCCTCGCGCCTGGCGCAGGGGTTTCGAGCGCTGTTCCAACGGCACCAGTTGAACTGGTCCGTCACCGAGTTGGGCGCGCGTTGTGAGTTTCAATTCTGTGCCACTTCGCCCAGGACCGGTGCGCAAGCCGAGGCGGCGTTTCATGACAGCCTTCAAATGGCCCTGCATCTCTACTTGATCAATCGCGGCATCCTGATCACGCCTTTTCACAACATGACCCTGTGCTGTCCACAAACAAGTGATGCCGATATCGACAGGCTGATCGGTGAGTTGGATAGCGCGCTGACTGCGTTGCTTGCTCTACCGGGCGCTCGGCTTATCCCTTCTTGACTGGGCGTCTGACGCTCCCACCGTTCTCAAATACAACAAGTCGCTTGAATGAGCGCTAAGAGGTTTGACATGCAATTTGCCGATAAAAAAGAAGCCCAGGATTATCTGGCCGCCCACCCTGAAGTGCTGAGCATCGAGCTGTTCCTAATCGATGCGAACGGTGTTCCACGGGGCAAGCTGTTGCATCGCGACGAGCTACTGGCGATCTATGAGAATGGTCGGCCACTGCCAAGTTCCATTCTCGCCTTGACCGTGCAGGGCGAGGACGTAGACGAGACCGGCCTGGTCTGGGATGTCGCTGATGCGGATTGCTGGACTTACCCCTTGCCGGGAAGCCTGACCCTGCAACCCTGGCGCAGCCATCCCACCGGTCAGGTGCAGGTGAGCCTGCACCCGACCCAAGGTCTTCCCGCCGCGCCCGCCGACCCGCGCCATGTCCTGGTGAACACCATCGAGCGGCTGAAAGCCGATGGATTCCATCCGGTCATGGCGGTTGAGTTGGAGTTTTACCTGCTGGACCGGCAACGCGACGTCAACGGTCGGCCGCAGCCGGCGCTGCAAACCAATGGCGTTCGCCCGGTTGCTCCGCAGGTGTATGGCGTCTACGAACTGGAGCAGGTTCAACCGTTTCTTGATGACCTCTACGCGGCGTGCGCGCTGCAAGGGTTGCCGGTACGTACGGCGATCTCCGAGTACGCTCCGGGCCAGCTCGAGTTGACGCTGGAACATCGTTTCGATGCACTCCAGGCCATCGATGAAGGCGTACGCTACAAGCGCCTGGTCAAAGGGGTGGCCAACAAACATGGGCTGCAAGCGTGCTTCATGGCCAAGCCATTCAGCGATCAGGCCGGTAGCGGCATGCATCTGCACGTCAGCCTGGCGGACGAGGAGGGGAACAACCTGTATGCGAGCGAAGACCCACAGGGCACGCCGCTGTTGCGGCACTCCATCGGTGGGATGATGGCAACCTTGTTTGACGCGCTGGCGATATTTTGCCCGCATGCCAACTCCTATCGCCGGTTTCAGAGCGGCAGTTACGCGCCACTGGCCAAAAGTTGGGGCGTCAATAATCGTACGGTGTCGTTCCGTGTGCCCGGCGGCCCCGCGATCAGTCGGCATATCGAACACCGCATTTGCGGCGCCGATGCCAACCCCTATCTCGCCGCCGCCGCGGTGCTCGCGGGCATTCACCACGGAATCACTCATCAAAGCGATCCCGGCGCGGCGATTGAGGGCAATGGCTACGAACAGGCGACTGATTTCCTCCCCACCGACTGGCTGACAGCGTTGCAGGCACTGCAACGTTCAACCTGGGCACATGAGGCGCTGGGTGCCGAATTCCTGAAGGTGTTTTTGGCGATCAAGTGGCGCGAGTTCCGTCAGTTCAATGCTGAAGTCGGGGAGCAGGACTGGCGTTGGTATCTCACGCACGCATGAATGGTGGCCCGTCAGCGGGCGTTGAAATACACCGCTGACGGCACCGGCTGCTGTGTATTCGACATGATAACTCCGCAAAGATAAGCGACACGCTGCGGCTGTGAACAACATCCTGGGCAAGTGAGCAGGCAAGTAAGCTAGTCTGTTCGCGCGATAGGCCGTCGGTATTCGCCGGCTTGAAAACAAAGGCGTTATCAATGTCGAAGCATTTGCTGTTGGGTTGGACCCGTTCCTTGTGCGTGCTTGCTGCCTTGAGCGGCGCGGCCACCATGGCAGTTGCTGTTGCGCCTGAAAATACCGCTACGGCGGCATCGGACGCGCGATCGGTGTCCCTGGCAGGCGGCAAGCTGAAGTTCGTGCTGAAAGGCGTCGAGGCCCGTACCTTGAACAGCGAGCACGGCGGCACGATGTACTTCGATCCGACAAGCGAGCGGGCCATCATCGTTACCGAAGGTCCGGCAACGACTGCGGGCACCACCCCGGACGCCGCGTTTCGCCTTGCCGTGGATACCTTGAAGGAAAAGCAGCAGGCCGCGTCACCCAACTTTCGCATGACCGGAGAGAAGACCATTCAAGTGAACGGCTTGAAGATGTACCGCCTGGACGGCACCGACGATTTTAACGGCCTGAAACTACTGGTGGCCTCGTTGATGACGATGAGCGATCAGAACATCACCATCATCGAAGTGATGTCCAGCGTAAACGACCCGGCCGGCCATACCGCTGCGTTGAAAAACATTCTGGGCAAGTAAACCGCAGGTTTCCGGATAGTAGGCTGTCGGCTCCCGACGGTCTGTCCATCACAAGGAGCCGGCATGAGCTCGTGCAAAGCCCCGGAATCACTACGTGGACTACGCGTAAATCTGCGCGTGCCAAGATGAAGCAAACGGCGGCAACGGCGCCGTCAACATGTCGCGTCATCTGTCTGAGATCCAACCGCCAGACCAGGCAATTTCTGTCGAGTATTCGGAAAGCACAGTCATCGCGAAAAACTCCGGGATTCTGACAAATCAGTTGTGTGATTGAAGAGAGCTGAGCGCCAACGTTACGTTGTATTACTCAAGCTGAGCGGCACCGGAGTTTCGAAGCCTATCGAGGTATCCGGGTTGCATGCATGTCTTTCCCGCGAAAGCAGTGGCGATTGCATCCATGAATATCCGCGTCCGTTTGGCTACCAGTCTGGGCACCGAATATAGTAGGTGGACTTCAGCAGTGGGAAGCGGATGACAGGGAAGCAGCGCCTTCACGCGACCTGCGCGAAGATATTCTTCAAAGATCCAGACGGGAGCAAGGCCGATGCCGATACCCTGGCATACGGCGCTCACAATTGCCTCGTGGTTGTTGAGGCGGTACCGACCCGTTATGTTGATCTCGTTGCCAACGAAAGGCCAGAGACCTCCGTTGGGCAAACGGGTGTTGAGTATGCACTCATGGTTCATCAAGTCTTGTGGAGTGTGAGGCTCGCCATGACGTTCGAGGTATTCGGTGCTGGCGAAAACGGCGCGCTCGGATACGCCGACCTGTCGTGCAATGAGCATGTTGCTCTTCAGGTTACTCACGCGCACGGCCAAGTCGAAGCGCTCTGCGAGTAGATCGACGTATTTGTCGGACAGATGCAATTCAACATTCAGATGCGGGTACCGCTGCACATGCAGAAAACCGACGACCATCTAGCAATTCACGCGCATCAAATCACGGAGCTCGTTTTCGCCGGACCACCGATTCGGCCTCGTCGATGGCGTCAAGAACACGAAGGGCTTCGATGTAGTAGCGCTTCCCTTCGGTCGTCATCGATAGCTTGCCTGTAGTTCGGTGCAACAGGCGCAGGGCCATCTGTCGCAACCGGCGACACCAGGCCCAAAGCTTTCTTCAGTTCGGCATGATGTTGGTGCCGCTACTGAGGGTGGGGCCGGCGGAGTGTAAGCGTCCGGCCAAGTCATCTATCCAGACCCGCAGTCAATACGTGGGTTGAGATCTAGTCGCTGCGCCAAACAGCTCGTCATTGCCTAGATGGGGAAACCACATCTTGCCAGCCATCTATTAATTCCATATTTTGCGCAACGAGCCGGCAGGGATTGCCAGTCGCCTTGCGACAATTGCTAAGGGCCTGCTGTCGCGCTATTTGAGTGAGCGCGCGCCGTAGTACCAATAAATGCTGCTACTCTCCTTGGACATTGCCATGGCTTTCTCGGTAACGCTTTGAAGATAAGCCTCAGCGCCCGCACGGTCTTCGGGCACCAGCTTCGAAAGCAGCGGCATTAGTGCGCTGTCGTCCATGGCAGGAAACCAATTGCTAGCTACATGGCTTTGAAAATCCGTACGGTGACAGCAGCAGATGCAGAAGCCATACAGCGCATTTATGCCGTCATAGTTTCGAACACGGCGATCTCCTTCGAAGAGACCCCGCCAAGCGTTGAGGAGATTTCTCAGCGGATAGCGACGACACTTCAGACATATCCCTACCTTGTGGCTGAAGAGGGTGGTGAGATCAAGGGCTACGCATACGCAAGCCAGCATGTGCACGTGCAGCCTACCGATGGGCTGTTGACGTGACGGTGTACATAGCCGAATCGGTTCGCCATCAGGATGTTGGCCGCAAACTTTATAAGTCTCTGCTTCCGATACTTGAGAGTCAGCGGTTTCGCGCCGCTTACGCTGGAATTGCGCAGCCCAATGAAAGCAGCGTGGGGCTGCACGAATCGCTAGGGTTCACCCACATCGGCACATATCCAGAGGTAGGGTTCAAGCTTGGAAAATGGCACGACGTCGGCTACTGGCGGCTCGGCCTTTGCCAGGCGACTCTATTCTCTTCCCGAGCTTGGAGTCGCATCACTGTAGGCTCACTCGACTGTTCAGGGCGCGCTATCAGACTCCGCCTGTGAGATACGTTTGCACTTGCTTGACTACATCTCGAGCGGTGCGGGTTACTCCGATCAATGTCGCAGAGGCGAGCCCCGTCCAATCGCCGTATCCCAACAGCCACAGATTGGGTGAAGCAACACTCCGGTTTTCGTTCACAGCCACTTTGCCATCCTGGCCTACAATGCCCAGGCTGTTCAGGTGGTCGAGCGCTGGAGAAAACCCAGTGCACCAGATGACGACATCCACCGCTGTTTCGTCTCCTGATGACCAAACAACGCCTGTTGAAGTGAAGTGCGTGAATGGCCGTACTGCGCTCAATACACCGCGTTCACGAGCGTCCTTCACCGATGGCACCATTACGATGTCGCCCAGCCCCCCAGCGGGTTGTTCAGGCTCGACACCTTCCTGTTGCGCCTTCAATCGAGCAGTAGCTCGTTCGAACAGGACGCGCCCATCAACCTCATCAGGTAGAAACTTTGGGGCCTCTTGAGTTACCCAGATTGCCTGAGCCACTTTAGAAACCTCGGCGTAAATCTGGGCTCCCGAGTTGCCACCACCCACGACAAGGACGGTTTTCCCCTCAAACTCATCCGGCCCAACGTAATGAGCGGAATGAAGCTGCTGCCCTACGAACAACTCCTGTCCGGCATAGCTAGGGGTAAATGGCCGGCTCCAGGTGCCTGTTGCACTGATAACCGCCTTGGCATCCCAGTTTCCATCCCCGGAGACAACCCGTAATCCTTCTTCGATTTTTTCGACACGGGTCACCCTGGTGGATCGGATGATGGGGAAGTCATATCGACGCTCGTACAGAGTCAGATAGTCGATAACATCGTCACGGTGAGGCGTTTCTTCTGATACGGCAGGCATCGGCCAGCCCGCAATCGAGCTCCATGCCGATGGAGAGAAGAGTCGCAGCGAATCCCAGCCGTGCCGCCAGGCACCTCCTGGTGCAGACTCCGCATCGAGCAGCACGTAAGACAAGCCTGACCGCTTCAAAAAATAGGCGACTGTCAGCGCGGATTGTCCACCGCCAATGACCACAACATCAAGTTTCGAATTTTGACTCACCAGCATCCTCCAGGCTCAATTGCGGCATCTCACCGTTGTCGTATCAGACTCTGCGACCGTGCTCATCAATGACCACTTGGCCGTCCTCTTTGACGAAACTCCCACGCTGCTCTTGCGGTAACAACTCGAGCACAGCTTCTGACGGACGACACAAACGCGTCCCCAAAGGCGTCACGACGATGGGGCGATTGATTAGGATAGGGTGAGCCATCATGGCATCGATGAGCTGTTCGTTCGTCAGCGATGCATCGCCCAATCCCAGCTCTTCGTACGGAGTGCCTTTGATACGCAAAAGAGCCCGCACCCCGATACCCGTATCCCCGATGAGCCTGGCAAGTGTGGTGCGATCAGGCGGGGTCTTCAGGTACTCGATAACCGTCGGTTCTTCCCCGCTATTACGGATCAGCTCCAAGGTATTTCGAGAAGTGCTGCATTCGGGGTTGTGGTAAATCGTGATCTGGCTCATATCGCTTCCTCGTGCTGACGTTAGATGGAGCGCTGGTTGACGCGCTTGGAAAGCTCTTCGGCGGACTCTTTACGCTCGGAGTACCGATCAACCAAATAATCCTGGCGATCCCGCAACAGCAGCGTGAACTTCATCAACTCCTCCATCACGTCCACCAGTCGGTCGTAGTACGAGGACGGTTTCATACGGCCTGCTTCATCGAACTCGGTGAACGCCTTGGCCACGGAAGACTGGTTAGGGATGGTAAACATCCGCATCCACCGTCCAAGTACCCGCAGTTGGTTAACCACGTTGAAGGATTGGGAGCCGCCACAGACCTGCATCACAGCTAGGGTTTTGCCCTGCGTAGGTCGTACAGCACCTATCGCCAGCGGAACCCAGTCAATTTGGGCTTTGAATACTGCGCTCATGGAGCCGTGACGCTCAGGGGAGCACCACACCTGTCCCTCAGACCATTGCATCAGCTCGCGCAGCTCAGAGACCTTTGGATGTGTATCGGGAGCGTCATCCGGAAGCGGCAGACCCGATGGGTCAAAGATCTTGGTTTCAGCACCAAACTCATTCAACAGGCGTGCCGCCTCTTGCGTGACTAATCGGCTAAATGAGCGCTCTCGCGTTGATCCATACAGCAGAAGAATGCGAGGTTTATGGAGCGAAGGCGTGCGAGGCGACAGTTGCTCCAGCGACGGAATGTCGATCAGGTCGGCGTGTACGTTCGGCAATGCGTCTTGCATATAAACTCCTACGGCGGCGCCTGGTTGGGTGCCGCCTCGGTTGATCTTTAAAGCGAACCGATGCGGTTCAGTTCAGCTTTCAACTGTTCAGCGCTGATGGTCTTCAGTGGCAGCGCAAGAAATGCGCTCACGCGCTCGTGAATTTTGGCGAGTGTAGTTTTAAAAGCTGCGCTGATCTCGGCTTCCGAACCGCTAGCGTCAGACGGGTCGGCCAGACCCCAATGCGCCTTCAAAGCTGGCCCAAAGAAGATTGGGCATGCCTCACCCGCAGCCCGGTCACAGACAGTGATCACAATGTCGGGAGGCGAGCCTTCAAAAGCATCCGAAGCCTTGCTGCTCAAGCCCGCCGTGGAGATACCCGTCGCCTCCAGCGTTTGCAATGCCCGTTGATTCACCCGGCCACTGGGAAAGCTTCCTGAGCTGACGGCTTCTATACCCTCAGGCGCCAAGTGGTTGAAAAGCGCCTCGGACAGAATGCTGCGGCAGCTGTTGTGGGTGCACATGAACAAGACTTTCATCAGACGATTCCTTGATTCAAAAACTGAGGCGCAGTGCCAGGGCGGACAATGTGGCGACGAGGATGGGCACGGTCAGCACGATCCCGGTCTTGAAGTAGTAACTCCAGCTGATCGTTATATTTTTCCGGGCGAGCACGTGCAGCCACAACAGAGTTGCCAAGCTCCCAATTGGGGTGATCTTCGGGCCCAAATCGCAGCCGATGATGTTGGCGTAAATCATCGCTTGCTGGACTACACCATCGACTTCGGCGGCATGAATGGATAAGGCGCCTACCAGAACGGTGGGCATGTTGTTCATGATCGAAGACAGCAACGCTGTCAGCAGACCTGTACCAAGGGACGCACCCCAAACGCCATAACCGGCGAACACGTTCAGGATCTGCGCGATGTGGTCGGTCAGGCCGGCGTTCTTCAGGCCATAAACAACCAGGTACATACCCAAAGAAAAAATCACCACCTGCCATGGCGCCTCTTTGAGCACCTTGCCTGTGTTGATGGCGTGACCACGAGCCGCGATGACGTAAAGAATGAATGCACAGACCGCTGCAATGGCGCTGATTGGCACCCCCAATGGCTCAATGACAAAGAACCCGATCAGCAGTAGTGCCAGCACCCACCAACCAGCTACAAAAGTGGCCCGGTCGTGGATCGCCTCGTCCGGATTGTCCAGTTGGTTGAGGTCATAGGTCTTTGGTAAATCTTTGCGGAAAAACCACAGCAACATGGCTAATGTCGCCGCCACGCTGACGATGTTTACCGGCACCATGATCGAAGCATATTCGTTGAAGCCGATATCGAAGTAGTCGGCAGAAACGATGTTGACCAGGTTGGAAACCACCAGCGGTAAGCTCGCCGTATCGGCGATAAAACCGGCTGCCATAACGAACGCCAACGTAGCAGCAGGAGAAAAACGCAGCGCCAGCAACATCGCGATCACAATGGGTGTGAGGATCAATGCTGCTCCGTCATTGGCGAACAGGGCCGACACCACTGCGCCCAGCAGGACGATAAATGCGAACAGCTTGCGGGTGCTCCCGCCTCCCCATCGGGCCACATGCAACGCAGCCCATTTGAAAAAGCCTGCCTCATCAAGCAACAGACTAATAATAATGACCGCGATGAACGTTCCGGTAGCGTTCCAGACTATGCGCCAAACCTCTGGTATGTCGGCAAGAGTAACGACGCCTGCCAGCAACGCCACGATGGCACCCAACGTGGCACTCCAACCAACTCCGAGCCCCTTGGGCTGCCAGATAACGAGCACGATGGTGGCGATAAATATCAATACGGCAATCAGCATTTCGTTAATCCGGTTGGGCGTGAATCAGCTGCACACGGCCTGGTTGATCGGACGTTCGTTCATACCGCAGAGGCGTTTAGTCTCGGTTTCCAGCCATTGCTGATTGGCGTCTACGACTTCTTTCAAAACCGCAGTTACCCACGCAGGCAAATCGGGATTCAGGCGGTAGTACACCCACTGACCCTGGCGACGATCCATCAGCAAGCCTGCTGAACGAAGCAGCGCCAAGTGACGAGAAATTTTGGGCTGATTCATCTCAAGAGCGGCTGTCAGCTCGCAGACACATAACTCGCCTTCACTCACGACGAGCAGCGAAATTTTTGCTCGGGTGTCATCCGACAGGCACTTGAATAAAGTGGTGGGGTTCATGGGTTCTGTCATAGATCCTCCAGGTGTTTGGTCTTGACCAAAACGAAGAGCTTGATGCGCTCGTGGATGTCGTGGAGCGTATGGCGAAATGCGCCAGGATCATCGCTGGTTACTGGGTCAGGAAAATCCCAGGCAATGACTTCACCTGCGCTGGGCATTGGTAGGCATTCGCTTGCGGATTTATCACAAAGAGTGATTACGTAATCAAATCGATCAGCTTGAAACTCGCTGATGGACTTGCTGCGCAGGCCCGTTGCATCGACTCCAACCGCCTCCAATGCTTGAGTCGTGCGCAGATCAACCTCAGACGGTTCAGATCCTGCGCTGAAGGCCTCGAAGCGCGGGTCGGTGTGCCGCAGCAAAGCCTCTGCAAGCAGGGAGCGGGCTGAGTTGGCAACGCACACGAAAAGCACGTTGATAGCAGGGCTCATGGTGGAGCTCGATACATATGGAAAATCGAATATACGCTTTGGCGAATATTCGGTAAAGCGAATATGATGTCTGCTGTTTCGGCATGTGCCCTAACGCTCCATGCGTGTAGGCATAACGGAGATGAGAGGATGGAGGGGGATATGATGATCCAGGCAACGGAAATAGCCGGTGGGCAGTCGCAGCGCTTTCGCGATGCGCTGAAATCTGCTGACCTTCCAGCAGACGATATTGATCTTCCAGGCCGAACCTTTTTTGAGTTCACACTGGACAGTGAGACGGTCGCATGGGGAGGATTCGAAACGCATGGTACGGACGGGTTGTTGCGTTCTCTGGTCGTAGTGTCGACATACAGATCGAAGGGGGTCGGTGTCGCGGTGCTTCGGGTCATTGAAGCGAAAGCCGCCGAGCAGGGAATCGCTCGATTTCATTTGCTGACAACAACTGCGTCAGGCTTTTTTGAGCAGCAGGGCTATGCAGCAAATCAACGAGGCTCTGCGCCGCCTCTGATTTCTCAGACGGAGCAGTTCATGGGGCTTTGCCCTGGCTCGGCTTGCTACATGTGCAAGGCATTATCTGCGAATGCACGAAAGTAGCTGATCACCTTGGTGATGGCTTTTAGCCTCGATGCCAGCTAGATTTGGAGCTTTCTACGATCAAGGATGGATATGAAAAAGCTCATCGCAGTAATAGGGATCTGTGTCGCACTTGGCGGTTGCGCTACATCCCACTACACCGCAGGACGAGACTTTCCGTCGGCCAGTGTAGCGAGCATCACCAAAGGCAAAACGACGACTACTGAGTTGAAGTCCCTGTTTGGTGAGCCCTACGCCAAAAGCGCAGTCAGCGAGACTGACGAAAAGTGGATCTACACCTACACCAATGGCTCAGCCCATGCCCAAAGCTACGTTGTCACCATGAAGGTGACGACTACGGGCACTCAGAAAACTCTCGATGTCTTGATCCGAAATGACATAGTCATCAACTACACGTTCAGCGAAGGCCCCGCTCCAGGCACTACCACTGCGACGAACTAAGTTCAGACACACCGATGTCCTGAGCCAATTTGACCATCGGCGTTTCCCATACCTTTTAGAACAGTTCCGCAATGGTGAAGGTCACTAATGTGTACATGCAGTCTGCCATCCCAATCTATCGCGAGTTTAGGTTAACTCGGTCGGA
Organism: Pseudomonas lactucae; assembly: GCF_016937615.1. Lineage (GTDB taxonomy): Bacteria > Pseudomonadota > Gammaproteobacteria > Pseudomonadales > Pseudomonadaceae > Aquipseudomonas > Aquipseudomonas lactucae. The sequence goes on along the minus strand of NZ_JAFHKI010000099.1, from coordinate 26,156 downwards.
GCGGATGTTAAATTTCAGAAAATTTTGGGCACAAGCAGTCCACTTGGCGGGCGTGTTGCGCTGGTGCTGAAAGGGCATCATCGACCAGGTCGACGTCTTCCCACCGCATCTGCACTAATTCACCAGGGCGGACCGGCAACATGACCAGCAGGCGCATCGCCGTAACAACGCTGCCGTTGCTGCATGCTGCATTCATCCAGTAGCAACAGGAACCTTCCCAGATCCGCGGGCCTTTCGATCGCTGGATTGCTGGTCACAATATGGCGGATCTTCAACTCTTCGATGTTGCTGAGCGCCACGTTGCGCGCCACCCAGCCTCGCCCTTCGGCAAAGCCCAGGACGGCACGGATGACGGTGCGCACGCGCCGCGCCATGGCCATGATGCGCTGGCGGCGCAGCTCGGTGATGATCGTGGTGATGTACTCCAGTTTGATCTCGCTGACGGGTTTTTTGCCAATGGCAGGCAAGATGTGGCTGTTAAGCGCTCCGCTAAACCCCGAGATTGATTTAGTCACCAGTTCGGCAGATTTGAACGCCAACCATTGCTCGGCCACGTACGCGAAGGTGCGCTCTTCATTGAGCAACTGTGCCTCGATCTTGGCGGTCTTTGCCTTTAGCGGGGCGGTGTGGTTAGCCACATCACGGCGTGCGCCGCGGGCAATGTCTCCATTGGATTTAGACGGACGGCTTTGGATTAAAAACAGAATAACCTATTGTTACTAAAAGCTTTTTTTGATTCTGTGGAATGCAGTTACAAACTATCGGGTCCCCGAAAAACATCTGAATCCGCGACCGCAACCACCGCTCTCCCGGGTCGTTGTCCTGCGACCCGCGCCAGGCCATGTGCAGCTCGAACGAGCGCACCGGTAAGGGTGGATCTTCCGCTCGCAAGCCGCCCGCTGAGGTCAATGCCTCGGCGGCATAGTCCGGCACGGTCGCAAGAATATCGGTGCCCGCCAGCAAGGTGCCGAGGCCGTTGAACTGCGGCACGGCCAGCACGACGTGGCGTTTGCGATCGAGCTTTTCCAGTTCTTCATCGATAAACCCGCTCAGGTCGCCGGCAAAGGACACCAAGGCATGGGGGCGGGCGCAGAAGTCGTCCAGGCTCAGGGAGCCCGGTACGCTGTCGGCGCGCAGCAATTTTGGCATGCTGCGGCGCAGCACTTTGCGTTTGGCGTTGGCCGGCAGGTCGGCGGTGTAGCTGACACCGATGGAGATTTCGCCGGAGGCCAGCAGGCCGGGCATCAGGATGTAGTTGACGCGGCGCACTACCAGCACGATGCCGGGGGCTTCGGCGCGCAGGCGTTTGAGCAGTTGCGGCAGCAAGGCGAATTCGACGTCGTCGGACAGGCCGATGCGGAACACGGCGGTGCTGGTCGCCGGGTCGAACTCGGCGGCGCGGCTGACCGCGGTGGAAATGGAATCCAGGGCCGGGGAGAGCAGGGCGAAGATCTCTACCGCACGGGCAGAGGGCTCCATGCTGCGACCGGTGCGCACGAACAGCGGGTCATCGAACAGCCCGCGCAGGCGCGACAGCGCCGCGCTGATCGCAGGCTGGCCGAGGAACAGCTTCTCGGCGGCGCGGGTCACGCTGCGCTCGTGCATCAAGGTTTCGAATACGATCAAGAGGTTAAGGTCGACACGACGCAGGTCGTTACGGTTCATCTTGTGTCCTGGAAGAGTCAGCAAACTTGACGAGAGCGGCCATATGAGAACAATGCCCGGCATGAATCTTACGGGGAAAGGCTGGTACTCTGCACAGGATAATTGAGTTTTCCTACAAGACTTGGTGTCTGTTCCTCAGAAGCTGAATCAATGACAGGCATGTCGACTATTAATGGTGACCGGTGGTCTTACCTGTAAAGCCCAGATAGAGTTCAGGGCATTAGAAGTTACTTTGACGAGGTTTGCGATGTCCCGCACGATCCGTTTTCACAAGTTTGGTCCGGCCGAGGTGCTCAAATGCGAAGAGCATGCAGCCGCGCAGCCCGCACCGGGCGAAGTGCAGGTGCGTGTCGAGGCGATTGGCATCAGTTGGTACGACATTTTGTGGCGCCAGAACCTGGCGTCCTCCCATGCGCGTTTGCCCTCAGGGCTGGGTCATGAGATGGCCGGCGTGGTCGTGGCCGTTGGCGACGGTGTGGATGATTTGGCCGTGGGCGACAAGGTGGCCAGTTTTCCGGCCGAGAGTCCCAACGATTACCCGGTATACGGCGAACGGATCGTATTGCCGCGTTCGGCGCTGACCCGTTACCCGGATGTCTTGAGCCCTATCGAAGCGAGTGTGCACTACACGCCGCTGCTGATCGCGTACTTTGCCTACATGGACCTTGCACGGGTCAAGCCTGGGCAATTTGCCCTGGTCACGGATGCCAGCCACTGCGCCGGTCCGTCCTTTGTCCAACTGGGCAAGGCCTTGGGTGTGCGGGTGATCGCGGCGACCAAGGACAGTACCGAGCGTGAGTACTTGCTGTCCCTCGGTGCCGAGAAGGTCATCGCTACCGAAGAGCAGGACTTGCTGATGCAGATCAACAAGATCACCGATAACCGCGGCGTCGATGTGGTGTTCGATGGTTTGGGTGGCCCGCAGATGTCGTTGCTCGGTGATGTGCTGGCCCCCCGTGGCAGCCTGGTGCTCTATGGCCTGCAGGGCGGCAACCAGACGCCATTCCCGGCGTGTGCGGCGTTTCAGAAAAACATTCAGTTCTTTGTGCACTGCATCGGCAACTTCACCGGCAAACCGGAACTGGGCATCATCCAGGACCATGTGGCCCTGCAGCGAGCATTGCGCGATATCAACCAGTTGACTGCCGACCGCGTGCTCGTGCCATTGAAAACCACGGTGTTCCCGTTCAACCAGTTCGTGGAAGCGCACCGCTATATGGACGAATGCCCGTGCCGCGAGCGTGTGGCCTTGCAGGTTGAAGCTGTTTAAGATGTAGGAATATTCGCAAACAAGTCGTTATAGCCCTTGGCGCATGAGGCAAATGCGCCATTTCACAGGGCTTAAACCGCGCGCGCCGTTGCGCGTCGACTGGGCTTCCGAGCCCCTGAAATCAGTACTTTCTCCCTGACGCCGCCCTGTATTGCAGTGCGGCGCAGTCGTGTGTGCGTCCTTTGCACAACCCGCTGTCGCTCATCTGCACTGCTTTCATGCGGGCTTCTGTATCTATGAATCATTATTCCAGCACTGATAATTACCGCTTCAACTTTCATCTCAAGGAACGAGCAATGATTGATTCTATGACGCAGCTGCCAATAGTTGACCCTGTCAGGCGCAAGTCCCTTGCGTGGGGGCGCGGCAATAGGCTCTGGCATAAAAAGTCGCTCTCCAATAAATTGGAAAGTTACTTAAGTTCATTTGTCAGACGCCTCCTTAAATGAGGGGTTAAGAATGTGTAGGAGTATGTCAGAACTATCCTAGGGCCGCCGCCTAGCCCCGCAATCCCTAGGATTTGAAGGGGGCATGCATATTTTATGGGCAGGATGCTCACCCCGACGACCCCTGCCATTTTGTTGCCCGATGCTAATGTCTATTTATTGACGCGCGGCACGGCGCGCAACTCTCCTGCACACGTAATAGGTCGAGCAAATACTCTCAGCAGTTGCTTGAAACTGATATTTCAACTTAGGTAGTAGAACGATGAGCACTATTCACGAACAAGCTATGAATCACGTTTATCAGCAAGTTCTGCAGCGTTTAGTTGGGCACTTCAGCCGCTCGGGGCGTACGGCACTCCAGCTATTGATCCAGCGTATCGTCGTGGCGGCCGGGGGCATGGAGCAGGTGGGAGAATACAAAGTGCTGGTCACCCATGGTGGCGGTGAGGTCAGCAGCTATACCCTGGCGTTGCTGCGTGCTGCCCAATTGACGATTGCCGGGCGTGCGCCGCGTACCTTTCACCTGCGCGTCGCCACACTGCGCTATGCGGGGATGACCGACGAGCAACTCGACACTCTGGATCGCGGCTACAGCCGACTGTTCCTGCATGATGATCCGCGCGTCGAGTTGTTGATGGTAGAGAACCAGGAGATACAACCTTTCAACCACTTGCGTTCGTCGTCGCTGGTCGCTCGTGAAAAGAGCCAGCGCAACCGGCTGATGGTGGTCACGTGACCTCCGGCGACTGCCGAGAAACACTCTGCAATGACACGTACCTGGCCCTGGGTGACTTCTACCAGCGTGTCACCACCTGCAACGGTGGTGTGCATGCGCTGGTCACCGGAGATTCACCGCGCAAGCAAAGCCAGTTTCTCGCCTGGGTCAAGAAAACCGCCCAGGGCGCTGGCATTCCTATCGCCAGAGCCCGGCCGCTGATGCTGCACGAGTTGTTTGCGCGCATGGACGAATGGAGCGCCGGGTACTACCGCGATGTGTATGGCGAACACTATGTGGCCGACGACAACCCCAGCAAGGCCGGCCATCGCCATCTGGCCTATATCGGCATCGCGGACCTGCTGGAAGATGTCGACCTCGCATCATCGTCCCTGCTGAGCGAGTTCATGGCCTATGCGCCTGATCCGCTGGGCTTTCACTTCAGCCACCCGGCGTACTCCTACCCGCTGCTGATGGCGCACTTGCGCGGCCTGCAGGCTGAATGCCTGCGCGAGCTGGACTACGAAGACGGTGTCGATAGCTTTATCCAGCAAGCCAGCCAGTACCTGCATCACTTGCGGATGCCGGAAGAACTGCTCACGCGAGCCACGACCCAGGAAGGGCGCATTCAGGCGAGTATCCGGGCCCAGCAGTTTTTTGGTCTGGATGAAACACAGTTGACCTGCCTGTTGTTTTCGCCGTTTATCCACCATGGCGAACGACTCGAAGGCTTTTTGCGCCAATGCCACCCGGGCATGCTGGTGGCCTTGCCCGAATTGCACAAGGCGCTCCAGGGCAAACCCTCGGCCGAGATGCTGCAGCAGTGGGTGATGGACATCAGCGGGCTGTCGATGCCGTTGCTCCAGCACTTGTATAAACGGCGGCCGCTGCTGCCGCGCCGCGCCAGGCTGCGCACGGCCTGCGCCGCGGACGACGGTGCCGCGCAGGCCTTTCAATTGTCCGAGCGATGACCCTGCGCGGCGAGCGGCAGGCGGACTTTGCGTATCAGGCGGTCTATCGCTACATGATCTGCCTGATCAATGAAGTCAGTACCGACACTCGGGTAAAGCTGCCTTCCTTGCGCCAGTTGGCCGAGCGCCTGAATGTGTCGATCTCGACGATCCAGTACGCCTATTCGTTGCTGGAAAAGGAGGGCCGGGTCTATTCAGTCGCCAAGTCGGGTTATTACGCCTGGCCGGTCTCGACCAACGCACTGGCGTGGAGCGGCGGGGATCTGCTCGATCGGCTCTACGCCGCGGCGAGACGTCCCGGCATGGTGGTGCTCAGTGGTGACGAACCGGCACTGCTGGCCTCCCTGGATGGCACCTTGTTGCGACTGGAGCGTGAACTGGTGCGCCAGTATCCCGGGCATCTCCAACCCTGGTCGCAGCCTTGCGGCGTGTGGGAGCTGCGTACGGCGCTGGCGGCACGCTATACCTCATCGCCTACGCGCTGCTGGCACGCGGATGATGTGTATGTCGGCGCGACTTGCGCGGCGTGCTGGACATTCTGATCGACGTGCTGGCCCTTAGGGGGACCACGATGATCGTCGAGTCGCCCTGCGACTGGTTGATCCTGCGCTTGCTGCAGGACGTCGGGGTGCGCATTCTCGAACTGCCCTGGACAGCGGAAGGCGGCCTGGACCGCGACAGCCTGGAGCGGCTGTTGCGTGATGAACCCGTGCGCCTGGTCTTGCTGTCATCGGCGGTGAGTTTGCCGGCGGGCGTGTGCATGTCGGCCCACGAGCGCCTGGAGTTGGCGCGCCTGCTGGAGCGCTACGGCTGCTGGCTGCTGGAAAACGACACCTTCGGCGACTTGAGTTTCGAGGCCACGCACGCGGCGTTGCGTGAACTGGTGAATCCGGAGCGGCTGGTGGTGTTTTCATCGTTCGAGAAAATACTGGGACAGGAAGCGCCCTATGGCTACCTGCTGTGTCGGCGCATGAGCGGTGAGCTGCAGCGTCAGTTCCTGCTGCGCTCATTCCGCCTATCGTCGATTCGCCAACGCGCCATCGCGCGGTTGTACCAGAGCGGCCGGGTTGACCAGCACCTGCACGCGCTGCGCGATCAGTTAAGTGAACAAGCGGCGCGCATGGACCAGCGTCTGGCCCAGCACCTGGAGGGGCAGGTGACGTATCGAATGCCGGCGGCCGGAGCGACATTCTGGCTCAGGTCCACGCACGCGGTGGATATGCGCCAGGCTTTCCAGCGCTTGTTGGCGCGCCAGGTGGTGGTGGCACCGGGTGAATTGTTCAGTGCCAGCGGCTTGCATCACCAGAACCTGCGCTTGAGTCATACCTTCCATGGGCAACCCAACCTGGACGTCGCGCTCGCAGCCTTGAGCGAGGCATTGCGCCAGGCTGAGACCGGGTGAGATTTCTCTTAGTGTTGTAGGATTTATAACGTCGCGCAGTAGTCCAACTCTCAGTAAACTGCCACTTTTCCGAATCCTTCTTCTTGAGGTTTATGCATGACAATCAGTCCTTTTGCGGGCAAACCGGCGCCGGCACACCTGCTGGTGGATATCCCGCGACTGGTCACGGCCTATTACACCGGCCAGCCTGATGCAGCGATCTCCACCCAGCGCGTGGCCTTCGGTACCTCCGGGCATCGTGGCAGTTCGTTCGAGCTGAGTTTCAACGAATGGCACGTGCTCGCCATCAGCCAGGCCATCTGCCTGTACCGCGAAGCCAAAGGCATTGACGGTCCGCTGTTTGTCGGCCTGGACACCCACGCACTGTCGACGCCTGCCGGCGCCAGCGCCCTGGAAGTGCTGGCCGCCAATGGCGTGCATGTCATGCTTGCCGAAGGCGATGAGTACACGCCAACCCCAGCGATTTCCCACGCCATCATCTGCTACAACCGCGGTCGCACCAGCGGCCTGGCCGACGGTATCGTCATCACGCCGTCCCACAACCCACCGCAAAGCGGCGGCTATAAATACAACCCGCCCAACGGCGGCCCGGCCGACACCGATGTCACCAAGTGGATCGAAGCCAAGGCCAACGAACTGCTGGCCAACAAACTGGCCGGGGTCAAGCGCATCAGCCATGCCCAGGCGCTCAAGGCTGACACCACACACCGTCACGACTATTTGAACACCTACGTGGCCGACCTGATCAATGTGATCGACATGGACGCCATTCGCAGCGCCGGCTTGCGCCTGGGCGTTGATCCGCTGGGTGGAGCAGGGGTGCGCTACTGGTCGGCGATTGCCGAGCACTATCGCCTGAACCTGGACGTGGTGAACACCGAAGTCGATTCCACCTTTCGCTTCATGAGCGTCGACTGGGATGGCCAGATCCGTATGGACCCGTCCTCCAGCTACGCCATGCAAGGTTTGATCGGCCTCAAGGAACGCTTCGATGTGGCCTTCGCCTGCGACCCGGACCACGACCGCCACGGCATCGTCACCCCGTCCGGCGGCCTGTTGGCGCCGAATAACTACCTGGCGGTGTCCATCGATTACCTGTTCCAGAACCGTGCCGACTGGCGCGCCGATGCGGCCGTGGGCAAGACCGTTGTCAGCAGCGGCCTGATTGACCGCGTCGCCGCGCGCATTGGCCGTCGCCTGTACGAAGTACCGGTGGGGTTCAAGTGGTTTGCCGATGGCCTGTTCGACGGCTCGCTGGGCTTCGGCGGCGAGGAGAGCGCCGGCGCCTCGTTCCTGCGCAAGGACGGCAGTGTATGGAGCACCGACAAGGATGGCCTTATCCCGGCCTTGCTGGCGGCGGAAATGACGTCGCGCAAAGGCCAGGACCCGAGCCAGCTCTACCGCGGCCTCACCGATGCACTGGGCGAACCGTTCGCCATCCGTGTCGACGCCAAGGCCACGCCGGCGCAGAAGGCATTGCTGGGCAAACTGTCGCCGCAGCAGGTGACCTCCACGGAACTTGCCGGTGAGCGCATCCAGCAAGTCCTCAGCCATGCGCCGGGCAACAACCAGGCGATCGGCGGGCTCAAGGTCATGACCGAAAACGGCTGGTTCGCCGCACGGCCATCGGGCACCGAGGACATCTACAAGATCTACGCCGAGAGCTTTATCGGTGAAGACCACCTCAAGCAGTTGGTGGAAGAGGCGCAAGTGCTGGTGGACGGCGCAATCAGCTCCAACTGACACCCTGCTGTAAAAATGTGGGAGGGAGCAAGCCCCTCCCACATTTCGATCAGGCCAAATCGACCAACACGATCTCGCTGTCCTCAACGGCCGTGACGCGCAACACCTGCTCATTCTCAACCGCCACACCGTCTCGCGCCTGCGCACGCAGGCCATTGACTTCAATCACCCCCGTGGCCGGCACCAGATACGCCCGGCGTCCGTGATCCAGCCGGTATTCGGCACTTTCCCCGGCTTTCAGGTTGGCCGCTACCAGGCGTGCATCGGCGCGAATGCGCAGGCTCTCGCTGTCCCCGGCTTTGCCGCTGGCCAGGGTCACAAAGCCCTCGCGGTTGCCCTGGGGAAACGGTTTGGCGCCCCAGGAAGGCGGCAGGCCGGCTTCATTCGGGATGATCCAGATCTGGAAAATCTTGGTCGGCGTCGCTTCCAGATTGTACTCGCTGTGGGCTATCCCGGTGCCGGCACTCATCACCTGTACATCGCCAGCCTCGGTGCGGCCTTTGTTGCCCAGGTTATCGGCATGGCTGATCGCACCTTCGCGCACATAGGTGATGATTTCCATATCGCGGTGCGGGTGCTGCGGGAAGCCCGTGCCCGGCGCGATGATGTCGTCGTTCCACACCCGCAGGTTGCCCCAGTGCATACGTTTGGGGTCGTGGTACTCGGCGAACGAGAAGTGGTGGTGAGCGTCAAGCCAGCCATGATGGCGCCGCCCAGGGAATTGAAAGGTCGAAGTTCAAGCATGATTGCCTCCTGTTGATGGCCCTATCATCCGACAGCTCATCATCGATAAAAAGCGTAAAAAGTGCCTGATTCCTATCGGTTAGCTTGATGTGTTATTGAGGTTTTGACTTTCACTTCATCGCCTAACCGCATGACTGCGCAGCAATTGGCTGGAACTGAGGGGCGTTTCCGGCGACCATGGCGCACTTGTCAAAGCCAAGCTCATCGCAGGAGTCCGCGTGCCGCAACGAAAGCCTGATCTGCCCCCTGAACTGCGCCCACTGGCCGAGATGCCGCTGTTGAAACGCCTGGCTGCGCGCCTGTTTGGCCATGGGTTGACCCGCCTGCGTGCGCAGCACCGGTTTTCCTGGTTGCATGGGCAAGCCGATGGCTTTCGCAGCGGGCATGAGGCGGGCGTGGAGTACGGTTACCGCGAAGGCAAGGCCGAGGGTATCGAAGAAGGGCGTCAGGTCCTGTTGATTCGCGATTTCCGTGCGGATGGACACCGTGCTCCCGGCGTTGACGACAGCCTGTTCGACGACTGGCGGCTGCCTCTGACCGCCGACCTGAAAAAGCGTATCAAGGCCGATGTCGCCCGTTTGCTACCGGCCCATGCCCAGCCGAGTGCGGCGCAATGGAAGATGATCTTCAGCGATACGCCGTCGACGTCGGTGATTGCAGGTGCAGGGGCGGGTAAATCCACCTCGCTGGTGCTGCGCATTTTGCTGCTCACCCATTACCTGGGCTTTGAACTGAGCTCGATGACGGTGGTGACGTTCACCCGTGAATCGCGCAAAGACTTCATCAGCAAGCTCATGGAAATCCTCAACCTGTGGGGCCAACCCCTTGCTCTTAAAGAGGCTGAGGCGGTGGTGCGGACCTTCCACTCACGCATCCTGCCGATGGTGCGCAGCCTGCCGGGCTTTGAGCGCCTGCAAGCGTTCGAGAACCTGAACTCGGGTTTTGAAGGTACCGACAGCAACCCGTTCGACCTGCGTATCAATGACGCCCAGCGCCAGCAGATGAACGCCTGCTATCACCGACTGCACGGCCGTCATCCACGCTTTCGCGAGTTGATCGCGCCATTGGCCCGTCATGGCTTGCAGCTCAAGGAGCTGGAACGTGACCATCCGGATGTGCAGAAACGTGTGGCGGTCACCGAATTGGCCGCCAAACGCGATGAAGAGCTGTGCGATGTGATCGAAGACCTGTGGTTTCGCGCGGGGGCCTGGCCGATCAAGGGCATCGAGCCCAATCGTCAGACCGTGGAGATCAACGGCGCGCTGTTTCATTGCCACGGCTATATCGCGGAACTGGATGCCTGGGTAGTGCTCGGCTTCGACCCGCGGGAAAACGCCCAGCTCAGCCGGCCCAACGCCAAGTTGTCGGTCCGGGCGGAATGGGCGGTGAAGCGCACACTGTTTCAAGCTTTCTGTCGTAAGCCTTTGATTTGGCTGGATAGCTATGAGTCTTCCAAGCGTCTCCTGAGCAGCCTGGCGGGTGACGCTACAGCCGGCCCCGGCTTTGATTACAGGGTCAAGGGTGAGCTGGCCTCGGCGCCGCTGCTGGACAGTTTTGTCATGGCTGCGGGCTTTATCGAGAACCTCGGCCTGGACGTACCGGCCGCCGTGGGCCAGATGAGCTTTGCCAAGGATGATCCGGACCGTTTCTTCTTTGAAGCCTTGAGCATTTTCTGGAGGGCTCTGGAAGACCACTTGCTCGAACAATCGCCACCGATCATGACGTATAACCGTATGTTCTCGTTGTTTGGCGAAAACACCCCGGAAAACCTCAAATTACTCAGCGATCCGTTGCTGCGACCCCTGTCGCACCTGATGATCGATGAATTCCAGGACGTTTCGCCGCAAATCGTCTCGTGGATCCGCGCCAGCCTGCGCGAAATCCGCAGCCGAGGCCCGGCCATGCACGTCGGGCGTGGTGCACAGCGTTCTTCACTGTTGTGTGTGGGCGATGACTGGCAGTCGATCTATGGCTGGCGCGGCAGTTCGCCGATGTACTTCATGGAGTTCAATCAGCAGTTCCCTTCACCGAGCACCACCCGAGTCATGCTGGGCGAGAACTACCGCAGCCACCAGCACATCATCGACGCGGCCGAACACATCGTGCGCGCCGCGCCAGCGATTCCCGGCAAGAAGGCCAAGGCCAGCGGCGCGCCCAAGGTACTGGAGCCGGTCAAGGTATTGGCACGCGACGATGCTGCGCTGGGACGTCAATTGGCTGCGCACTATCAGAAAGGCGAGTCCATATTAATGCTCTATCGAAAAGGCAGCGATAAGCTACTGATTCAGGAGCATATTCAGGCGGTAGTTAATGTGGATTCTAGCTTGCCGCCAGCGGCTCGCCGGTTGAAGCAACTGACCTATCACAGCGCCAAGGGCCTGCAGGCCGATGCGGTATTTCTGCTCGGGGATTGCCAGCATGTGACCAGCTCGCCCTATAAGAACCAGGTATATCGCATGGCGGGTCTGGGCAAGGACGGTGATAGCGAACCCTATGACACCGCGCAAAAGGACGAGGTGCTGCGCCTGGCCTACGTCGGCATTACCCGGGCCATCAGCCATTGCTACTGGTATGTGGAAAAGCCCGAAGGCCAGGCCGTGAATGTGCCCAGGGCCTCGGAGCGGGTGGATGGGAAAAAGGCTTTTTTTGACGACCAGCGCGATAGACCAGGATTCACGCCCGCAACGACAGCGGCGGCACAAAAGACGCCAGTTCATCCTCCACGGCCTCGATAATCCGTTCCACATCGGCGGCATTCATCACCGTGGCGCATGGGATGCCGGCAATGGCGATCAGGGTTTCGCCGCTGGCGCGATCGAACAGGCGGGCGACCATACTGCCAGGCGCGTCCATGCTTCCCTCGAAGCCCATCGGATGGAAATGCCAGCGCATCAACTGGCAGGCGTTGGGGAACGTCACTTTATTCATGTTGCCCACCTTGTTCATTGAGCGCTTCCTTTAGCTCGCGGCAGGGGCCATGACCGTCATTGGGCATGGCGTCGGAGCATTAAAAATAGCATTCGTTCGCAACGGCAAAGTGAATTTTTTCGCTCCGTTCGGCGGTTGTTTTGCATCGGGTTGACGTGGGTCATGTCTTGCTCAAGATTTGGCGAAATGCCATCAGTCAGGAGCTGCACCAAGCCATTGAACACCTCGACCGCGGCCTGGACGCGCTTCCGTTCGCATGGGGCGCTGATTGGTCATATTTCGCGGCTCTTTGGATTCGCTGCCTAGACGTATTTATCTGTAACTTCCTCATCTCCTTTCAATGGGACGGGGCAAGGAATGCTCACATCTAACAAGGCCGGGCGATTGCGCATAGGCAGGGTTTCACAAGTGGGCGGCGTGTATTTGTTGACCGCCGTGGTAGACCGACGGGAGCCGATCTTCGACGATTGGCGTCTTGGGCGACTGGTGGTGAAGCAGTTTCGCGAGGCGCACGAGGATAAGTGGGTTAACTCTTTGGCATTTGTCGTCATGCCAGACCATGTGCATTGGCTGGTCCAACTCCAGAACAAGACGTTGGCAGAGCTGATGTGCCGGCTTAAATCGCGCAGCAGCCTGGCGGTCAACGGGGCCATGGGTCGTAAGGGGCGGCTATGGCAGAAGGGCTACCATGATCGTGGCGTACGGCATGAAGAGGACTTGAAAGACTTCGCGCGTTACGTGGTGTTGAACCCCGTTCGTGCAGGGTTGGTAAAACGTGTTCACGATTACCCGCTTTGGGATGTGTGGTGGCTGTGAGGCCGCCACGCAGCCTCGCTTGCGCTCGACAGCTGCTACGTGCGACACCCCCTCGGCCCCCGTAGCAGCTGCCGAGCGCAAGCGAGGCTGCGTCGGCCACACCGCCGATCTCGAAGAACGCCTACGGTTTTTCCAAGTCATGCCCCAACGACTGGATAAACAACGAGAACAGCTCCGGCTGTGACGATATGTCCAGCTTCGCGTACAGATGCCGACGGTGCACTTTCACGGTGTCCGGCGATATGTTCAGGCGCTCGGCCATGGCTTTTGAGGAAAACCCGCGCAGCACCAGGCGGGCAATTTCCAGTTCGCGCTCCGACAGCACGCCGCTGCCGAACTGGCTCAAAGCATCCCGTATCTGGCTGTCCATGGCCGGCACGCGTTGAGTGCTCTGTTGCCAATGCTGCTGCATCAGCGGTAACACCCAGGCCGCCAGCGTGGTCATCAACCCGGTCTCGTCCGCGCTGAAGCGCCGCTGCATGCCCAGCGACAGTGACAATGTGCCCGCACCCGGCAGTTGCAGGATGAACTGCACTTCGTCTTCCAGCACGTTGTCGTGGAAATAGTTGAGGAAGTATTCGCTCTGGCGAAAATGGTCCGGCGCGACTTCCTCCAGGCGGTACACGCCGCTGGCATAACCTTCGCGACAGGCTTGGAAAAACGGGTCGAGCAGGTACAGACCATTGAGGTACGCCAGCATCGAGGCCGGTTTGCTGCTGGGCTGGGCGTCGTATTCCTCCAGGGCTTGGGGTGGTCCTTCCAAAGGATAGAAAATCGCCAGGGCGTTATCGAAAGGCAGGCACTGGTGCAGCAACAGCACCAACTGTTTCCAGAACCGCTCGGTGCCGAGGTGTGCGACGGCGCGGCCCAGGCCGGCGTGCATGGCAACTTCGCGAAACAGGCGCATAGGGCAGGCTCCCGCCATCCAAAGATCGGCCAAGGGTTCGGTTTTTGCTGAGTATCGTCAAGGGGAGTACGCCAATAGGGGAATAGGCCGACAACCGCGGGTTCGATAACGTCGCTTTCATCCAACGGGAAACATATCCCGGAAAAACAGCATTTTTCGTTTCTGCCTCACACCAAGAACAACGACAGAGGATAACGATATGAGCACTTCCCCCAGGCCCGACGGCGTGTTGAAACCCACCCTGAGCGTGTTCGATGTAGTGGCCATCACCGTCTCCGCCGTGACGCCCGCAAGCTCCGTGTTCGTGATCGCGCCCTTTGCCATCCAGCAAGCCGGCAGCGGTGTGTTCCTGGCGTTTGTGATGGCCGGCCTGCTCGCGCTGATGTTCGCCTTCTGCTACGCCGAACTGGGCCGCGCCCACAACAGCGCCGGCGGCGAATATGTGTACGCCAAGCGTGTGTTCGGCGGCATGGCCGGCTACGCGACCTTCCTCACGGTGCTGGTGATGTTGCTGTTTATCCCGCCGGTACTGGCGACCGGTGCCGCGACCTACCTCAATAACGCCTTGGGCACGACGTTCGATTCGCAAACCGTCGCCCTGGTGATCGTGGTGTGCAGCTACGCCCTGGGCATCCTCAATATCAAGCTCAACGCCTGGATCACCGGCACCTGCCTGCTCCTTGAAGTGGCGGCTTTGCTGGTGATCGTGTTTATCGGTTTCGGCCATCCGGTGCAGCCCGCCAGCGTGTTGTTCCAGCCGCAGATCGTCGAAAACGGCGTGCTGCACCTGGCGCCCTGGGCCTTGGTGGTCGGCGCGGTGGGTATCGGGCTGTTTTCCTACAACGGCTATGGTCCGGCGGTGTTGCTCGCCGAAGACATGAAATGCGGCGGCAAGGGTGTGCACAAGGCGGTGCTGTGGTCCCTGGGACTGGTGGTCATTATCGAACTGGTGCCGATCACCGCGCTGTTGATAGGCGCACCGTCCCTGAGCGCGATGATCAGCAGCCCCGACCCCATCGGCTACCTGCTGACCAGCCACGGCAATGAAACCCTGTCACGCCTGGTCAGCGCGGGGATTTTCCTGTCGGTGTTCAATGCCATCGTCGCCATCGTCATCCAGATCGGCCGCGTCGTGTTCAGCAGCGGGCGCGATGCGCTGTGGACGCCGGGCATCAACACACTGTTCACGCGCATTCACCCACGCTGGGATTCCCCCTGGTTGGCTACGCTGTTCCTGGCCGTCCCTTCGGCGCTGCTGAGCTTCAGCTCCAACCTGGCCGACCTGACGTCGTTCAGCGTGCTGTTGATCATCCTGGTGTACCTGGTGGTGGCATTGAGCGCGTTGATGAGCCGCGTGCGGTTGCGCGACCGCGAACATCCCTACCGCATGCCGCTGTGGCCGTTGCCGGCGTTGCTGGCGGTACTGGGCGCGGGGTACCTGTTGATCACGTTGATCATTGCAGCCTCGGTGCGCGACATCCTGGTCATCCTCGGCTTGCTGACTCTGTCGGTGATTTTCTATTGCATCAGCGGCCGGACGAGTCCGGTCTTCCAAAAACTGTAAGGAGAGGTTATGCGCGCACGCCAATTGGGCATTACGTTGGGGCTGGGCACGCCCGGCGAGTTGAATGCCATCACCGATGTGCCCGGTGTTCGGGTCGGTCACAGCACACTCAAGGCCCGCATTGACGGCAAACAGGTGCGCACCGGCGTCAGCGTGATCCAGCCACGCGCCGTGGAGGCGCGCCAGCAACCGTGCTTCGCCGGTTACCACGTACTCAACGGTAATGGCGATGCCACCGGCCTGGAGTGGATCAACGAGTCGGGCCTGTTGACCACGCCGCTGGCGATCACCAACACCCACAGCATCGGTATCGTGCGCGACACCTTGATTGCCCTGGAACGCGAGCGCCTGGCCGACCCGGCGGTGTACTGGTGCATGCCGGTGGTGATGGAAACCTATGACGGCCTGCTCAACGATATCTGGGGCCAGCACGTGCGCCCTGAGCATGTGCGCGAAGCTGTCGACAACGCGCAAACCGGCCCGGTGCAGGAAGGAGCGGTGGGCGGCGGCACCGGGATGATCTGCCATGAGTTCAAGGGCGGCATCGGCACCGCGTCGCGGCGCTTGCCGGCGGAGCAGGGCGGCTGGACCGTCGGTGTGCTCGTGCAGGCCAACCACGGCAAGCGCCAGGAGCTGCGAGTCGACGGCTACCCGGTGGGCCGCCGGCTCATGGACATTCCCTCGCCATTCGCCGAGCGCGGCACGCCAGGCATGGGCTCGATCGTGGTGATCCTCGCCACGGATGCGCCGCTGTTGCCGCACCAATGCCAACGCCTGGCGCAACGCGCGTCCATCGGCATCGCCCGTACCGGCGGCGGTACCGAGGACTCCAGCGGTGACCTGTTCCTGGCCTTCGCCACTGGCAACCAGGACCTGCCACCTGCGGATTACGGGCGCAAGGGCCTGCCGTTTTGCAGCACGTTGCGGATGGTCAACAACGATCATATTTCGCCACTGTTCAGCGCAGCGGCGGAAGCGGTGGAAGAGGCGATCATCAACGCAATCCTGGCCGGGGAGGACATGGCCACCGACGACGGTGTGCAGGTGCCGGGTCTGGCCGGCGAAACCCTGGTGCAGGCGTTGCAGGCTACGGGCTGGCGGGTGTGCCGAGAGTGAGGCGAGGTTAATGCTTAGTTGAAGTAGTGGCTGTTTAATGTCGCCAATGCCACCGTGGCAATATATTGGATCCATTTATCAAGTGCGCCGCTGAAGTTGAGCGGCGTTAGCGCTATTTAATATTTAAATAAGAGCGGCCTGCTTTTTGTCCGACAAGCTCACACCGCCCCAATAAATACGGTATGAACTAGCGTTAGTTGCCAAATCGAAGATTTTTCACCCTGGAAATAGAGGTAGACGAAAGATTTCAAGTTGTGTCAGTTTCATGACGCCTTCAAAAGAGGCGAGTGATAGGACGATCTCGCCAGCGGGGTTCCTATCGAACAAAGACTGATGCACTTGCACACAAGGAAGTACGTTTATGTCCAAAGTAAAAGACAAGGCTATCGTGTCAGCGGCGCAAGCCAGCACCGCTTACTCGCAAATCGATAGCTTCAGCCATCTGTATGACCGTGGCGGCAACCTCACGGTTAATGGCAAACCCTCCTACACCGTTGACCAGGCAGCCACCCAGCTGCTGCGCGACGGCGCCGCATACCGGGACTTTGACGGCAACGGCAAGATCGATCTGACGTACACCTTCCTCACCTCGGCGTCCTCGGCCACCCTGAACAAACATGGCATCTCCGGGTTCAGCCAGTTCAACGCACAGCAAAAAGCACAGGCCGTACTGGCCATGCAATCCTGGGCGGACGTGGCCAACGTGGCGTTCACCGAGAAAGCCACCGGCGGTGATGGCCACATGACTTTCGGCAACTACAGCAGCGGCCAGGACGGCGCCGCGGCCTTCGCCTACCTGCCCGGCACCGGTGCAGGCTACGACGGCACCTCGTGGTACCTGACCAACAACAGCTACACGCCGAACAAGACCCCGGACCTGAACAACTATGGCCGGCAGACCCTCACCCACGAAATCGGCCACACCCTGGGCCTGGCTCACCCCGGCGACTACAACGCCGGCGAAGGCGCGCCCACCTACAACGACGCGACCTATGGACAGGACACGCGCGGCTACAGCCTCATGAGTTACTGGAGCGAGAGCAACACCAACCAGAACTTCAGCAAAGGCGGGGTCGAAGCCTATGCCTCCGGCCCGCTGATCGACGACATCGCCGCGATCCAGAAGCTCTACGGCGCCAACTACAACACCCGCGCCGGCGACACCACCTACGGTTTCAACTCCAACACCGGGCGTGATTTCCTCAGCGCCGGTTCCAATGCCGACAAGCTGGTGTTTTCGGTATGGGACGGTGGCGGCAACGACACCCTGGACTTCTCCGGTTTCACCCAGAACCAGAAGATCAACCTCAATGAAACCTCGTTCTCCGACGTAGGCGGCCTGGTGGGCAACGTGTCCATCGCCAAGGGCGTGACCGTCGAGAACGCGTTCGGCGGCGCCGGTAATGACCTGATCATCGGCAACAACGCCGCCAATGTCATCAAGGGTGGGGCCGGCAACGACCTGATCTATGGCGGCGGCGGGGCGGACCAACTGTGGGGCGGCACGGGCAGTGACACCTTTGTGTTCGGCGCCAGTTCCGACTCCAGGCCAGGGGCGGCGGACAAGCTCTTGGACTTTACGTCGGGCTCGGACAAGATCGACCTCAGCGGCATCACCAAAGGCGCCGGCCTGAGCTTCGTCAACGCATTTACCGGGCATGCCGGCGATGCGGTGTTGAGCTACGCCGCAGGCACCAACCTGGGCACCTTGGCGGTAGACTTCTCCGGGCACGGCGTGGCGGATTTCCTCGTCACCACGGTCGGCCAGGCAGCGCTCAGTGACATCGTAGCGTGATACAAGGGCGCGGCGTTTCGACGTCGCGCCTGCCCGAGGGAGCGTGAAAATGCAGCGTTTTTTCAATGTGATCGCCTGCGGGTTGCAGGTGATGTTCGTGTCGGCAGGAGCCCACGCAATGGCGAGCAGTCTTGTATTACCCACCACGGCCCAGTTGGCCGGGCATTGGCAGTTGCACCAGCAGGATCAGGTGTGTGCCCTGGACCTGTTCGAACAGGCGAATGCGCTGGGCGGCGATGTGGCCTGTGCCGAGCAATGGCTGGGAGAAAAACCCCTGACCTGGTCGCCGACACCTGACGGCATCTGGCTGTTCAATGCCGAGGGCAGCGGCATTGCACACTTGAATCGCCAGAAGAGTGGCGACTATCAGGCCCGCACCAAAACCGGCGCCGTCATTGAACTAAAACGAACGCCTTAGTTATCGCTATAAGCTTATTACTGGATTTTATTAGTTGTTTGGCCTGTATCAGGGGCTCGGGCAGCTTATGCGCGCAATTTGGTTCAAGGAAGATAAAAAACATATGGCCAAACCCCCTGTTGTTGCGCCGTTATTCAAAGCGTTGGGTGAATACAAGAGTATCTTGATCAGTATTGGCTGCTTCACCGCCTTGATTAACGTGTTGATGCTGGTGCCGTCGATTTACATGCTGCAAGTGTATGACCGTGTGCTGTCCTCCCAGAACGAAACCACCCTGGTGATGTTGACGCTGATGGTCGTGGGCTTCTTTGCGTTTATTGGCACCCTGGAAGCGATCCGCAGTTTTATCGTGATCCGCATCGGCAGCCAGCTGGAGCAGCGTTTCAACCTGCGCGTGTACAAGGCCGCGTTCGAACGCAACCTGCAACGCGGCGAGGGGCATGCCGGGCAATCCCTGGGCGACCTGACCCATATCCGCCAATTCATCACCGGGCCGGCCTGTTCGCGTTCTTCGATGCGCCGTGGTTTCCCATCTACCTGTTTGTGATTTTCCTGTTCAACCTGTGGCTTGGCATACTGGCCAGCGCCGGCGCGCTGCTGCTGATCGGCCTGGCGTGCCTGAACGAATACCTGACCAAGAAGCCTTTGGGTGCGGCCAGCGGTTTTTCCCAGCAATCGGCCCAGTTGGCCACCAGCCATTTGCACAACGCCGAAACCATCCAGGCCATGGGCATGCTCGGTGCGTTGCGCAAACGCTGGTTTGCCGTGCATACGCAGTTCCTGGGCTTGCAGAACACCGCCAGTGACACCGGTTCGGTGGTCACCTCATTGAGCAAATCCCTGCGTCTGTGCCTGCAGTCCCTGGTACTGGGCCTGGGCGCGTTGCTGGTGATCCGTGGCGAGATGACAGCGGGGATGATGATCGCCGGTTCAATCCTGATGGGCCGGGTACTCAGCCCTATCGACCAACTGATCGCCGTATGGAAGCAATGGAGTTCGGCCAAGCTGGCCTACCAGCGCCTGGATGACTTGCTGCGCGAATTCCCGCCGCACGTGGAGCAGATGGCGTTGCCCGCGCCCAAGGGCCAGGTGAGTTTCGAGCAGGTGAGCGCAGGCCCGCCGGGGCGGCGTCTGGCGACCTTGCAGCAGGTCAGCTTCAACCTCGCCGCCGGCGAAGTGCTCGGCGTGCTCGGCGCCTCGGGGTCCGGCAAATCCACCCTGGCCCGCGTACTGGTGGGGGTATGGCCAACGCTGGCCGGCACCGTGCGCCTGGACGGTGCGGATATCCATCGCTGGGACCGCGACGACCTTGGCCCGCACATCGGCTATCTGCCTCAGGACATCGAACTGTTCAGCGGCAGCATCGCCGACAACATTGCGCGCTTTCGCGAGGCCGACCCGGAGCAGGTGGTGAAGGCCGCTCGGCAGGCCGGCGTGCACGAGCTGATCCTGCGTTTGCCCCAAGGCTACGACACCGTCTTGGGCGACAACGGCGGCGGTCTGTCCGGCGGCCAGAAACAACGCGTGGCCCTGGCCCGTGCACTGTACGGCGGGCCGCGCTTGATCGTGCTGGATGAACCCAACTCCAATCTCGACACCGTCGGCGAAGCCGCGCTGGCCAGTGCCATCGTGCAGATGAAAGCCCAGGGCAGCAGCGTGGTGCTGGTCACCCATCGCTCCTCGGCGCTGGCCCAGGCCGACAAGTTGCTGGTGTTGAGCGATGGGCATTTGCAAGCCTTCGGGCCGAGCCAGGAAGTGCTGCGTGCCTTGTCCGGCCAGCAGGAAGCACCCAAGGAAAAACCGGGCGTCAGTTTCAGTCGTCAGTATCAAGCCGGAAGGAATCCAGGCGCATGAGCAGCCTTACATTTGCACAACGTGACGCGCGGTTTTTCGTACGCGTAGGCTGGTGGCTGACCGTGGTCGGCGCCGGCGGTTTTTTCCTCTGGGCCAGCCTGGCGCCCCTGGACCAGGGCATTCCGGTCCAGGGCACAGTGGTGGTGTCCGGCAAGCGCAAGGCTGTGCAAACCCTCAGCCCCGGCGTGGTCAGCCGCATTCTGGTGCGCGAGGGTGAGCAGGTGAAGCAGGGCCAGCCGCTGTTTCGTCTCGACCAGACCCAGAACCAGGCCGATGTGCAGTCGTTGCAGGCCCAGTACCGTATGGCCTGGGCCAGTGTGGCACGCTGGCAGAGTGAGCGTGACAACCAGGCCGGCGTGACCTTTCCGGCCGAGCTGAGCGCCAGCCCCGATCCGGCCCTGGCGTTGGTGCTGGAAGGCCAGCGCCAACTGTTCAGCAGCCGCCGGGAAGCCTTTGCCCGTGAACAAGCCGGTATTCGCGCGAATATCGACGGCGCCTCGGCGCAGTTGAATGGCATGCGTCGCGCCCGCAGTGACCTGACCGCCCAGGCGCAATCCTTGCGTGACCAACTGAATAACCTGCAACCCTTGGCCGACAACGGCTATATCCCGCGCAATCGCTTGATGGAATACCAGCGCCAGTTGTCCCAGGTGCAACAGGACTTGGCGCAGAACACCGGAGAAAGCGGCCGGGTAGAGCAGGGCATCCTCGAGTCGCGGCTCAAGTTGCAGCAGCACAGCGAGGAATATCAGAAGGAAGTGCGCAGCCAACTGGCCGATGCACAACTGCGCAGCCTGACCCTGGAGCAGCAACTGACCTCGCCGGGTTCGACCTGCAGCACAGTGAAATCAACGCCCCGGCCGACGGTATCGCCGTCAACCTCGGTGTGCACACCGAAGGCGCCGTGGTGCGTGCCGGCGAAACCCTGCTGGAAATCGTGCCCCAGGGCACACGCCTGGAAGTCGAAGGGCACCTGCCGGTGCATCTGGTGGACAAGGTCGGCACGCACCTGCCGGTCGACATCCTCTTCACCGCCTTCAACCAGAGCCGCACACCAAGGGTGCCGGGGGAGGTCAGCCTGATTTCCGCCGACCAGATGCTCGACGACAAAACCGGCGCGCCGTATTACGTGCTGCGCACCACGGTCAGCGACGCCGCCCTGGAGAAACTCCACGGCCTGGTGATCAAGCCCGGCATGCCCGCCGAGATGTTCGTGCGTACCGGCGAGCGCTCGCTGCTCAATTACCTGTTCAAGCCGCTGCTCGACCGCGCCGGCTCCGCGTTGACCGAGGAATGAGCATGAAACCTGTGTTCATTGCCCTGCTGTTCAGTTGTGCCAGCGCCCAGGCTGCCATGGGCCCCTTCGATGTGTACGAGCAAGCCCTGCGCAACGATCCGGTGTTCCTCGGGGCCATCAAGGAGCGCGATGCCGGTCTAGAAAACCGCACCATCGGTCGCGCCGGTCTGCTGCCCAAGCTGTCGTACAACTACAACAAGGGTCGCAACAACTCCGAGGCGCACTTGCCGGACGGGCGCGGCGGCAGCTACCGCGACGACCGCAACTACAACAGCTACGGCTCCACCTTCAGCCTGCAACAGCCGTTGTTCGACTACGAAGCCTACGCCAACTACCGCAAGGGCGTGGCCCAGGCGCTGTTTGCCGACGAGAGTTTTCGCGACAAGAGCCAGGCCCTGCTGGTGCGCGTGCTGACCTATTACACCCAGGCGCTGTTTGCCCAGGACCAGATCGACATCGCCCGCGCCAAGAAGAAAGCCTTCGAGCAGCAATTCCAGCAGAACCAGCACTTGTTCCAGCAAGGCGAGGGCACCCGCACCGATATTCTCGAAGCCGAGTCGCGCTATGAGCTGGCCACCGCCGAAGAGATCCAGGCGCTGGATGAGCAGGACGCATCGTTAAGAGAGCTGGGCGCGTTGATCGGCGTGCAGAGCGTCAACATCCACGACCTGGCACCCCTCAACCAGGGCTTTGCGGCGTTTACGCTGAGCCCGGCCAACTACGACAGCTGGCATGAACTGGCGCTCAGCAGCAACCCCACGCTTGCATCCCAACGCCAGGCCCTGGAAGTGGCGCGCTATGAGGTGGAACGCAACCGCGCCGGGCACCTGCCCAAGGTCACGGCCTACGCCAGTTCGCGCCAGCAGGAGTCCGACAGCGGCAACACCTACAACCAGCGCTACGACACCAACACCATCGGCGTGGAAGTGAGTGTGCCGCTGTATGCCGGTGGAGGCGTCTCGGCCGCAACCCGCCAGGCCAGCCGCGCCATGGAACAGGCCGAGTATGAGCTGGAGGGCAAGACCCGCGAAACCCTGATCGAACTGCGTCGGCAGTTCAGCGCTTGCCTGTCCGGTGTGAGCAAGTTGCGCGCTTACCAGAAGGCACTGACCTCGGCCGAAGCGCTGGTGGTGTCGACCCAGCAAAGCATCCTCGGCGGCGAGCGGGTCAACCTCGATGCGCTCAACGCCGAGCAGCAGCTGTACAGCACCCGTCGCGACCTGGCGCAGGCGCGTTATGACTACCTGATGGCCTGGACCAAATTGCACTACTACGCGGGCAACCTGCGTGAGACCGACCTGGCAAAGGTGGACGAGGCCTTTGGCCCCATGAGCACGCCCATAACAACAAACGGAGGTTTTGATGAGCACTGATGTGTCGCGTTTCAAGCCGTTTACCGCAGGTTACTTGTTGCTCTTGTCCGTGACGGCACAGGCGCAATACACCGAGACCGGCCAACCCGGTAACCCCGCCAGTTGGCGCTCCACCGAGTACCTGAGCGACTGGGGCCTGGACCGCATGCAGGCCAACCAGGCCTACGCCGCCGGGATCAGCGGCAGTGGGGTCAACATCGGTGCGCTGGACTCGGGCTTCGATGCCAGCCACCCCGAGGCGTCCAGGGACCGCTTCCACCCGGTCACCGCCACCGGCACTTACCTGGACGGCAGCCCGTTCAGTACCACGGGCGCACTCAACCCGAATAACGACTCCCACGGCACCCACGTCACCGGCACCCTGGGCGCCGCGCGTGATGGCGTCGGCATGCACGGCGTGGCTTATAACGCGCAGGTCTATGTGGGCAACACCAACGCCAACGACAGCTTCCTGTTCGGCCCCACCCCGGACCCCAAGTATTTCCAGGCGGTGTACGGCGCCCTGGTGGATTCCGGCGTGCGCGCCATCAACAACAGTTGGGGCAGCCAGCCCAAGGATGTCAGCTACCAGACCCTCGGCGACCTGCATGCCGCCTATGCCCAGCACTACAACCGTGGCACTTGGCTGGACGCAGCGGCGCAAGTGGCCAAGGCCGGTGTGATCAATGTGTTCAGCGCCGGCAACAGTGGCTATGCGAATGCCAGCGTACGTTCGGCGCTGCCGTATTTCCAGCCGGAGCTGGAAGGGCACTGGCTGGCGGTGTCGGGGCTGGATAAAGCCAATAACCAGAAATACAACAAGTGCGGTATCGCCAAGTACTGGTGCATTTCCACCCCGGGTGCATTGATCAACAGCACCATTCCCAATGGCGATTATGGGGTGAAATCCGGCACCTCGATGTCGGCGCCCCATGCCACGGGGGCCTTGGCGCTGGTCATGGAACGCTACCCCTATATGACCAACGAGCAGGCCTTGCAGGTGCTGCTGACCACCGCCACCCAGCTCGACGGTTCGACCACCCTGGCTCCCAATACCAGCGTGGGCTGGGGCGTGCCCGACCTGGGCCGGGCGATGCACGGGCCGGGGCAATTGCTCGGCGCGATGAACGTGAATCTGGCTGCCGGGAGCGGCGATCTGTGGAG
This sequence comes from Pseudomonas lactucae, assembly GCF_016937615.1. Lineage (GTDB taxonomy): Bacteria > Pseudomonadota > Gammaproteobacteria > Pseudomonadales > Pseudomonadaceae > Aquipseudomonas > Aquipseudomonas lactucae. The sequence goes on along the minus strand of NZ_JAFHKI010000099.1, from coordinate 1,989 downwards.
CAACGGCATTTCTGATCAGGCCCTGATCCAACGCCAGGCCGAGGATACGGCCGAGCACGCCGCCTGGCAGCAAACCCTGATCGACAAAGGCTGGCAAAACGGCGTGAGCGTTAGCGCCAGCCAGCAGGACCAGACGGACTATGCCGTGGGGACAGCCCGTGACCGCGCTGCGGCGAATCGGGTCTACGTCGGCAGCCTGGTCAAGTCCGGCGCGGGCACCCTGGTACTCAGCGGCGACAGCACCTATCGCGGCGCCACCACCGTCAACGGTGGGTTGCTGGCCGTCAACGGTTCGCTGGCCTCGGCGGTAACCGTGAACGACAACGGCACCTTAGGCGGTTCCGGGCGGATTGCCGGGTTGTCGGTGAACAGTGGCGGGCGCGTCGCACCGGGCAATTCCGTGGGCACCTTGCAGGTGGCGGGGGATGTGAACCTCGGCGCGGGCTCGACCTACGCCGTGGAACTGAACCCCACTGGCAGTGACCGGATTGTCGCCGGCGGCCAGGTCATCCTCGGCGGCGGCAACGTCACCCTGGCCCTGGAAAACAGCCCGACGTTGCTCAGCGCGGCGCAGGCGCACAGTCTGATCGGTCGCCAGTACAGCATTCTCCAGGCGGCGGGCGGTATCCAGGGGCAATTTGGCCAGGTACTGCCCGATTACCTGTTCCTGGGTGGCCGCCTCGATTACGCAGGCAATGCCGTGCAGCTGGACGTGGTGCGCAATCAGGCGAGTTTCGCCAGCGTCGCGGCCAACCGCAATCAGCGTGCGGTGGCCGATGCCGCCGAACAACTCGGCGCGGGCAACCCGGTGTATGAAAGCCTGCTGCGCTCCGACTCCCTGGCCACTGCGCGGCAAGGCCTGCAGCAACTGTCCGGCGAGATCTACCCGGCACTGGGTGCCCAACTGATCAACGACAGCCGCCAACTGCGCGATGCGCTGGGTGAGCGGCTGCATGACGAAGCGGCGACGGCGCAGAGCAACCTGTGGCTCAAGGCACTCGGTGCCTGGGGCAAGACCGACAGCCGCAGCGAAACCGCCGGTTCCACCGCCTCCCTCGGCGGCCTGCTGCTGGGCGTGGACGGTGCGCTGGATGAGCAGACCCGTGTCGGCGTAGTCGCAGGCTACAGCGACAGTTCGCTGAACATGGGCAGCAGTACCCATTCGCGGGCCGCCGTCGACAGCTACCACTTCGGCGCCTATGCCGGGCGCGAAATCGGCGCCTGGCGTCTGAGCGGCGGCGCCACTTATAGCTGGCACCGCGCCGACGTTAAGCGCGACCTGCAATACGGCGAGGTCAGCGGCAAGCAAAAGGCCAAGCTGGACGCGCGCAGTGCGCAGCTGTTTACCGAAGCCGCCTACCGCCTCGCGCTGCAACCCCTGACGCTGGAGCCGTTTGCCAACCTGGCCTACGTGCACCTGGAGACTGATGCATTCCACGAAAAGGGCGATGCCGCCGCCTTGCAACGCGGCAGTGAGCAACGCGATGCCGTGCTCGGCACCCTCGGCCTGCGCGCGTTGAAGACCCTGGCGCTCAACGATCACCAACAACTGGAACTGTCTGGTTCGCTGGGGTGGCAACACAGCCTGGGCGCCGTGGAGTCCGAAGAACATCTGGCGTTTGTCGGCGGCGGTTCTTCATTCGCCGTGCGCAGCGCGCCGTTGCTGCGGGATGCAGCGCTGGTGGGCGTGCAGGCGAGCCTGGCGCTGAGCCCGGCGACGCGGGTCAACCTTGATTACAACGGGCAGTTGGGCGGACGCGCGAAAACCCAAGGCGTGGGCTTGAGCCTGAACTGGCAGTTCTAAAGCCACGCCACAGACCCAAATGTGGGAGGGGCGGTGCGACGATTCGACTTGCCCCCGATGGCGGCCTGACAGCTGACCAGGATGTTGGATCAGACCGAGTACATATCCGTTTCTGCGGTAACGGCTGCAATTGGTTCCGCTTTTACAGCGGGTCACTTTTGGAAGAGCGCCAAAAGTAACCAAAA
>NZ_JAFHKI010000098.1 GCF_016937615.1 Pseudomonas lactucae | reverse complement strand
TCGACTGCGCCGGAAGTGGGCGAATTATAGGCTTCCAGAATCTGCCGTCAACCTTCTTTTTCATATTTCTGTCATATAGGTCAAAAACGCCCAGAAACGCGAAAGCCGGCCCCAAGGGGCCGGCTTTGCGTTTACCGAGCCTTACAAGCTGGGAAATGCGAACTGCGATGCTTCATGGCTGGCCCGTTGCGGCCAACGCTGGGTAATCGCCTTGCGACGGGTATAGAAACGCACCCCATCCGGCCCATACGCATGCAAATCGCCGAACAGCGAGCGCTTCCAGCCGCCAAAGCTGTGATAGGCCACAGGCACCGGCAAAGGAACGTTCACACCCACCATGCCCACTTCAATCTCGTCACAGAACAGACGCGCCGCTTCACCATCGCGAGTGAAGATACAGGTACCGTTGCCATATTCATGATCATTGATCAATTGCATCGCCGCTTCCAGGCTGTCCACCCGTACCACGCACAATACCGGGCCGAAGATTTCCTCTTTGTAGATGCGCATCTCAGGCGTCACACGATCAAACAAGCTGCCGCCCAAGAAGAACCCTTCCTCATGCCCCGCAACACTCAAGCCACGACCGTCGACGACCAGTTCCGCACCCGCAGCCACACCGTCTTCTATATAACCGCTGACCTTATCCCGCGCCTGCCCCGTCACCAAAGGCCCCATATCCAGGCCGCAGGACGTACCCGCCCCGATCTTCAGCGCCTTGACCTGCGGCACCAGCTTGGCGATTAACGCATCCGCCACCTGATCACCCACACACACAGCCACCGAAATCGCCATGCAGCGCTCGCCGCAGGAACCATATGCCGCGCCCATCAAGGCACTGACCGCATTGTCCAGATCCGCATCCGGCATCAGCACGGCATGGTTCTTCGCCCCACCCAGCGCCTGAACGCGCTTGCCGCGCTTGGTCGCCTCGGAATAGATGTACTCGGCAATCGGCGTTGAGCCCACAAAGCTCAGCGCTTTTACTTCCGGCGCTTGGATCAATGCATCCACCGCGCCCTTGTCGCCGTGCACCACACTCAGCACGCCTTTAGGCAGACCGGCTTCCTGCAACAGTTGTGCGATCAGCAGCGTTGAGCTCGGATCACGCTCCGAAGGCTTGAGGATGAAGCAGTTGCCGCACACAATCGCCAGCGGGTACATCCACAGCGGCACCATCGCCGGGAAGTTGAACGGGGTAATACCCGCCACCACACCCAACGGTTGGAAATCTGACCAGGCATCAATGTTCGGCCCGACGTTACGGCTGTACTCGCCCTTGAGAATCTCCGGTGCCGAGCATGCGTACTCCACGTTCTCGATCCCGCGCTTCAACTCGCCAGCAGCATCTTCCAAGGTCTTGCCGTGTTCCTCGCTGATCAATTGCGAGATACGCGCTTCGTTCTGCTCCAGCAACTGCTTGAAACGAAACATCACCTGGGCACGCTTGGCCGCCGGCGTATTGCGCCACGCGGGGAAAGCTGCCTTGGCCGAGTCAATTGCACGCTGGATAGTTTCACGACTGGCCAACGGCACCTGGTGAATCACCTGACCGGTGGACGGGTTGTATACGTCGGCACTACGGCCGCTGTCGTCGACCAGCTCGCCGTTGATCAAATGCTGGATAAGGCTCATGCAGGGCTCCTGAGAAATTGTTCTATATAGAAGGAGAAATCAGTCGATTTTGTTCAGCACTTCGCCGACCGCATCGAACAGGCGATCCAGGTCTTGCGGTTTGCTGTTGAAGGTTGGCCCGAACTGCAGGGTGTCGCCGCCAAAGCGCACGTAGAACCCGGCCTTCCATAAGGCCATGCCAGCCTCGAATGGGCGCACGATGGGGTCGCCGTCGCGTGTGGCGATCTGGATCGCACCGGCCAGGCCGTAGTTGCGAATGTCGATCACATTCTTGCTGCCCTTCAAACCATGCAGTGCATTCTCAAAGTGCGGCGCGACTTCGGCCACGCTCTGCACCAGGTTTTCCTTCTGCAACAGATCCAACGCCGCCAGACCGGCAGCGCACGCCACCGGGTGTGCCGAGTAGGTATAGCCGTGGGGGAATTCCACCGCGTACTCCGGCGTCGCCTGGTTCATGAAGGTCTGATAAATCTCGCTGCTGGCAATCACCGCGCCCATTGGGATCGCGCCGTTGGTGACTTGCTTGGCAATGCACATCAGGTCCGGGGTCACGCCGAAGCTGTCGGCGCCGAACATCGAGCCGGTACGGCCGAAACCGGTGATCACTTCGTCAAACACCAGCAGGATGTTGTGCTGGTCGCAAATCTCACGCAGACGCTTGAGGTAACCCTGCGGCGGCACCAGTACACCGGCGGAACCGGCCATCGGCTCGACAAATACGGCGGCAATATTGGAAGCGTCATGCAGTTCGATCAGCTTGAGCAGCTCATCGGCCAGCGCAATACCGCCCTGCTCCGGCATGCCACGGGAAAACGCATTGCTCGCCAACAAGGTGTGCGGCAGATGGTCAACATCCATCATCGCCTGACCAAACATCTTACGGTTACCATTAACACCGCCCAGGCTGGTACCGGCGATGTTCACGCCGTGGTAGCCACGGGCACGGCCGATCATCTTGGTCTTGGTCGCCTGGCCTTTCAGGCGCCAGTAGGCACGCACCATCTTCACCGCGGTATCGGCGCACTCGGAACCGGAGTCGGTGAAGAACACATGATTCAGGTTGCCTGGGGTCAGGTCGGTAATCTTTTCCGCCAGTTGGAAGGACAACGGATGACCGTACTGGAAGCCCGGAGAGTAGTCCAAGGTGCCCAGTTGCTTGGCCACCGCCTCCTGGATTTCCTTACGCGTATGCCCGGCGCCGCAAGTCCACAGGCCCGACAACGAGTCGTAGACCTTGCGCCCCTTGTCATCCGTCAACCAGCTGCCTTCGGCGGCCACGATCAGGCGCGGGTCACGCTGGAAGTTACGGTTAGCGGTGTAGGGCATCCAGTGAGCATCAAGCTTCAGTTGGCTGGCCAGGGACGATGGGGCGTTTTCGGGCATGTTCATCAGCAAAACCTCGCAGGGCAAACGACGGCGTCGGGATTGAAAAGCATTGTTGCAGCTAAATTGCCACGGGGATAAAGTTGATGAAATCCAACTTTTCTAACCTTCAGTCAGACCACGACTAAACTATGAGCCTGCGTCGACCCGATCCCCTGGCCCAAGTCAGCGACTTCGATATCCGCCTGCTGCGCATCTTTCGCAGTGTAGTGGAGTGCGGCGGTTTCTCCGCGGCGGAAACGGTACTCGGTATCGGTCGTTCAGCCATCAGCCAACAGATGAGCGACCTTGAGCAGCGCCTCGGTCTAAGGCTTTGCCAAAGGGGCCGCGCCGGGTTCTCCCTGACCGAAGAAGGCCGGGAGGTCTACCAATCTGCTCTGCAACTACTGAGTGCGTTGGAAAGTTTCCGCACCGAGGTCAACGGCCTGCACCAGCATTTGCGCGGCGAATTGATCATCGGCCTCACCGACAATCTCGTCACCCTGCCGCACATGCGCATCACCCACGCCTTGGCGCAGTTGAAGGAGCGCGGCCCGGATGTGCAGATCCAGATCCGCATGATCGCGCCCAATGAAGTCGAACAGGGCGTGCTCGACGGGCGCCTGCATGTCGGCGTGGTCCCTCAGGCCAGCGCCCTATCGGGGCTGGAATACCAACCGCTGTACAGCGAACGCTCCCTGCTCTACTGCGCGGTCGGTCATCCACTGTTTTATGCCGACGACAAGCAACTGGACGACGAACGCATCGACAGCCAGGACGCCATCGCCCCCACCTTCCGCCTGCCTGCCGAGATCCAGGCCCACTACCAGGCGCTCAACTGCACGGCCAGCGCCTCGGACCGCGAAGGCATGGCCTTCCTGATCCTCACCGGCCGCTATATCGGCTACCTGCCCGATCACTACGCCAGCCTATGGGTGCAACAAGGCCGACTGCGCGCGCTGAAATCGGCTACGCATTTTTACGATTTAAGCCTGGCATCGGTCACGCGCAAGGGCCGTCGCCCTCATTTGGTGCTGGAAAGCTTCCTGGACAGCCTGGCCGCAACACGTTGACGCGGGCCTCGCGCAAAAAGCTGAGCAATTGGACAGCTTTTTGCAAGAGTACTTGGACCTAGAATCGTCCGCCTCGAGTTAGCCCGCCATGCCACCAGAATCCTCCAGCCCCAGCGACCTGATCTACGGCCTCAACGACCGTCCGAAACCCGCACCGGCCTTTTTGGCCGCACTGCAACATGTGCTGGCCGCTTTTGTAGGCATCATCACCCCGCCACTGATCATCGGCTCCACCCTGGGCCTGACCGCGCATTTGCCCTACCTGATCAGCATGGCGCTGATGGTGTCCGGGGTCGGCACCTTCATCCAGGCGCGCAGGCCGTTTGGCATCGGCGCCGGGATGATCTGCCTGCAAGGCACCAGCTTCGCATTTCTCGGCGCGGTACTTTCAGCCGGTTTCCTGGTGAAACAACGCGGCGGCAGCCCGGAAGACATCATGGCGATGATCTTCGGCGTGTGCTTTTTCGGCGCAGCGGTGCAGATCGTGCTGAGCCGTTTCATTGGCCAACTGCGCCGCGTAATCACGCCACTGGTCACCGGCATCGTGATCACCTTGATCGGTATCAGCCTGATCAAAGTCGGCATCACCGACCTCGGCGGCGGCTTCAATGCCCCTGACTTCGGCGCCCCCACCAATCTGGCGCTGGGCCTGTTCGTGGTGTTGACGATCATCCTGCTCAACCGCTCGAACACGGCCTGGGTGCGCCTCTCGGCCATCATCATCGGCCTGGTTCTCGGCAGTCTGGCCGCCTGGCTCAGCGGCAAACTGGTCCCCCAGGCCCTTGCGGACTTGCCCTGGGTCAGCGTGCCGATACCGTTTCGCTTTGGCTTCAATTTCGACTGGAGCGCCTTCCTACCGATCGCGCTGATTTATCTGATCAGCAGCATCGAAACGGTCGGCGACCTCACCGCCAACTGCATGATCGCGCGCCAACCCATCAGCGGCCCTTCTTATATAAGCCGACTCAAAGGCGGCGTGCTGGGTGATGGTGTCAGTTGCATGATTGCCGCTACGTTCAGTGCCTTCCCCAATACCACCTTCGCGCAGAACAACGGTGTGATCCAACTCACCGGCGTGGCCAGCCGTTACATCGGCTTATATATCGGTGTGGTGTTGTTTTGCCTCGGTTTGTTTCCGTTGATTGGCGCCGTGTTGCAACAACTCCCCAAACCGGTACTGGGCGGCGCGACCCTGGTAATGTTCGGCAGTGTGGCCGCCGCCGGCGTACGCATCCTCGCCCAGGCACCGCTGGATCGACGTAGCATGCTGATCATCGCCACCTCGTTTGGCGTCGGCCTGGGCATCGCCGCCCAGCCAAACCTGTTGCACCAGATGCCGACATTGGTACAGAACCTGTTCGACTCCGCCATCACCAGCGGTGGCCTGACCGCCATTGTGTTGTGCCTCTTGTTACCGGAAGCCAAAGCGACCCACACAGGCACAAACCACTCGCCGGAAAGCGACACACTGGAATCGCTTTGACGGTTTTATTGCATCGGGACTTGTCTGGGGCTTGAGGGTGGGTTATCTGTGCACACGTCGTCTCTCTCGATCAGCACGGTACTCTCCATGAGCCTCGAAGTTCCCGCCCACAGCAACCACGCCGGTAAACCCGCCAGCCGCATTCGGCAAAAGAACGAACAAGCGATTCTCCAGGCTGCTGAGGATGAGTTCGCGCGCCATGGCTACAAGGGCACCAGCATGAACACCATTGCTGCGAGTGCGGGGCTGCCCAAAGCCAATCTGCATTATTACTTCACTAACAAGCTGGGCCTGTATATCGCGGTGCTCAGCAATATCCTCGAACTGTGGGACAGCACGTTCAATACGCTGACCGCCGAAGACGACCCGGCCGTGGCCCTCTCTCGCTACATCCGCACCAAGATGGAGTTCTCGCGGCGCCAGCCCCAGGCCTCGCGGATCTTTGCCATGGAGATCATCAGCGGCGGCGAATGCCTCACCGAATATTTCAGCCAGGACTACCGCGCCTGGTTCAGTGGCCGTGCGGCGGTGTTCCAGGCCTGGATCGACGCGGGCAAGATGGACGCCGTCGACCCGGTACACCTGATCTTCCTGCTGTGGGGCAGCACCCAGCATTACGCCGATTTCGCCACCCAGATCTGCCGCGTGACCGGTCGCAGCAAGCTGACCAAGCAGGACATGGAAGACGCCGGCAGCAACCTGATCCACATCATTCTCAAAGGCTGCGGCATCAAGCCAGCCCTCTAGACGAAGCCACTCATGCCTTTCACGCTCACAGGCCTGTGCGAATTTCGCGAAGAAATACGCAAAAGCCGCTTTATCACCCTCGCCGTGCCGATTACCAGCCCGCAGGACGCCCAGGCGTTTTTCGAGCAGCACAGTGATCTGAACGCCACACACAATTGCTGGGCCTGGAAGCTAGCCGATCAATACCGCAGCAATGACGACGGCGAACCCGGCGGCACCGCCGGGCGGCCAATCCTGGCGGCCATCGAGGCCCAGGGTTTCGATCAAGTCGCAGTGCTGGTGATTCGCTGGTACGGCGGCATCCAACTGGGCACCGGTGGCCTGGCCCGTGCCTACGGTGGCGGCGCAAATAAATGTCTGCAAACAGCCGAGCGCATTGAACTGATCAGCCGCGTAGCGCTGAGTTGCGCCTGCGGCTTCTCCGAGTTGAACCTGGTGAAGCTGCGCGTTGCCGAACTGGACGGACTGGTTATAGAGGAAACCTTCACCGCCAACGGTGTGGAACTGCAACTGGCCCTGGGTGAAGCCCACATCGATACCCTGCAAACCCAGCTCGCCGACCTGAGCCGTGGGCGTATCCTGCTGCAACGCTGAAACTGCTACTGTTGTTCCGCGCCATTCCCTGAACCGCGACGCCAAAGGAAGCTATTCATGTCTACGCCAAAAACCGCACTGATCATCGGCGCCTCGCGCGGGCTGGGCCTTGGCCTTGTCAAGCAATTGCTCCAGGACGGCTGGGACGTGACCGCCACCGTGCGTGACCCGAGCAAGGCCGATGCTCTGAAAGCCGTGGGCCCGGTGCAGATCGAAAAACTCGACATGGACGATCAGCAAGCCGTGATTGCCCTGGCCCAACGCCTCAAGGAGCGGACTTTCGACTTGCTGTTCGTCAATGCCGGTGTCAAAGGCCCGGCCAACCAGGAGCCTGGTCACGTCACATTGGCCGAAGTCGGCCAACTGTTTTTCACCAACGCCGTGGCACCGATCAACCTGGCACAGCGCTTTGTCGGGCAGATCCGCAAGGACAGCGGCGTACTGGCCTTCATGAGTTCGGTACTGGGCAGCGTGACCATCCCCGACGGCTCAGACCTGGCGCTGTACAAGGCCAGCAAAGCCGCGCTCAACTCCATGACCAACAGTTTCATCACCCAGCTGGGCGACCACAAACTCACCGTACTGTCGATGCACCCGGGCTGGGTCAAGACCGCCATGGGCGGAGAAGACGCGCCTATCGATGTCGACACCAGCGTGCGCGGCCTGGTGGAGCAGGTAAATGCCTACACCGGCAAAGGCGGCCACCACTTTGTGGACTACAAAGGCGACACCATCGCCTGGTAAACGCTGCGGATCGAAATGTGGAGGGGCAAGTCCCCTCCCACATTGATAACGTCTATTTCCTACAGGTAGACCCGATTCCGAACTACACGTAATCTACCACCTCGCCTTCACCGGCGACCCTGGATCAGCAGACAGGGCAACACTGAGCTGGCAAACCTGAACCCATCATTCAGAGGAGCCGGCCAATGCCTGCGACCCGTATCTGGTTAAAAAACCCCCTCGCGATTTTCACTGCCAATGGTCTCGACGCCCGTGGCGGCCTGGTGCTGCAAGACGGCGTGATCACCGAAGTGCTGGCCCACGGGCAAGCTCCCGCGCAGCCTTGCACACAGGTGTTCGATGGCCGTGAGCATGTGGTGCTGCCGGGGCTGATCAACACCCACCACCACTTCTACCAAACCCTGACCCGCGCCTGGGCACCGGTGGTCAACCAGCCCTTGTTCCCTTGGCTCAAAACCCTGTACCCGGTATGGGCGCGTCTGACGCCGGAGAAACTCGCCCTGGCCAGCAAAGTCGCACTGGCCGAGCTGCTGCTCTCAGGCTGCACCACCGCAGCCGATCACCACTACCTGTTCCCCGATGGGCTGGAAAACGCCATCGATGTACAAGTCGACAGCGTGCGTGAACTGGGCATGCGCGCCATGCTCACCCGCGGTTCCATGAGCCTGGGCGAAGCGGACGGCGGCTTGCCACCGCAGCAGACGGTGCAACAAGGCCAGGTGATTCTCGACGATAGCCAACGCCTGATCCGCGCCTACCATGAGCGGGGCGAAGGGGCACAGATCCAGATCGCCCTGGCGCCCTGCTCACCGTTTTCCGTCACGCCGCAAATCATGCGAGCCAGCGCCGAGATGGCCAACAGCCTGGACGTGCGCCTGCACACCCACTTGGCGGAAACCCTCGACGAGGAAGACTTTTGCCTGCAGCGCTTCGGCCTGCGCACCGTGGACTACCTCGACAGCGTCGGCTGGCTCGGCCCGCGCACCTGGCTGGCGCATGGCATTCACTTCAATCCGGATGAAATCGCGCGCCTGGGCGCCGCCGGTACCGGCATCTGCCACTGCCCAAGCTCGAACATGCGCCTGGCCTCTGGCATCTGCCCGACCCAGGATTTGCTCGCCGCCGGCGCGCCTATCGGGCTTGGCGTGGATGGCTCCGCATCCAACGATGCCTCGAACATGATCCTCGAAGCGCGCCAGGCGCTGTACATCCAGCGCCTGCGTTACGGCGCCGAAAAAATCACTCCTGAAGGCGTGCTCGGCTGGGCCACCAAAGGCTCGGCGCAATTGCTGGGACGTACGGATATCGGCGAATTGGCCGTCGGCAAACAGGCCGACCTGGCGCTGTTCAAGCTCGATGAGCTGCGCTTCTCCGGTAGCCATGATCCGATTTCAGCGCTGCTGTTGTGCGGCGCTGACCGAGCGGATCGGGTAATGGTCGCAGGCAAATGGCGAGTGATCGACGGGCAGGTCGAGGGCCTGGACTTGAAGGGTTTGATCGCCGATCACACCCAGGCCGCACGGCAGTTGATCGCCGGCACCTAAGCAAACACAGTTCAAATCCTGCAGTGCTTATAGGCCTAGCAGAGACAACATGATAAAGGTCGCAAACAGCACAAAATGGGTCATCCCTTCGATGGCGTTGGTTTCGCCATCGTTGAGGTTGATCGCACTCACGATCAACGTAATAAACACCATCACCGTCTGCACCGGGGTCATCGCCATCTGGAACGGCTGGCCGGTGTAAAGCGCCATGGCCTCCATCACCGGCACCGTCAGAATCACCGTCGACAAGGAAGCACCCAGCGCGATGTTGACCACCGACTGCATGCGGTTGGCCAACGCTGCGCGCAACGCCGTCAGAATTTCCGGCGCCGCCGAAATAGCCGCCACTACAATCGCCGTGATCACCGGCGGTGCGCCCGTGCCTTCCAGGCCCAGGTCGAGTGTCTTGGACATCACCTCGGCCAGTGCGCCAATCACGATCACACCAAACACCAGGGTACCGATGGAGAACGCCAGGTTCACCGGCGTTTCCTGCTCTTCTTCGGGCAGTTTCCTGCGACGTTTTTCCGGGTAGCTGTAGCTGAAGAAGTAACTGTGCGGCCCAACCTGCATACGCAGGAACAAGGTGTAGAGCACCACCATCGCGCCGATGGTGAAGGCCGAGTAAATTTTCCAGTCAGCTTCGGGGATAAATTCCGGCACCACCATCGACACGCCCATGGCGGTAAGAATCATCACACTGTAGGTACGTGCTGAATCATCGTTGTAGGACTGCTCGCCATGCTTGATGCCGCCCATCAACGCGGCCAGGCCGAGGATACCGTTGATATCGAGCATTACAGCGGAGTAGATGGTATCTCGCACCAGGGTCGGCGATGGTTCGTTACTCATCATGATCGCCAGGATCACCACCTCCACCAACACCGCCGCGAGGGTCAGGATCATGGTGCCGTAGGGATCGCCGACTTTTTCCGCCAATTGCTCGGCGTGGTGGGCCACACGCATCGACGCCATCACGATGAAAGCGATCAGCGCCACACCGGCCAACAGCGCCACCATTTGCCCGCTGTGCAGCATCCAATGCTCCAACGGGTACGCAGCAATGGCAGCAATCAGCGCCAGCAGCATGAATTTTTCTTGCTTGAGGAGTGTGAGCATTACGGGCCTTTTCAAACGGCAAATCAGTCATTGATGGGGTACAGACTGCGCCACGCTGCTAACGTTTCGTTACATCTTAGTTGACGCCGCCCTTGTACGAATAAAACGAATACTCTCCTGCCGGTCAGGTTTTACCGATTATTTCGGCCATGCCCTGTAGAATGCCGCCATTGCACCTGATGAGATTTTAAAAATGTACGATTGGCTCAACGCCCTGCCCAAGGCAGAACTGCACCTGCATCTGGAAGGCTCGCTGGAGCCTGAATTGCTGTTCGCCCTGGCTGAACGCAATAAAATCGCGCTGCCGTGGAACGACGTTGAAACCCTGCGCAAGGCCTACGCCTTTAACAACCTGCAGGAATTTCTCGACCTGTACTACAAAGGCGCCGACGTGCTGCGCACCTCTCAGGATTTCTACGACCTGACCTGGGCCTACCTGCTGCGCTGCAAAGCGCAGAACGTGATCCATACCGAACCTTTCTTCGACCCGCAAACCCACACCGACCGTGGCGTGCCGTTCGAAGTGGTGCTTAACGGCATCGCCGCTGCGCTTAAAGATGGCGAGCAGCAACTGGGCATCACCAGCGGCCTGATCCTCAGCTTCCTGCGCCACCTGAGCGAAGACGAAGCGCAGAAAACCCTCGACCAGGCGCTGCCTTTCCGTGACGCGTTCGTCGCCGTCGGCCTGGACAGTTCGGAAATGGGCCACCCGCCGAGCAAGTTCCAGCGCGTGTTCGACCGTGCCCGCCACGAAGGCTTCCTCACCGTCGCCCACGCCGGCGAAGAAGGCCCGCCGGAGTACATCTGGGAAGCCATCGACCTGCTGAAAATCCAGCGTATCGACCATGGCGTGCGGGCCATCGAAGACGAGCGCCTGATGCAACGCATCATCGACGAGCAGATCCCGCTCACCGTGTGCCCGCTGTCCAACACTAAGCTCTGCGTATTCGACGACATGGCCCAGCACAACATTCTCGACATGCTTGAGCGTGGCGTGAAGGTAACGGTGAACTCGGACGATCCGGCGTACTTCGGTGGTTATGTAACCGAGAACTTCCACGCGCTGTACACCTCGCTGGGCATGACCCAGGACCAGGCCAAACGCCTGGCGCAAAACAGCCTGGACGCTCGACTCGTAAAACCGTAACTGGATAACACAGGCCAAAACTGTGAGCGGGCTTGCCGTGGCGAGCCCGCATTGGCTTTGTGTTGCCTGCTTGCACAGCGAAAGGTATCTACGACAGGGCCAATCGGGCGATTTCCACCAGCCCGAGATCGCTCACCTCAAGCGCCTGGGACTCATTGATCAAACTCACCCAGTTCGACTGCAAAAACAGTTGTAACAGCCCAGTACCCAACGTCCCCCCCAGATGCGGTTGCTGCCGGCTCCAATCAAAACAATCGCACACCAGCGGCGACGCCAGCGCCTGGATGAAAATGCCCAGGTCCGCCAACTGCTGCGCGCCCTTGACCGTGACCTCGATGCGCTGTTCAAGGCGTTCAATCCAACCCGTCGCCATCATCCGTTCGTAGAGCGCCGCCGCCAACTCGCCGCCGAGATGGCCATGGCACAGCCGGGCATGGCGCAATGACGGTGGCGCCAGCAGCAGCGGTGGTGAAGTTCCCGACGCTCTGCGTGCCGCACTGGCGAAGGTGGTGTTTGCCAATGCATCGATGGCAGCCCTCACATCCGGGGCCGCCACGCGGAACAAGCGCCCGCCGCGGCGTGCCTCAATGCGTAGCAAGCCGCTGCCGGTCAACCGCGCCAGATGCGCATTGGCCGAGGCCGGCGACAGCCCGGCCAGCGTTGCCAGCTCCTGCGACGATCGGGCCGAACCGTCCATCAACGCCCAGAGCATGGCCGTGCGTTTTGGCTCGGCAAGCAAGCTGGCGATCTGGCTGATGCAAGGTGCTTCTTCCATCGATTCACTCCCTGTCGAACTATTTTTGTGCTGCGGTTGGCGCCAAAGTATAGGTGCGCTTTCCGCCAGTTCCACGGCGTCTGACAGCGTAGATAGGGACAGGCTCTGAGTGAAATTTCCTGCTGTGATGAAGGTTATTGCCCCGTGCCCACGCGTGCCGGCAACTGCGCGGTCAATGTCGCACAACGGGACACGAGCATTTCGCGCAGCAGGTTGATGGGTTTGCTCAACTGGGCGCGGTGGGCGCACAGCAGGTTGAGCGGCGTACGCTCGCCACGCAGCTCCGGCAGGATCAAGCGCAAGCGCCCGGCCAGCACGTCGGTGCTCACATCCAGCCAGGACTTGTAGGCAATGCCCACGCCCGCCACCGCCCAACGGCGCACCACATCGGCATCGTCACTGAAGCGGTCGCCGCCAACTGTCAGGCTGACGTCACGTTTGCCGTCGTGAAAAGCCCAATGGTCATGCACGCGACTGCCGAGCATATACAGCAGGCAATTGTGCTGGGCCAACTGCTCCAGGTGTCGAGGTTCGCCGTGCCGCGCCAGGTAGCCGGGGGCCGCGCACAATACGCGGACATTGTGCGGGGCCACAGGCAGCGCGATAAGGCTGGAATCCTCCGGCTCACCGTAGCGCAGGGCGATGTCCACCGGCTGACGGAACAGGTCGGCAATCCGATCGCCCAACAACAGGCGCACGGTGAGCTGCGGGTATTCGCGCTGGAATTCGTCCAGCCATGGCAACAACTGGTTACGGCCAAAATCGGAGGGCGCCGACAGTTGCAACACGCCGCTGACATGGTCCTGGCCACTGGCCAATAAGCGCCGCCCCTCATCCAGCGAACTCAGCGCAGCGCGCGCGTAGTCCAGGAAGCCTTCACCTTCGGCGGTCAACCGCAGGCTGCGAGTCGAGCGCGCCAGCAAGCGCGCGCCCAGTTGCTGTTCGATGCGTTTAAGCGCAGCGCTGGCCACGGCGGGCGACAGTTCCATCACCCGCGCCGCGGCCGACAGGCTGCCCAAGTCGGCCGCGCGCACAAACAACTGCAAATCATCAAAGCGCAGCATCTATCCGCCCATTATCAAAATTTTATTGAAACAGCCTAACGTTTTAGCGGCTTTTATCTTCGTGGGAAATAGCCAATTATCTGTTTACCTGATCACCACCCTTTCTCCGGAACCCCCATGAAAGCCATTGCCTACTACGCCTCCCTGCCCATCAACGACGAACAATCGCTGCAAGACATCGAACTGCCAGCGCCGGTCGCCGGCCCGCGCGATCTGCTGGTGGAAGTCAAAGCCATCTCGGTCAACCCGGTGGATACCAAGGTGCGCCAAAACGTCGCCCCGGAAAACGGCGCCGCCAAAGTGCTGGGCTGGGACGTGGCCGGTGTGGTCAAGGCGGTCGGCAGTGACGTGACCCTGTTCAAGGCCGGCGACAAGGTGTTCTATGCCGGCTCCCTGTTGCGCCCAGGCGGCAACAGCGAACTGCACAGCGTGGACGAGCGCATCGTCGGTCATATGCCCAAGAGCCTGAGTTTTGCCGAAGCCGCCGCGCTGCCGCTGACCACCATCACCGCCTGGGAACTGCTGTTCGAACGCCTGCAAGTGCGTGAGGGTAAACAGGATGAAGGCCAGAGCCTGCTGATCGTCGGCGCCGCCGGTGGCGTGGGCTCGATCCTGACCCAATTGGCCAGCCAGCTCACCGCCTTGAAAGTGATCGGCACCGCCTCGCGTCCGGAAACCCAGGCATGGGCCAAGGCACTTGGCGCCGACCTGGTGATCGACCACAGCCAACCACTGAGCGAAGCGCTGAAACAGGCCGGCCACCCGCAAGTGACCCACGTCGCCAGCCTGACCCAGACCGACCATCACCTGGACCAACTGGTCGAAGCGCTGCAGCCTCAGGGCAAACTGGCGTTGATCGACGATCCCAAGGCATTGGACGTGAGCAAGCTCAAGCGCAAGAGCCTGTCACTGCACTGGGAGTTCATGTACACGCGCTCGATGTTCGAAACCCCGGACATGATCGAGCAGCACAACCTGCTCAACCGCGTGGCCGAACTGATCGATACCGGAACCCTGGAAACCACGGTGGGCGAGCACTTTGGCGTGATCAACGCGGCGAACCTGCGCCGGGCCCATGCGCTGCTGGAAAGCGGCAAAGCCAAGGGCAAGATCGTGTTGGAAGGGTTCTAGGAAGCGTCTGTCAGTGTCGTCCATTATTCACGTGAGTCATGGACGACACCGCTAGTCAGAGACTTGATCCTTGTCACATTTGTGAGCGTATTCAGGTTTATATTGGCCGCCTTTGCCACGATTCTTTTACGTGAGGAAGTCAGCAATGAAAATCCTGATAAAAGCGTTAGCAAAATCCCAGTGGGAGGTCCGGCTGGATCAGAAAGCCATTATTTTCCACACCGAAGCCGAGGCCCGCGCCTTTGCCGATACCCTGCAGGCGCGCATCCAGGCGCCCCATCGCTTTCCTGTCAGCCAGCCACAGTCCGCCGCTGGCTGAACCGCCCTTCAGACCTGCGCCTGCAAGGCTCTGGTTCGTTGCAGGCGCTGGGTCGATACGGCCACCGTCACCGCCAACACACCGCACAGGCTGATGACCATCGCCATCGGCATGGCCGTGCCATCGTGCAACAGCCCCACCAACGACGCCGCGCCCGCCGCCACGCCGAACTGGATGCAGCCGAGCAACGCCGACGCGCTCCCCGCTCGGGCGCCCTGCCCGCTCATGGCGCAGGCCGACGTGTTGGGCAAAATGCAGCCCAGGCTGGCGATGCAGATAAACAACGGCACCAGCAATGGCCACAATGCGTCAGTGTGCAGCGCCGAAATACCCAGCAGCGTCATGCCTGCCAACGCATAGAGCCACACCGTGCGCGACAGCAAAAACGCCGGGCCACGCTTGGCCAGCAAGCGCGCGTTGAGCTGTGCCACCAGGATAAAACCGGCGGCGTTGGAACCGAACACCCAGCCGTAATGCTCGGCGGGCACGCCATAGAGCTTGATAAACACGAACGGTGAACCGGCGATGTAGGCAAACATCCCGGCAATCGACAGCGCGCCGGTCAGCGCGTAACCGAGGTAAACCCGGTCCGACAGCAGCCCCAAATAGCGGCGCAGCGAGCCGGACAACGGCTGACGCGGCTGATGAGCCGGGAAGGTTTCCGGCAAACCGACCGCCACGGCGACCGCCGCCATCACACTGAAAATCGACAACGCCAGGAAGATCGACTGCCAGCCCCACAGCCCTACCATCAGGCCACCGGCCAGTGGCGCAAGGATCGGCGCCAGACCGGTCACCAGCATCAATTGGGAAAACACCTTGGCCGAACCCACCGCATCACACTTGTCGCTCACCACCGCGCGGGAAATCACCATGCCTGCACAGCCGCCCAGCGCCTGCACGAAGCGGGCGCCGATCAACCAGTCCAGGGAAGGTGCATAGGCACAGGCGAAAGACGCCAGGGTAAACAGGGTCACGCCGCTGAGCAGCGGCCCGCGTCGACCGAAACGGTCCGCCAGCGGGCCGTAGATCAATTGGCCGATGGCCAGGCCGGCAAAATACACCGCCAGGGTCAACTGAATATGTTTTTCATCGGTGGCGAACGCCGTGGCCATTGCCGGAAAGCCCGGCAGGTAAAAATCGATCGCCAGCGGCGCGAAGGCGCTCAAGGCGCCCAGGATCAGAATTATGCGAAGGTTCATCAGGCACCCAAGTGAGTCGGCAGCCCCACAGTCTAGCCGGGCCTGGGTGCCTTGAACATAACGATAGCTCGCTAACGATTAAAAATCAGACGACGGTGTAGCCTTCTTCCGTGATCAACTTCGCGATCTCTTCAGGGGGAAGCTGGCTTTGCACACTAACTTGCTTCGTCGCGAGGTCGACCTCCACTTGCGCAGCCGGATCGCGGTCTTGCACCGCCTGGGTCACCGCCTTGACGCAATGGCCGCAGGTCATTCCTTCAACGCTGAATACTTGCATGACATGACTCCTTTGATGAGATTGACGCCAGTTTCGACCTTGCCACGATGGCAAGGTCAAGTTTTGAAAACTTTGGCCGGGCTGGTATTCGGTGGCGCTGTCGGCCAAGCTTGACGCATCGTTGATTCAACCCTCGGAGCATTCGCCATGCGCTGGTCGTTTTTTGGCCTTGTCGGCCTGATGAGCTTGTCTGCCGCTGCGCCCCTGGCCAGCGCCGCCGAAGACTATGCGGTCCTGATTATTTCCCGGGAGCGCCTGGAAGTACTGACCAACTGTGAGATCGGCCTGTACCTCAATGACCAGTTGGCAGGGCGGCTGTTCCAGGAGCAGGCCACCTCGTTCAACTTGCCGGCGGGCGATCTGTCGTTGCGCTTGAAGCTCCTGCCGGGCCAGGCACCCGGA
Organism: Pseudomonas lactucae; assembly: GCF_016937615.1. Lineage (GTDB taxonomy): Bacteria > Pseudomonadota > Gammaproteobacteria > Pseudomonadales > Pseudomonadaceae > Aquipseudomonas > Aquipseudomonas lactucae. The sequence goes on along the minus strand of NZ_JAFHKI010000098.1, from coordinate 27,438 downwards.
TGCCTTCCAGGCCTGCTGGCGCCGCCGGCGCAAAACATCAAGCTCAAGGTCGGTGAAGTGCGCAAGTTGCGTATCGCCCAAGGCCCGGACGGCATGTACCTCAAGCCCGCTGCACTGGAATACTGAAGACGCTTGACCTTCCCCACAGGTCAAGGTTGATCCTAGGCGCAACTTCTTCTGGAGGACCGCCCCATGAATGGATCCACCACCTTTGACCTGCCCATCAGCGGCATGACCTGCGCCAGCTGTGCCGGGCGTGTCGAGCGCGCATTGGGCAAGGTGCCGGGGGTGCAAAGCGTCAGCGTCAACCTGGCCAACGAACGCGCCCATGTTGAAGTACTCGGCCAGATGGACCCCGCGGTGTTGATCGCTGCCGTCGACAAAGCCGGCTACACCGCCACCCTGCCCCAAAGCGAAACCGTTACCGACGCCCACCAGGCCCAGCGACTGCACCGCGAGCGCTGGGCGCTGTTGCTGGCCATTGCGCTGGCATTGCCGCTGGTATTGCCGATGCTGGTGCAACCCTTCGGCGTGCATTGGATGTTGCCCGCCTGGGTGCAATTCGCCCTGGCCACTCCCGTGCAATTCATCTTCGGTGCGCGCTTTTATACAGCGGCCTGGAAAGCCGTACGCGCCGGTGCCGGCAATATGGACTTGCTGGTGGCCATCGGCACCAGCGCCGGTTACGGCCTGAGTATCTATGAATGGCTCACCGCCCCCACCGACAGCATGCCGCACCTGTACTTTGAAGCCTCGGCCGTGGTGATTGCCCTGGTGCTGCTGGGTAAATACCTGGAAAGCCGCGCCAAACGCCAGACCGCCAGCGCTATCCGTGCGCTGGAAGCTCTGCGTCCTGAACGCGCGATTCGCGTGCAGGACGGTCACGAAGAAGAGGTTGCCATCAGCGCACTGAAGCTGGATGACCGGGTATTGGTCAAGCCCGGCGAACGCTTCCCGGTGGACGGTGAAGTGATCGAAGGTCAAAGCCACGCCGACGAGGCGTTGATCAGCGGCGAAAGCCTGCCGGTGCCCAAACAACCCGGCGATAAGGTCACTGGCGGCGCCATCAATGGCGATGGTCGCCTGCTGGTGCGCACCACCGCGCTGGGTGCCGAAAGCGTATTGGCGCGGATCATTCGTCTGGTGGAAGACGCCCAGGCCGCCAAGGCGCCGATTCAGAAACTGGTGGATAAAGTCAGCCAGGTGTTCGTACCGGCGGTGCTGGTGCTGGCATTGATCACCCTGGTGGGCTGGTGGCTGTACGGCGCCCCGCTGGAAACCGCGATCATCAATGCCGTGGCGGTCCTGGTGATCGCCTGCCCTTGCGCCCTTGGGCTGGCCACCCCGACTGCGATCATGGCCGGCACCGGCGTCGCCGCCCGCTACGGCATCCTGATCAAGGACGCCGAAGCTCTGGAACGTGCCCATGAAGTGAGCGCCGTGGTGTTCGACAAGACCGGCACCCTCACCTCCGGCGCACCGAAAATCGCCCATTTGGCCGCAGTGGATGGCAATGAAGCCCTGCTGCTGCAACAGGCCGGCGCGCTGCAACGCGGCAGCGAACACCCGTTGGCCAAGGCAGTGCTGGACGCCTGCGACGAACGAGGGCTGACGGTCGCGGATGTGAGCGCCAGCCAATCCCTGACCGGACGCGGCATCGCCGGCACCCTCGACGGCCGGCGACTGGCCCTGGGCAACCACCGCTTGTTGCAAGAGAGCGGCTTGAGCGCCGGCGACCTGGCTACCCGCGCCCAAGACTGGGAGGCCGAAGGCCGCACCCTGTCGTGGCTGCTTGAACAAGGCGCGCAGCCCAAGGTGCTGGGGCTGTTCGCCTTTGGCGACACCCTCAAGCCCGGCGCGCTGCAAGCGGTGACTCAACTCAAGGCACGCAATATCAGCAGCCACTTGCTCACCGGCGATAATCGCGGCAGCGCCCGAGTGGTCGCGCAGGCGCTGGGCATCGACGATGTACACGCCGAAGTACTGCCCGCCGACAAAGCCGCCACCGTCGCCGAACTGAAAAAAACCGCTGTGGTGGCCATGGTCGGCGACGGCATCAACGACGCCCCGGCCCTGGCCGCCGCCGATATCGGCATCGCCATGGGCGGCGGCACCGATGTGGCCATGCACGCGGCCGGGATCACCCTGATGCGCGGCGACCCTCGCCTGGTACCCGCCGCGCTGGAGATCAGCCGCAAAACCTACGCAAAGATCCGCCAGAACCTGTTCTGGGCCTTTGTGTATAACTTGATCGGCATTCCCCTGGCCGCGTTCGGCCTGCTCAACCCAGTACTCGCGGGCGCGGCCATGGCCTTGTCCAGCGTCAGCGTGGTGAGCAATGCATTGCTGCTCAAAACCTGGAAGCCCAAGGACCTGGAGGATCAACGCCCATGAACATCGGCCAAGCCGCCCGACAGAGCGGGCTGAGTGCAAAGATGATTCGCTACTACGAGTCCATAGGCCTGCTCAAGGCCGCCCACCGTACCGACAGCGGTTACCGCGTGTACGGCGCGGAGGACCTGCACACCCTGGCGTTTATCAAGCGCTCGCGGGATCTGGGCTTTTCATTGGAAGAGGTCGGCAAACTGCTGACCCTGTGGCAGGACCGGCAACGGGCCAGCGCCGATGTGAAAGCCTTGGCGCGCCAGCATATCGAGGAGTTGAATCAGAAAATTGTGGAACTGGGGCAACTGCGCGACACGTTGCAGGACCTGGTGGAACACTGCCACGGCGATGATCGACCGGATTGCCCGATTCTCAAAGAGTTGGCGTCTGGAAGCTGCTGCGCCTGAGGGGTGTAACTGACCACACAAAACCCAATGTGGGAGGGACAAGTCGAATCGTCGCACCGCCCCACCCACATCTTTCAGATCTCCATTTGCTGGGAGATCACTGCATCCAAGGCGGAGGCGGTGGCTCTTCGGACGCTTTGCTCGCCGGCGCATCATCCGCAGCCCGAATCGCCTGACGACGCTCTTCATCCAAACGCGCCGCTTCGATCTCGCGGATCACACCGCCCACGTCCGCCAATTCTTCCGGCTCATCGAACTCGCCGGTCAAGATGCTGGCCGGGTGCAAGGTGCCGGCTTCGTACAGTGCCCACATTTCCTTGGCGTACTTGGTCTTCTTCAACTCCGGGGCAAAACGCCCGAAGTAGGAGGCCATGTTGCCCACATCCCGCTCCAGCATGCTGAACGCGTGGTTGTTGCCGGCCGCATCCACCGCCTGGGGCAGGTCGATGATCACCGGGCCAGTGGGCGTGAGCAGCACGTTGAACTCGGACAAGTCACCGTGCACCAGGCCGGTACACAGCATCAGCACGATCTGGGAAATCAGGAAGGCGTGGTATTCGCGCGCCTGGTCCGGGTCCAATGTCACGTCATTCAGACGCGGCGCTGCATCGCCGTACTCGTCGGCCACCAGCTCCATCAGCAGCACGCCTTCCAGGAAATCGTAGGGCTTGGGCACGCGAACGCCCGCACCCGCCAGGCGGAACAACGCCGCGACTTCAGCGTTCTGCCAGGCATCCTCGGTTTCTTTCTTGCCGAACTTGGAACCCTTGGCCATGGCCCGGGCCTGACGGCTGTTGCGGACCTTGCGGCCTTCCTGGTATTCGGACGCCTGACGAAAACTTCGTTTGTTCGCCTCCTTGTAAACCTTGGCGCAACGCAGTTCGTTGCCGCAGCGCACCACATAAACAGCTGCTTCTTTACCACTCATGAGTGGGCGCAGCACTTCGTCGACCAGACCGTCCTCGATCAAGGGCTCAATGCGTTTAGGAGTCTTCATCAGCTTTTATTGTGGGTCCTTTATTACCAAATACGCGTATGGCACTCGTTATACGGCAATCGGCCCGCCGGGGGGAGAGGCGACCGACCTTTGACCACTCAAGAATGCATCCTATATGCCAGTTTCACGGGTAATCACGCTCAATGATTGCCGTGACGCCCTGCCCACCGGCGGCGCAGATCGAAATCAACCCGCGCCCTTTGCCCGCCACGTCCAGCAGCTTGGCCAGACTGGCGACGATACGCCCACCCGTGGCCGCGAAAGGATGCCCGGCGGCCAGGGAACTGCCCTTCACATTCAAGCGGCTGCGATCAATGGCACCCAGCGGCGCGTCCAGCCCCAGGCGGGTCTTGCAGTAGTCCGCATCTTCCCATGCCTTGAGCGTGCACAACACTTGGGCAGCGAAGGCTTCATGAATCTCGTAGTAATCGAAGTCCTGCAGCGTCAGACCATTCCTCGCCAGCAGGCGCGGCACGGCGTACACCGGCGCCATCAGCAGGCCTTCGGCACCGTTGACGAAATCCACCGCCGCCGCTTCGCCATCACGCAGATAGGCCAGGATCGGCAAACCACGCGCCTTGGCCCAGGCTTCGCTGCCCAGCAGCACCAGGGATGCACCATCGGTGAGCGGCGTGGAGTTGCCGGCGGTGAGGGTGCCCTTTTCACTGCGTTCGAACGCGGGTTTGAGCGCGGCGAGTTTTTCCAGGGTCAGGTCGGGACGCAGGTTGTTGTCACGGGTCAGGCCCAGGAACGGTGTGAGCAAATCGTTGTGCCAGCCCTCAGCGTAGGACGCGGCCATTTTCTGGTGACTCTCAAGTGCAAGCTGGTCCTGCTCGGCACGCGGGATCTGCCAGGTCTGCGCCATCAATTCACAATGCTGGCCCATGGACAACCCGGTGCGCGGCTCGCCGTTGCGCGGCAGTTCGGGCTTGAGGTGATGGGGACGAAGCTGTAACAGGAGTTTTAATTTATCCGCCATGGATTTGCTGCGATTGGCCTGCAGCAGAATCTTGCGCAGCCCTTCATTCACGCCGATCGGCGCGTCGGACGTGGTGTCCACCCCGCCCGCAATGCCGCATTCGATCTGGCCTAACGCAATCTTGTTGGCCACCAGCAACGCCGCTTCCAGCCCGGTGCCGCACGCCTGCTGAATGTCATAGGCCGGGGTTTGCGGCGACAGGCGCGAGCCCAACACGCATTCGCGAGTGAGGTTGAAGTCACGCGAGTGCTTGAGCACGGCGCCGGCGGCCACTTCGCCCATGCGCAGGCCGTGCAGGTTGTAGCGTTCGATCAGGCCCTCCAGCGCCGCCGTCAGCATCGCCTGGTTGCTCGCCGTGGCATAGGGGCCATTGGAGCGGGCGAACGGAATGCGGTTACCGCCAATGATCGCCACACGGCGCAATTGAGTCATGGAAAGCTCCCTTTGTCTGTTATGGACCTGATCACTGAGCCTAGTCGAACGACTGCTACCCTGGGATGGTCAACCCTTTGAACCCCAGCCTTCGGAGAGCGTTCCATGTCTGACCGTTATATCGACTTCGCCAATTCAAGCCTCGGCCATCGTCTGGTCGCCGCCCTTGGCCTGCCGTCACCGGTACGCCTGGAACGCTGGCAGGCAGGCCGCCTGCGCCCGGTGGACGGTGCGCTGCTGCTGGGCGGCGGCGCGCTGGTAAACCGGGTGCAGCGTTTGCCAACAAACTCACCGATGCCATTTACAGCTATGGCACCGAGACGTCGACATGGATTCCCGGGCACGGTCCCAAGCTCAAGGCCGTGGTGTTCGACGCCAGCCACCTGCAGCACACCGACCAACTCAAGCAACTGCGCGAGTTCTTCCAACCGCTGCTGAAGAACCTGGATAACAGCGCGCACCTGGTGATCCTCGGCCGCGCTCCGGAAAGCCTCGACGATCCGTTTGCCGCCAGCGCCCAGCGCGCCCTCGAAGGCTTCAGCCGCTCGCTGGCCAAGGAGCTGCGCCACGGTGGGGTGTTGCAATTGCTCTATGTCGGCGACGGCGCCGAAGACCAGTTGGAAGGCGCGCTGCGCTTCTTTCTCTCGCCAAAAAGCGCGTACGTCTCTGGCCAAGTGATTCGCCTGCAGGCCTGCGCTACGCCCGTCGAGGACTGGACTCGCCCGTTGGCGGGTCGCAAAGCACTGGTTACCGGTGCGGCCCGTGGCATCGGCGCGTCCATCGCCGAAACCCTGGCCCGCGATGGCGCCGAGGTCATCCTGCTGGATGTGCCCCAGGCCAAGGCCGATCTCGAAGCGTTGGCCGCGCGACTGGGGGCGCGCACGGTGCCGCTGGATATCTGCGCCGAAGACGCCGCCGGCCAATTGATCGAACACCTGCCCGATGGCCTGGACATCCTGGTGCACAACGCCGGGATCACTCGCGACAAGACCTTGGCCAACATGACGCCGGAATACTGGGACGCGGTGCTGGCGGTGAACCTCAGCGCCCCCCAAGTGCTGACCCAGGCCCTGCTCGACAGTGGCGCCCTGCACGACAACGCCCGCGTGGTGCTGCTCGCGTCCATCAGCGGCATCGCCGGTAACCGTGGGCAAACCAACTATGCCGCGAGCAAGGCGGGCTTGATTGGCCTGGCCCAGGCATGGGCACCGCTGCTGGCGGAACGCGGGATCAGTATCAACGCCGTGGCCCCAGGCTTTATCGAAACGCAGATGACCGCGCACATTCCATTCGCGCTGCGTGAGGCCGGGCGGCGCATGAGTTCGCTGGGCCAGGGCGGTGTGCCGCAGGACGTCGCCGAGGCCGTGGCGTGGCTGGCTCAGCCGGGCTCCGGTGCGGTCAGCGGGCAAGCGCTGCGGGTGTGTGGGCAAAGTCTGCTGGGAGCATAAGCATGCATTGGCAAACCTTGGGCAATACCCCGTTTCTGCCGCCGCTGTATTGGCGCGCGGCGCTCAAACGCAAGATCACTGGCAGCACCTTGCCGGAACAGGGCTTGCGCTGCAGGGTCAGCGTCAATCCCAGGGACGTGGCGGCCTATCGCAAGGTCTGCGGGTTTATCGACAGCCCTATGTTGCCACCCACTTACCCGCACATTCTGGCGTTCGGTTTGCAGATGAAACTGCTCACCGACCCGCGCTTCCCCTTTCCCCTGTTGGGGTTGGTCCACCTGAACAACCGGATCCGCATTCATCGGCCGATGGGCAGCGTCAGTGACCTGTCCGTTGGCGTGCACGCGCAAAACCTGCTGCCTCACGCCAAGGGCGCGACCTTTGACCTGGTGACCACCGTTGAAGATTCCCTCGGCCCGCTGTGGGAAGCCGAGAGTCGCATGCTGTGCCGAGGTGTGAAGCTCGAGGGCGAAACAATGGCTGGCACGCACGCCATACCTGCTCAGGTCAGCGAACTGGCCCGCTGGAGCGCCCCCGCCGACATCGGCCGCCGTTATGCGCGTGTCTCGGGCGATTACAACCCGATTCACCTCAGCGCCCTGAGCGCAAAATTGTTCGGTTTCCCCCAGGCCATCGCCCATGGGCTGTGGAACAAGGCGCGCACGCTCGCCGCCCTGGCTGAGCATCTGCCCGCCGCCAATCTCGAAATAGCGGTCGAATTCAAGAAGCCGGTGCGCCTGCCCGGCGACGTGGTGTTGTTCGCCAGCGCTGCGGGTTCCAGTGGTGATTTGTGCTTGAAAGGCGCGGGCGATATTGAACATATGGTCGGTCAATGGCGGCCAATCAGCCCATGAATGACTGACAGAGCCCCCTCCCACAGAGGTTTTGCAGTGAGCTTCAGTGTGGAGGATAGGCAGAGAGAATCCGGGCGACCGTGGTGCGAATGGCGTTGCTGCGATCCTCGGGGTTGGGCGTGCTGCTCATCAGTTGTTCGTCGCTGCCGCGCCACACCAGTTTGCCGTCCTTGCCGTCGAGCAGGTCGATCTGCAGGGTGGCGACCTTATAAGTGATGTTGCGCGTTTCGTTGTACATCGGCGCGCCCCAGTAGCCGTTCCACGGGCCGCCCCAGGCGCCGCCGTAGTTGGTGGTGACTTGTTGCTGACGGTCTTCGACGATCAGGTAGGCCTGCACGTTCACGTCAGCCCGGGTGCCGGCCGCCGCCGGGCGCAGGCCGCGCTGGTCGAGTTGTTCGCCAACGGCCTGGCGGATGCGTTGTTCGGTAAGGTCACTCCTGATACGCGGATCATCGGGGCGGTATTGCAACGCCGGGTCTTTCCAGGCCCAACTGCGGTAGGCGCCGAAATCTCGGCTGGCATCAAAATCGTGGTTGACCTGGCTGGTCTGACAACCGCCCAGCAGCACGACAACGGCAAGCATAGCGATGCGACGAAACATGATGATCTCCAAAACGACCCAGCCTTTAAATGAGAATAGCGGTTAACGCGGAGGATACGCCGCCATCGCCTTTTGCACCGCCTGGCGCAGTGCATCCGCGCGTTCGCCGAGGCTGCCCTGGCTGGCGGTTTCAGCGCTGGTGCTCCACACCGGCTGGCCAGTGCGCGCGTCAAACAGATTGACCCGCACCACGGCCACCGTCACCTCATAGGTGCGCACGATCGGCGCCGAGTTGTACATGCCGTAGCCGTTGCCATAGCGGTTATAGCCGCCGTAGCCGTAGTCGTCCTGGACTTGTCTGAGGCGCTTCTCCAGCCGCACATCGGCGCTCACCAACAGATCGGGCGCGCGTGTGTCATGCAACGGACGCAAGCCGCGCTGGTCGAGGGCACCGCTGACCGCTTCGGCGATTTGCGCCGAATCCGCCCACGCCGTGCCCGCCGGCAACTGGCCGTTGCGCCAGGCCCAATTGCGATAGGCGCCGTAATCGCGCACCGGCGCCGGGTAGGCGCTGGCATCAAAGGTGCTGGCTGCCTGGACCGGTGCCGGCGGCATCGGGGCCGAGGCTGCGACATAGGGATTGGGGCTTGAGCAAGCGCCCAGGCCGAGGGATAACAGGATCAAACAGAGACGACGCATTTCGACCTCCGCAGACTAGGCCGCTTAAACCGGACGGCAGATCCAGTGCAAATAACGCCCAAGTCCGGCAAAGCTTGGGTGACGACGGTGAGCGAGTTCCATCTCTATAAGGTCCTGAAGATTGGCGCGGGCCTGGAATTCCACCGGCATATAGTCGTGGAACACCCGCACCCCACTTTGGCTTTCGACCTGCCACAGTCCCTGGAGTTGCGCCGCCAATTCGCGTGGGTCAAGGGGTTGTTGCGGGGTGAGGCTTTGCTTCTCGCCGGCCATATCGTTCTTGCGCATTTTGCGGAAGTGGCCTTTGAGCAGATTGCGGTAAATCAGCGCATCGCGGTTGTAGAACGCCAGGGACAGCCAGCCGCCGGGCACCGTCAACTGATGCAGCACCGGCAGGATTGCATGGGGTTCGGCCAGCCATTCCAGCACGGCGTGGCACAGCACCAGATCGTAGGGTTCGGTGAGTTGGCCGAGCAAGTCCTGCCAGGGCGCATGGATAAAGGTCGCGGTCTGCCCGGCTTCGGCAAACCGCTGGCGCGCGCCGTCGAGCATCGGCTCGGCGGGTTCGGCCAGAGTCACCTGGTGCCCGCGCTCGGCCAGCCACAGCGACATATGCCCCAGGCCTGCGCCAATATCCAGCACGCGCAAGGGGCGATCCGGCAGCGCTTCGGCCAGATCGGCCTGCAACACCGCCAGGCGAATCGCGCCCTTGGCGCCACCGTAGATCTTCTCGGCAAAGCGCGTGGCCAACAGGTCGAAATGGCGATCACTCATGGGCAAACCGCCGTTCGCTGTCGGCCAGTTTGGCGCGCACCACTTCGTTCATGTCCAGGCCCAGCTCGCTGCACAGCAACAGCAGGTACAGCACGATATCGCCGACTTCCTGCCCGGCGTGGGCGAGTTTATCGGCAGGCAACTGGCGCGATTGGTCTTCGGTCAGCCATTGGAAGATTTCCACCAGTTCGGCCATTTCCACACTGGCGGCCATGGCCAGGTTTTTCGGGCTGTGGAACTGCTTCCAATCGTTGGTATCGCGGATGCGGTGCAGGCGTTCGGTGAGGTGTTCGAGGTTCATGCTGGGCTCCTGAAGGTGTGTAGCTTCGGGGGGATGCGCCTTGAAGGCAAGTGAATCACTTGTAGTGACCTTCAGGCCCCTATCGGCGATTTAATCAACAACACTGAATTCCAGGCGTGCTGTTTGGCCAGCCTCATCAAGGACACTGAGCTGATAACGCCCCAACCGCTCGAAACTGGTATTGATGAAGTCCTGATTGGCACTGTCCCCCAGCGGCTCACCGTTGAGAAACCACCAGCGTCGGCCGCTGCCGCCCAGGGCGGAGAGTTTCAGGCGCAGGACTTGCTGGCTGCCGGCGGGCAGGCGTAGCTGGTCGCCTTCGCGGATACCGACAATCGACAGCGGCGAAGAGGCCGCCAAGGCCGGCGGCGGGCAGTCCGGGTCGGCCGCGGGATGCGCGCCTCCCGGCGCTCCGCCCTGGGCAGCCAGGGTTCCAGTGGCGCCGGCCACAAGGCGATATTCCGGGCCACCGCGCCTGGGCAATGGGCATCCACCCGCAGCCCCTTGGCATTGACCCAGACACTGTCCATCAACCCCACGCTCAGCGGTTGGTCCAACGCTTGCAAGGTCGGCGGCGTGGTGTTGTCCAGCGTCCAGGCGAAGCGTTGGCGCCGGCAATTGGGATCGCTGCGGCTCATGGGCTGGCCCAGCGGCCAGCAGATCGCCGCCACGCCGACATTGGCCGGCACCGGTTTCACGGGGGCGCTGATGCCGCGCTGACTGTCGCGGTTGGTCAGCACGTCGTGCACCTGCAACATCAGCGGCGCCGCCGAAGCCAGGCCGAACTGACCCGGCACCGGCGTGCCGTCCGGTCGGCCGATCCATACGCCGATCAAATAGCGCGGCCCCACGCCAATTGCCCAGGCATCGCGAAAGCCATAGCTGGTGCCGGTTTTCCAGGCCAGCACCGGGCGCTGTACCAGCTCGGCACGCGGATCGCGGTCCGGTCGCGCCTGGCCACTGAGGATCCGCCGCACAATCCAGGCCGACCCTGGCGACAGTAACGGCCGTTCTCTAAGCGTGTCATCCGGTTGAAATCGCAGGGTCGCGCTCTTGCCGTCGCGGGCGAAGGCGCTATAGCCGCTCACCAGGTCTTCCAGCCGACTGCCCGCACCGCCGAGGATCAAGGCCAGATTGGGCTCGGCCAACGCCGGCAATACCAACGGCACACCGCCGATGCGCATCTGCGCGGCAAAGCGCTTGGGCCCGTAAGCCTCCAGCAACTGCACCGCCGGCAGGTTGAGTGAACTGGACAACGCCGTACTCGCCGGCACCGCGCCGGTAAAGCCCATGGAGAAGTTGCCCGGCCGGTAGTCCCCGTAACGCCGGGGTACGTCCTGCAACAGCGATTCGGAGTGAATCAACCCTTCATCCAGCGCCATGCCGTACAGAAAGGGTTTCAAGGTGGAACCAGGCGAGCGCAGCGCGCTGATCATATCCACATGGCCGAAACGTTTGGCGTCGCTGATATCCACCGAGCCCAGGTAAGCGCGCACGGCCATGCTCTCTTCCTCGACCACCAGGATGGCGGCGGAGGTGTGTTCCGGCAACCGCGCACGCCAGCCCAACAGCAGGTCTTCGAGGCGGCGTTGCAGGGTAGCGTCCACGGTGGTGCGAATCAGCGGCGGGCTGTCGGGGCGGTTCAGGCGGCGCGCGAGCAGCGGGGCAAGGCTCGGCTCCAGGCGCGGGGCGAGCAACAGCGGTTCTTCCAGGGCTTCATCCACGGCCGGTTGCGGCCATACCTGGAACTCGCCCAAGCGGCGCAGCACTTTGTCCCGGGCGGCCTGGGCGCGCTGCGGGTGACGGTCCGGGCGCAAGCGGCTCGGCGCCTGGGGCAACACCGCGAGCAAGGCGGCTTCGGCATGGGTCAGTTGCGCCGGGGACTTGCCCAGGTAGGCCCAACTGGCCGCCGCAACGCCCTGCAAGGTGCCGCCAAACGGGGCGCGGTTCAGGTACAGGTTGAGAATCTGTGCCTTGGACAAGTGCCACTCCAATTGCGCGGTGCGCCACAGCTGGCGCAGCTTGCCAAGGAAGGTGCGCGGGTGCGGATCGAGCAAGCGCGCCACCTGCATCGACAAGGTGCTGCCACCCGACACCACCCTCGCGCCGGTGAGGTTCTGCCAGGTCGCACGGGCCAGCGCCAGCGGGTTTACGCCGGGGTGCTGGTAAAACCAGCGGTCTTCATAGGTGAGCAGCGCGTCCAGGTAGTACGGCGAGACCTCGCTGGTTTGCACGGGGTAACGCCACACGCCATTGGCATCGGCAAACCGCCACAACGGCGTGCCATCCTCGGCCAGCACTACCCGCGCCAGGTCGTCCTGAGGCAGGGGCAAGGGCCAGATGCGGTCGGCCAGCCACAGCAGGGCAATCACTAGCAGCAGGCTAGCCAGGGTCCGGCGCACAACTAAACGCAAATTCAAACGAGCAAACCTCTATGCTTGTAGGGAACTAGCCCGTCGCAATAACAACCAAAGGCACAGACACGCCCACCCTCTGATCAGGACACACACATGCAGGTAGAAAGCTTTTTCGAATGGTTGGGCCAGGCGCTCGGTTCCGTCATCCGGTTTATCGTCGACGGCCTCAGCGGACTGTTCGGTGCCCTGACCCATGCCGGTGGCAACTTTATCGAAGGTCTGTCACGCACGTTGGGCATGGACACGTCGATCATCAGCATCCTCACGTTGATCATCGGTCTGATGTTGTTGTACTCGGCGGTACGTGCGTTCATGCGGGCGTCGGTGATCATGGGGATTATCTGGTTGATGCTGGGCCTGTGGCTGCTCAGTTGGGTCGTGCACTGACCCCTTAAAAGCACCGCTTGTCCCTGTGGGAGGGGGCTTGCTCCCTCCCACATTGTCCCCATTCCAAATCGAGATATCAGCGGCCCTTGACCACCAGGTCCGCCGGGGTTTCTCCCACCGCCTGCCAGTTCGGCCGGTACATCGACTCCACCTGCGGCGGCGGCACGCGGTAAGTGCCCGGCGTCACAGCACGCGCCAGGTACAGTAGGTGCGTGGTGCCATCGCTCTCCAGGTTGATCGCCGCCACATAACGGTCATCGCGGAACTCCTGATGTTTGAGCGCCGCGTTCTGCATCGACTCGCGCCACTCCTTCACTTGGCTGCTGGCGTTTTCCAGGCTGGCGGCGCTTTGCGCCAGGTTCTGGTTTTCCAGTTCCAGGCCGGCGGGCAGCAGGTCGACCACCAAGGCATCCGGCACACGCTGCTTGGCGCTGACCGCCAGATGCACCAGTACCAGGTCACCGCTGTTGAGGTTGCGCAGGTTCAGCGGCTGGCCGTTCATGCCCAGGTATTCGCGGCGGATGCTCAGGTTGTCGCCACCCGGTGCCGGGGGCACCTGCGGATAACCCGAGATCGTCAGTTGCTGGTACACCGGCGCCTCGCTCTGATTGCTCAGGCTCAAGTCGCTGGACAGCAGCTTGCCTTCCAGTTCAAGGGTTGAATGCTGGTTGTCCAACGCTTGCCCACCACCACTGCCGGTAAGCGCCACCTGCCAGTTCGCCTCAGGCTGGGCAAACCCAAGCCGCCCGGCGAGGAACAGCGAATTGCGCTCCTGGGTCGACAGGTACGGGCTGGCCGCCAGCTGGTCCGACAGGCTAAACAAACGTTCCTCGCGCTTGCCCTTGGCCAAGTCATTCTCCTCCAGCAAGGCCAGGATCATCGCCTGGTCCCGCAGCGGGCTGCCATAGTCGGCCAGCCATTCCTTGGCGCTGCGCTGCGTCGCCAGACCGGCCTGCAACGCTTGGTCCGCGCGTGGCTGGTCGCCCATCTTTTGCAGGGCGATCGCCAACTGCACCAGCGGCAACCCGGAACGCGCGTCGCTGCGCCGCTCGAAAATACTGCGCAACGCACCCAACGGCGCCTGCTGACTGCGCGCCAACACCATGCCCGCATAGGCCTGCACGGCAAAGCGCGTGTGTTCGGCGTTGTCGCTGTAATCGACCTCGATCAGGTTGCGCTCCTGCACATACCGCAACAGGCGTTCGCTGGCCTTCTTCAGCGCTTCAGGCGGCACGGCGAAGCCCTGGTCGCGGGCGCGCAACAGGAAGTCGGTGACGTAGGCGCTCAGCCAATACTCTTCTTCGCCATCGGCGCCCCACAAACCGAAGCTGCCGTTGTAGCGCTGCATGCCCAGCAGGCGTTCGATGCCCAGCTCGATCTTGCGTTTACGCTCGGCATCCGGCTCGCCCTTGATGCTCAGGCGCTTGAGCAACGCGTCATCGGCATACAAGGAAGGATAGAGGCCACTGGCGGTCTGTTCCAGGCAACCGTAGGGGTATGCCTTGAGCGCCTTGATCTGTGCCCCGAGATTCAGCGGCGGCCGGCTCGACAGGCTCAACAGCGCTTCGCGCCCCGAGGGATCGAATTGATCAAGGGTTCCGGCAGGCAAGCTCCACGGCTCGCTTTTAAGCACCGCGCGGTAATGCTTGAGCAGCGCCGGGTAGGCAGGGCGCACGCCCAAGGTCCATTCACGGCTGAACGGCGGCAGGTTTTCACCCGGCAGGTCCAGCCCGTTAACTGTCACCTTCACCTTGCCCTGGCCCAAACCACCCCAGGCTTTGACCGGGATGCGCAGCGTGGTGCGCTGGCCTTGCTTGAGCTCAACGGTTTGCGCGGCACTGTTGACCAGCTCCAACTGGCCGTCGGCACTCAGTTGTACTTCCAGCTTCTGCGCCTTGCCCGACAGGTTGGACAGGTCCAACGCCAGGGTGGTCTGGTCTCCGCCCGCCAGGAAACGCGGCGCCGACAGCTCGGCGATCAGCGGCGCGGCGATCACCGTCTTGGCTTCGGCCATGCCATAACGATCATCGCTCCAAGCCTGGGCCATCAGGCGCAGTTCGCCGTTGAAGTCAGGGATATTGACGCTGACTTCGCCCTCGCCTTTGTCGTTCAGGGTCACCGGCGCGCTTTGCAGAGCGACGATGGTCACGCTGGTGTCCGGGCGCTTGCCGCCCTTGGCCAATGCCGCGTCACCACCGAAGGCCAGGCTGGCCAGGCGGCCCTGACCGGCTTCGATCAACTGGCCGTAGATATCGAACTGGTCCACGCCATAGGCCTTGCGGCCGAACAGGCTGGAGTAGGGATCGGGCGTCGGGTACTCGGTGATATTGAGGATACCCACGTCCACTGCCGCCACCAGCACATTCACCTGCCTGGGTACGCTGCCGTCGGCATTTTTGGCGGCGATTTTCACCGTCAGCGGTTGTTTGGGGCGCATTTTTTCCGGCGCGGTGAGGGTCACGCCCAGCTTGCGCTGGGTGCGATCCAACGGCAGGTGCAGCAGGCCCACAGCCCGTTTGGGGGTGATATTGGCTTTGCGCTCGCCGGGACGAATCACCAATGCACTCACGTACAAGTCGTGGCGCGACCATTTCGGGTCGAGCTTCACCGCGAAGCTTTTGCCTTCGGCCGGCACGTCGATTTCCTGCCACCACAACGGCCCTTCGGCGGACTCCACCAGCAGGTAGCCTTTACCGGCGGCGGGCGGCGTGACCGTGACGTTGGCGGTATCGCCGTCGCCATAGGCCGGTTTATCCAGCGCCAGCTTGACCTGATCGGGGCGCACGGCACCGCCTTCGGTGTTGTCCTGAGCCTGGTAACCGGCCCAGAAACGCAGGCTGCTGACCAGACCGGTCTGCGGGTCCTCGACTTCCACGCGGTATGGCCCCCACTCCACCTGGAAGCTGACCTTGGCGGTGTCGCCGGCCTTGATGTTCAAGGTCTGCTCGTCGAGGTTGAGGAATTTCTCGTTGTAGTGATAGCTCCAGCCGTCGCTGTCCGAGTAGTTCCAGTAGTAGTCGCGACGCTCACGAACCAGGCGCACCTTGAGGTTCTGCGCGGCGAGTTTCTGCCCCTCAGGGTTGGCCAGCAGCACTTCGAATTCCGCCGGGCCATCGCCATTGGTTTCAGTGCCGTCAAACAGCCCACGCAGGCCCGGCAACCGCTCGGCCGGCCAGATCGGCTGCACCAGGCGCCGAGTGATCGGCCGCCCGCCTGACTCCTGCAGGCTGGCCTGCACGATCAGTTGCAGCGGCGACTTGGCCTCGGACCATTTGCTTTCCAGGGTCAGCTTTTCCTGGCCCTTGGCGTCCAGTACGCTCTCGTCCAGCTCGAAATCCTGGCTCAGCTCCTCTTCGGTGACGGAACCAAACTGGTAACCCGGCAAGGCCTTGACCGCCTCACGCAACGGCCGCACATAGACTTGCCCGCTGACCCGATTGCCGGAAGCCGGCGCGCCGTACAGGTAGCGCCCGTTGACCTGAATCACCGGGTTATCCGCCGGGCTCAGCGGCGTGTCGCTGCCCTTGAGTTCCAGCGCCAGACGCTCGGGCAGGAAGTCTTCGACGAGGAATTCATACAGCTGCGGCTTGCCATCGCCCAAGTCAAACACCAACTGCCAGCGCCCGGTCGGTGCTTCGCCGGCCAGTTGCAGTGAGTATTGATAGAGGCCGGACGCATCGGCGTCCCACACGAACTTGCGGCTGACCTGTTCGTCCGGGCGGCGCACTTCGACACTCACAGGTTGCGGCTTGACCGCCTTGCCGTCCTTGTCGCGCAGCAGCGCATTGAGCAGCACGGTTTCGCCGGGGCGATACAGGTCGCGTGGACCGAACACAAAAAATTGCAGCGGGTGCGACGGCTGGCCACCGATATCGAACTCCGCCAGGTCCAACGCGGCGCTGTCGAGGCGCAACAGGCTGGTCTGCTCGCCCTGCTTGGCCAACAGTACCTGGGCTTTTTTCGGCAACGGCAACTCAGCGTGGCCGCCCTTCTCGGTCTTGCCCTGGCCCACGACGCGGCCGTCGGCATCGAGCACTTCCAGGTCCACGCCATCCAGCGCCTTGCCGCCGTCCAAAGCCTGGGTAAACACATCCAGGCGATTGGCGTAGCGGTGCACCGACAGGCCGATATCACTCAAGGTAAACAGCGTGGCCGGTTGCGAATAGTTGTAGGTGCCCGAGGCACGCATCACCGCCAGGTATACGCCCGGCTGCTGCAGTTGCTTGAGGCCGGCGATGGGCAGCAACAGGGTTTCGCGGGTGTTGCGTGCCGGGTTCAGGTCGAAACGGCCGCCGTAGACCAGATCGGCCAGCGGCAGCAATTCGCGCGACTCATAACTTTGCAGGCTGGTATTGCGCCCCCATTGCGCCAGGAACGACGGCAGCGATTCGGGCTTGATACGGAAGAATTCGACGTCGATCTTGTCGACGTTCAGCGCGATCACCGGCAGCCCCTCGGCCAGGCGCGTGGGCAACAGCGTGCCACGGCTGGCGAAGCCGACGGTGGCTTGCAGGTCGCGGGTTTCCAGGCGGGCGGTGTACTCGGTGGCGAGCTTGTTATCGTTGACCGCCTTGACCCCGGCGTCCACCGTCAGCACCAGTTTGCGCTGCGGTTCGAGGTGGCGCAGGCGCAGTTCCATCAGGTTATCGGACAGTTCCCAGGCGCCGTCGACCTTGCCGGACTTGCTGTCCACCAGGTGCAGTTTGTCGGCGAATTTCTGATCAGGGTCCAGGGGAATGGAAAAACTCACCGACAAGGTACTGGCGCCGTCCAACTGCACCTCGGACACGTCAACCACGCTCAACTCACGCCCGGCGTAACGCTGCTTCAACGCCGCCACATCCACCGCCGCCTTGACCGGTTTCGGTGCAGCGGTCGTGGCCGCCGCAGGCGCTGTAGGGACAGCCGGTTTGTCGGAAGAATCGCAGGCGCTCAGCAGGGCCAGCGCGCAAGCGAGGAACAGTCCTTTGTTAAGCATGGGGCACTCATCGTCAGAGGGAACCGAGGGTGTGAACTATATATCAGCGTCGGCCAAGCCGATGTGGCGCTGGTCACATTGACCGACGGAGGGTGGTTTTGTTCTGGATGAGCCTGAAGCCAAGCCAAATCCCACAGCCTCTGAAGATCAAAATGAGGGAGCGGACTTGCCCCTCCCATATTGGTTCTACTGCGTAGCGGGTGGCAGTTACAATGCCGCTCCCCGAAGGAGCCCGCATGCCCACCTTACTCACCGACTGGCGCCACCGCCCCACTCACCGCCGTGTATGGGCGTTGGCTGCGCCGATGATCCTGTCGAATATCTCGGTGCCGCTGGTGGCCCTGGTCGACAGCATGGTCATCGGTCACCTGCCTCATGCCCATCAGCTGGGCGCGGTGGCCGTCGGGGCCAGCCTGTATACCTTTCTCGCCTGGGCCATGGGGTTTCTGCGCATGGGCTCCACCGGTTTCGCCGCCCAGGCCGCCGGGCGCAATGACGGCGCGGCATTGCGGCAAATCCTGCTGCAAGGTTTGCTGTTGGCGCTGGGCCTGGCGCTGCTGCTCGGCACCGTGGGCATTCCCCTGAGCCACCTGGCCCTGGAATGGATGCAGCCTTCGCCTGAACTGAACCTGCTGACCCGCGACTTCTTCCACACTCGCCTGTTTGGCCTGCCCGCGGCGCTGGCCAGCTATGCCCTGGTCGGCTGGTTCCTCGGCACGCAGAACGCCCGCGCGCCGCTGGCGATCCTGCTGACGACCAACCTGGTCAACATCGCCCTGAACCTGTGGTTCGTCCTCGGCCTGGACTGGGGCGTGGTCGGCTCCGCCCGCGCCTCGGTGATCGCCGAATGGACCGGCGCCCTGCTCGGCCTGGCCCTGACGCAAAACGCCCTGCGCGCCTATCCCGGCCATATCGCCTGGGCCGCGCTGAAGCGTTGGCAAAGCTGGCGCCCGCTGCTGGCGGTGAACCGCGATATTTTTATCCGCAGCCTGGCGTTGCAGTCGGTGTTTTTCATGATCACGGTGCAGGGCACGCGGCTGGGAGATGCCACCGTCGCCGCCAATGCGCTGTTGCTCAACGGCCTGTTGCTGACCGCGCACGCACTGGACGGCTTGGCTCACGCAGTTGAAGCGCTGTGCGGTCACGCCATCGGCGCACATGATCGCCAAGCGTTAAGGCGATCATTGGTGGTTGCTTGTGGTTGGTCACTGATCGCCAGCCTCGGTTTCGCCCTGCTGTTCACCTTTGGCGGGCACCTGTTTATCGCCATGCAAACCGATATTCCCAGCGTGCGCGAAACGGCGGACATTTACCTGCCTTACCTCGCGGCACTGCCGTTGATTGCGGTGTGGAGTTATTTGCTCGATGGCTTGTTTATCGGCGCAACGCGCGCACGGGAAATGCGCAATGGGATGGTGCTGACGGTGCTGTTGGTGCTGCCGGTTGCGTGGGCGTTGCAGGGGCTGGGTAACCACGGGCTGTGGATAACCTTCCTGCTGTTCATGACGGTACGCAGCCTGACCCTGTGGGCGATAGCCTGGCGGCTGAATCGCCAAGGGCAGTGGCTCGTTAGAAACTGAAGGAATAAGGTCCAAACGTGGGAGGGGGGATTGCCCCCTCCCACATTTTTTATGAGGACAGGTAGGAGGAGCGGGTCAAGCCAAGGCGCAACGCATCCAGGAACTGGGTGCGCTCACTGGCACTGATCTTCGCGCTGGCGCACTTGTCACGGTAGTGAGTCATCAACTCCTCCGGCGACAAGTGCACGTAGCGCAGCATGTCTTCGATGGTGTCGTGGGTCTCGATCCCGGCGCTGTACACCGAACCGTCTTCACGCTGGTAGATGTTCACCGAGTCGGTGTCACCGAACAGGTTGTGCATGTCGCCCAGAATCTCCTGGTAGGCGCCTACCAGGAAGATGCCCAGCAGGTAGTCTTCGCCCTCGTTCAAGGCGTGTACCGGCAGGCTGGTTTCGATGCTCTGCTCGTCGACGTATTGCTTGATCTTGCCGTCGGAGTCGCAGGTCAGGTCTTGCAGCACGGCGCGACGCAGCGGTTCTTCGTCGAGGCGGTGCAGCGGCAGAATCGGCAGAACCTGACCGATCGCCCAGGTGTCCGGCAGGCTCTGGAACACCGAGAAGTTGCAGATGTACTTGTCGGCCAACTTGTCATTGAGTTCGTCCAGCACCTGGCGGTGCGAGCGCTGGCGGGCTTTCAACGAGTTATGCAGGCGGCGGCATACCGCGAAGTAGCACTGCTCGGCCAGGGCTTTTTCGGCCAGGGTCAGCTTGCCGTCGGCGTACTGGGTGGCCACGTCGCTCATGTAGTGAGTGGCGCGCCAGTAGGTTTCGGTGACCATCTCGATATCGGTCGGGCCGAGCAGGTCCACCAGCCACTGCACGGTTTCCGGCAGGCTTTCCTTGTTTTCGATCTTTGGGATTTCGTCGTTGTGTTTCTCGACGTCGGTCACCTGCACCACCAGCATGGCGTGGTGGGCGGTCAGGGAACGGCCGCTTTCGGAGAAGATATTCGGGTGCGGCAGGCTCTGCGCATCGCAGAATTCCTTGAGCATGCCCACGACCACGCCGGCGTAGTCGTCCATGTCGTAGTTGATCGAGCTGGCGTTACGCGAGTGAGTCCCGTCGTAGTCCACGCCCAGGCCGCCGCCGACGTCGATGTGGTCCACCGGCAGCCCGAGGTTGCGCAACTCGCCGTAGTAACGGATGGCTTCCTTGAACCCGTGCTGGTAGTCGGCCAGGTTGGCGATCTGCGAGCCCATGTGGAAGTGCAGCAGACGGATGCCCTGGTCCAGGCCGGCTGCGCGGAAGCGCTCGACCACCGACAGCAACTGCGCCGCCGACAGGCCGAACTTGGATTTCTCGCCACCGGTGTCCGCCCACTTGCTCGACGCCAGGGACGACAAACGCACGCGCAGGCCGACCTGCGGCTTGACCTTGAGGCTCGCGGCCTCTTCGATCACCAGGCCGACTTCGGATTCTTTCTCGATCACGATAAACACGTTGTGGCCGAGCTTCTGGCCCATCAGCGCCAGGCGGATGAATTCACGGTCCTTGTAACCGTTGCACACAATGGTGCCGCCCTTCGGCGCCAGGGCCAGCACGGCCAGCAGCTCAGGCTTGGAACCGGCTTCCAGGCCGATGGACACGTTCTGGGTAGCGATGATGTTTTCGATCACCGCTTCCTGTTGGTTCACTTTGATCGGGTACAGCGCGGTGTACTTGCTCTGGTATTCCAGGCGCTCGATGTTCGAATCGAAGGCGCCGGTCAGCTGGCGTACACGGTCTTGCAGGATGTCGGGAAAGCGCACCAGCAGCGGCAGCGACAGGCCGCTTTTACGCAGTTGGTCGACTTGCTCGTACAGATCGACCGGCGTGCTGTTCGGGCCGTTCGGACGGACTTCAACGCGACCGGCTTCATTGATCGCGAAATACCCGGCCCCCCAATGGCGAATCCCGTAAACACTGCGGCTGTCCGCAACTGTCCATTGGCTGCCATCGTCTTTGCGTGTGCGTCGTACGGACATCGAAGTCCCCTATAAATGAAGGCGAAGGCGCCACCTCTCGTTCGAGGCTGGCGCAGTCTAAAGAATGAAAATGACGATTTGCCTGTAAGAAGGTCAGACCCCACTAGCAGGACAGAGTTTAGACACAGGTTGGGAAGAGGCCTTCAGCCGCCGGACTTCTTGGCCTTGTAACCGAGCTTGATCAGCTCGGCCAACAGCAGTTCGACGTGATCGCCCTGGATCTCGATGACCCCGTCTTTCAACGCGCCACCAGTGCCACAGCGCTTTTTCAGCGTGGTGGCCAATTCCTTGAGCGCGTCCTCCGCCAGCGGCACGCCGGTGATGGTGGTCACCGTCTTGCCGCCACGGCCCTTGCTCTCGCGTCGCACGCGGGCAATACCGTCGCCTTCGGGGATCAGGGTCTGTTTGCAGGTGCACGAATCCACGGGCTGACGGCAGTCCGGGCAGTGTCGACCTGCGTCAGTGGAAAATACCAGGCCACCAAGGGCGGCGAAGGATGCGGCTTTCTTGGCCACCGGCAATCCTCTAGGGGATGAAAAGTGGCGCAGTGTAACGGCAAAAAGCGAAGTTGCTAAGGGCCAAATGGCGCCATTTCATGCAACTTTAGCGACGTAACGCCAGATAGCGCCGCAGGCCCTCTTGAGCGTCCGGGCAGTAGGGCTTTTTCTTGGCGTCCCGCAAGACGGCCTTCACCGGCAAAAAGCGCGCCTCCATGACTTCTTCCGGTTGCAGGCACAGTAGCCCGTCCCATACGGCGGAGTAAGACTTGCACCACAGCCTGCTGTCGCCGTCTTCAAAGAAGAAATGGTCATGTTCGGTCAATACCACCCCGCTGACGCCGAGTTCTTCTTCAAGCTCACGGGCCGCCGACTCGGCGTAGCTCTCCCCTGCCGCGACCATCCCGCCGGCCGCCGTATCCCAGAAACCGGGATACAGCGCCTTGCTCAAGGTGCGCCGATGCACACACAACTCACCCTGGGAGTTGAACAGGAAGATAAAGGTGCAACGACCGATCAGGCCGCGCCGGCGCAGATCGGACCTGACAAGGTGCCCGAGCAGGTTGTCCTGATCGTCGACCCAGCAGATCAGTTCAGCATCGGAGGCCAGGCGATGCGCGGCCTCCTTTTGACTAGCGTCCATCATCAACCCTGATTGAGGAGCTGACGCAAATCGATCACTGCAGCGTTGGCCCGGGAAATGTAATTGGCCATCACCAGCGAGTGGTTCGCCAGTACACCGAAGCCACTGCCATTGAGAATCATAGGACTCCACACCGGTTCCTGCGAGGCCTCCAGCTCACGAATGATCTGGCGCACGCTGACCGTGGCGTTTTTCTTGGCCAGTACGTCGGCAAAGTCGACTTCGATGGCACGCAGCAGGTGGGACAAGGCCCATGCCTGGCCACGGGCTTCGTAGAACACGTTATCGATCTGCATCCATGGGGTTTCCACCACTTCTTCGTCGACCTGCGGCACTTCACCCGGCGCCAGGGCTTCGGTTTTCAGGGCGGTGTTCAACTTGACCCGACCAACACTGGCCGAAAGACGTTGCGACAGCGAGCCCAAGCGGGTGGCCACATCGCCCAGCCAGTTGTTCAGGTTGTCGGCGCGTGCATAGAACAGCGCGCCGCGCTGGTTCGGGTCGGACAGGCGCGCTTCGTAGCGGCTCAGGGAGTTGATGCCTTCCTGGTATTCCGACTCGCTGGAGGGCAGCACCCAGCTCTTGTTGTCGAAGTTGAAACGCGGCTCGGCCTTGGCCAAATCGGCGTCTTCGGCCGACTGCGACTGGGAACGGGCAAAATCTTTACGCAGGGCGCGGGTCAGGTCGCGGACCTGCACCAGCACGCCGTATTCCCAGCTCGGCATGTTGTCCATCCACAGGCCTGGCGGGAAACGGTCGTTGGAGATATAGCCACCGGGCTTGTTCAGCAAGGTGCCGACCACGGTCTTGAGGGTTTCGACGGTGGTGTAGCCCACCACCATTTGCTTGCCTTCCTTCTCGGCCGCAATTTGCGCGTTTTGCTGGACCGGGAACAGCGCCGGTTCTTCGCTCCAGTACCAGCCCAGGGCGCCGGTGACCAACAGGTACAGGCCGAGGACGCTGAGCACCGCTCGGCTCATCAGCAGAGTACGAAAATAGCTGCGGTTGGCCGACTTGGGCTCAGGGGCGGGGCCTTTGGTACTGCCTGCGCGGTTTTTCCAGTCCAGCATGGCGATATCCTTTCAATCACTTGAGTTCATGCACTTCAACGGGCGGCGTGCGTTCACACACTCCGACAGCAACCCTACCCCATCGTGCCAGCCAATGCGGGGCTTTTCATCAAACTGGCGCGTGCGGGAAGTTCGACTATAAAGGATGCACGCTTTTTACGCTGCGTGACCATCAGGTCATTAACTGAATGCAAGGGCCTCACAGTTAATTGATGTATGACACTCATACGATCGAAAAGAGGTGCTAGCATAGAGCCATCAGTTCGACCTCTGCATGCACCCTCACTAGTAGTCAGGATATGACCGAGCCAGAAGACCCCAGCCGCGAGCGTCTCAAGCAGCATTTTGCCCAGCGGGTAATTCATCAGGCACGTCAAATTCTTGAGATCTGGCAGCGCCTGCAACGCAGCGAATGGTCGAACACCGACCTTTGCGAACTCAGCGAAGCCAACCTGCGCCTGCTGCGCTTTGCCGAGCGTTTCGAACAACCCGAGCACGGCCAGCTGGCGCGCCATATCGGTGAATCGCTCAAGGCCGTGGACGAAAATCGCGGGCGTCTGAGCAGCCAACTGATCACCGAAATCAACCGCTTGATGCAGCGCCTGTCCCGTACCGGCCTACGCCAGGGCGACCAGTTGGAACAGACCTTCCTGCCGCCGATGCGCAAGCCGATCTACGTGATGCTGGCCGATCACGACCGCGCCGAGCGCCTGGCCAAGCAACTGGAATTCTTTGGCATGAGCGCGCAGTCGCTGGACAGCGTGGCGGCGTTTCGCGCGTCGATGGCCGAGCGCCTGCCCTCGGTGATTGTGATGGATGTGGACTTCTGCGGTGCGGGCCTGGGCCTCCAACTTGCCGCCGAAGCCCAGGAAGGCCTGGAGCACAAGCTGCCGCTGCTGTTTTTCAGCCTGCACGAAACCGACACCCCAACCCGCCTGGCGGCCGTGCGCGCCGGTGGCCAGGAGTTCCTCACCGGCACCCTGGAAGCCTCCAGCCTGCTGGAAAAGATCGAAGTGCTGACCTGCGTCGCTCAGTACGAACCCTACAAAGTGCTGATCATCGACGACTCACGGGCCCAGGCGCTGCACACCGAGCGCCTCCTCAACAGCGCCGGCATCGTCACCCGCACCCTGATCGAGCCGATCCAGGCCATGGCCGAGCTGGCGGATTTCCAGCCCGACCTGATCATCCTCGACATGTATATGCCCGCGTGCACCGGTACCGAGCTGGCCAAGGTGATCCGCCACAACGACCGCTATGTGAGCGTGCCGATCATCTACCTGTCGGCCGAAGATGACCTGGATAAACAGCTGGATGCCATGAGTGAAGGCGGCGACGACTTCCTCACCAAGCCCATCAAGCCGCGCCACCTGATCACCACCGTGCGCAACCGCGCGGCCCGCGCGCGCCACCTCAAGGCGCGCATGGTGCGCGACAGCCTGACCGGGTTGTACAACCACACCCATATCCTGCAACTGCTCGAAGACTGCAGCTTCCGCGCACGCCGCGAGAACAAGCCGCTGAGCTTTGCCATGCTCGATATCGACCACTTCAAGCGCGTCAATGACAGCCACGGCCACCCCATGGGCGACCGCGTGATCAAGAGCCTGGCGCTGTTCCTCAAGCAGCGGCTGCGCAAGACCGACTACATCGGGCGCTACGGCGGCGAAGAATTCGCCATCGTGATGCCCGACACCGACTTGGAGTCGGCCTGCAAGGTGCTGGATGAGATTCGTGGGCGCTTCGCCGAAATTCATTACCCGGCCCAGCCCCAGGACTTGTGGTGCACCTTCAGCGCCGGGCTGGTGGAGCTGTGCGATGACTCTGACAGTTTGATGATGGCCGCTCAGGCGGACGAAGCGCTGTACCGCGCCAAGGGCGCCGGACGCAATCGCGTACAAGCCGCGCACACATCAAAGCAAAGTGCCATCTTTTCACCGGAATCCACTGAATCCGTCATAACCTTGTAATGGAAACGCAATAACTTCAGGCACTTACCTTTTGCTGTCGGTTGAAACCCCGCATGCGCCTGAAGCTGCTGACCAATCTCAATACCCTTCTGCTGGTAGCCGTGTGCCTGGCACTCGGGGCGACGCTGTGGTGGTCGCAACGCGCGCTGGAACGCCCGTATTTGTTGATGGAACGCTACCTGGGGCTGTCGCAGAGCTTTCAGAACCAGGCCGCGCGCAATATCGACGACTACCTGGCCAGCGGCGACGCCCTGCGCTTGAGCGGCGCCAGCCAAAGCCTGGAAAGCCTGCTGCGGGACCTGAATGAATTGCCCGCCGAGCTGACGCAAAACCTGCGCCCCAGCCTGGTGGAGCTGGACGCCTTCAGCAAAACCGACCTGCTCGCCGCCGGCAAGTTGGCCGGCGACCCGCAAGCCCTGTTGCTGCAAGCCGAACGCGAACTGGGCGCGAACCTGGAGCAATTGAGCCAATACGCCATGGGCGTGAACACCCCGGAAGCAGCGCGTTATCTGCCGCCGCTGCTGGCCGCGTCCCAGCATCTGGGCAAGCTGTCCCTGGCCCGCGACAAACTGGTGAGCAGCGGGCGCGCGGAACTGGCCGCCGACGTGGAGCGCGAAGTCGGCAGTATCCGCAGCCAGGCTGACCTGCTGGAGCAACTGCCCTTGCTCGGCGTCAAAGCCAGTACCGAGTCCAACACCGACGATTTTTCCGCCCTGATGGGCCTGCAAAACAGCGAAAAAGTCGAAGCCCAGGACACCGGCGTCGATCTCAAGCGCGAACTCAACAGCTTGCTGACCCGCTACCCCGCCGAACTCAAGCGTACTCGCGAGCAGATCCAAAAACGCGCCGACCTGGCCGCCGCCACCCATCTGAAAATCAACGCGGTACAACAGGCCATCGCCGCGCTTGAGCCGGTGGTACGTGCACAACACGCCATTATTCAGGGCGAAGTGCGGCTGATGCAGGGCGTGATGATCGGCCTGATCCTGTTGATCGCACTGTTGATCGACACCTTGCAACGGCGCCTGGCGCGGGTGCTGACCAACCTGGCGCCGGCCCTGTCGACCTGGGGTGAAGGCAACTTCAGCCAGCCGATCGTCCTGGGCAAGACCAACCGCGAACTGCACGACATCGAAGCCTCCCTCAACCGCTTGCGTGCCTATCTGGTGGACCTGGTGGACACCATTCGCGGCAACGCCCAGGAAGTGGCCGGCAGCAGTCGCGCCCTCGCCGAACTGAGCAGCGGCTTGCATGACGGCGCCGAGCGCCAGGCCGGGGATACCGCGCAGATTCGCGACTCCCTGGGCGAACTGGAAGCCACTATCCAGCAAGTGGCCGGCGATGCCAGCCAGGCCGCCGGTGCCAGCCGCAGCGCGGGCCAGGCCGTGGAGCAAGGCCAACGGGTGATCGGCCTGAGCCTTACCGGCCTGCATGCGCTGGTGGGCGAAGTGCAGCAAAACGCACAGATGATCGAGAAACTCGCCGCCGAGTCCGCCACCATCGGCGGCGTGCTCACGGTGATTCGTTCGATTGCCGACCAGACCAACCTGCTGGCACTCAATGCGGCGATTGAAGCCGCGCGCGCCGGTGAAGCGGGCCGCGGCTTTGCCGTGGTCGCCGACGAAGTACGCACACTGGCCCAACGCACCGCTGGCGCCACTGCCGAAATCCAGGGTTTGATCACGGGTTTGCAAACCGCCGCCCACCAATCGGTGGAAGGCATGCGCGCCCAGGTCGAACACGCCGAGGCCACCGCCCAGCAAGCCCAGGCGGCGGACGGCGCGCTGGACGAAATTGTCGGGGCCATCCAGACGATTTCCGACACGGCGGTGCGAATTGCCGACGTGACCGCGCAGCAGAGCGGTGCAGTGAGCGAAATTCGCGACAACAGCGAACGGATTCACCAGTTGGGTGAGGATAATTTGCTGCGCATCGGGCAAGGGCGTAGCCAGGGAGAGCATCTGCTGGTGCTGGGTGGGCAGCTCAACACCGCAGTCCAAGCCTTTCGCGTATGACCCAATCCCGCGCCCTATGAAGATCAAATGTGGGAGGGGGCTTGCCCCCGATTGCAGAGTGTCAGCCACTGCATGTGTTGGCTGATACACCGCAATCGGGG
>NZ_JAFHKI010000097.1 GCF_016937615.1 Pseudomonas lactucae | reverse complement strand
GGGCTTGCTCCCGATGCCGGTCAGTCAGTCACTACATCTGGTGGCTGATCCACTGCTATCGGGAGCAAGCCCCCCGCTATCTCCACTCATGATCAGCCAACATAACTTCCACTTTATTCAGCGGCGCCGTCGCGCTATCAATCAACTGGCCTAGCAGGGCCTCATCCTCATCCATATACCCTTCATATTCCGCCAGGTTTCGACGCTCATGACACAGGGCCAACAACCTTACCGCCACCTTGCTCACTTCGGTGGTGTGAACCAGACATTGAAAGACCAAATAGCGTTTGTCAGAGCGATAGCCTTGCAGGCGCAAGGCGGTGAGTGCAAGAGCATGGGCGGCGTTGTAAGCCAGGTCGAAACGACTGGCGAACGATAACGGGGCATTACCGGCGTCCTTCAACCGACCCCTGGCCGAACGCATCAGCCCATCACACTCCTTGCGATCCGGCGGCTCAGCCTTCAAGCCACCGCTACGTTGCAGATTCTCCAGGTTTGCCTTGCTGTCCATCCGTGGATTCCAGGGGGTTGCCCCCAATCAGATTGATCTTGTCCTGCTGCACGACCCGCTGCACAAAACTGTTCCCGGCATTCCATTTGCCGATCCAGTCTTCGGGGGTGTAAAGCGTCGGGTTGATGGTGCGGCCCAGCTGCTCTTCCAGCGGCATGAGCTGCTCCATGACTTCACTGTAGTTGAGGCTTTCGCCAATCAGCATGAGATCTATGTCACTGGATGAGTGCGCCTCGCCCTTGGCGATGGATCCGTAGATAAAGGCCCACGTTATGTGCTCGACGAACGGTGCCAATGCATTGCGCAAGGGCTCGTCCAGGCTCAGCGTTTTGCGCACGATGGCTAGCAGTTCCGAGTAGATCGGGCATTGGGGGTTGGCTTGGTAGTGGGTCTGGTTGCCCTGGCGCGTCATGCTCAAAATGCCCGCTGACTGCAAGCGCTCCAGTTCACGGGTGAGACTGCCTTTACCCACCTGAGCCCAGCGCGCGATTTCATTGGTGAAGAAACTTTGGTCGGGTTTGCCGAAAAGCAGGCCAAACACCTTTTGCTGGGTGGCGGTGAAGAGCGCAGTGCTGATAGGCAGGGTTTGCATGGCGTCGACCGAAGAGTCCCAAAAAGGGAACGATAGGTCCCTTTTTGGGAACGATCAAGTTCTAAGCCGCAGGTGAGGGGGAAATATTTTCCAGTGCCTGATCCACTAGCAAATGCCCCAACTCGGCCATCTGCTGAATTCCCAGCATGATTGCGCGCTGGGAAACGTCCAGCTCAAAGGCCAGGTTGCAGGTGAGTGCGTTGAGCGAGGACAGCGTTTCGCTGGCGTTGACCAGCAGGGTTTCGGTGTCCTGGTGGGGGTTTACAGTGAAGAGGGGCGGATTGGGGGTAGGTTTAACCATGATTTACAGCTCCGATATGTGATGAAGACTGCCCTCTTCCGCTTGCACGCGAATAAGGTG
>NZ_JAFHKI010000096.1 GCF_016937615.1 Pseudomonas lactucae | reverse complement strand
ACCGCCCCTCCCACACTTGAAAGTGTTCGCAAATCAAAATGTGGGAGGGGGCTTGCCCCCGATGAGGCCAGAACAGCCAACCTCATTCTTGAAGCCTGGGCTGCTCGGTCAGCGCCACCGAGGCGGGCATCTGCTCATCCACCTGCGCCATCCGCCTGGGCAACACCACCTGCTGTGGATAAGTTTGCGCGAAATGCACCTCATCGCAGTTATCCACAAGCTTCTTCAGCCGCTGGTTAAACGCCCGACTTACGGCATATTGCCCACCCGACACGGTGCGGAACTGCGCCGTGAGCACCACGCCGTTGAGGTCCATCTTGTCGACGCCAAACACCTCCAGCGGCCCTTGCAGGTTGTACTTGAGGAACACATCGTCGCGAATCGCCTGCCCAGCCTCGCGGATCAGCTCCACGGCTTTGTCCACGTCGGTGTCGTAGGTGAACTGCACCGAGAAGAACGCATAGGCAAACTGGCGCGACTGGTTGGTAACGGCCTTGATCTGCCCGAACGGCACCGAGTGCACAAAACCCTTGCCATCGCGCAGGCGCAGGGTACGAATGGTCAGGCCCTCGACGGTGCCGGCGTGGCCGGAGTCGAGCACCACCCAGTCGCCGATCGACAGGGTATCTTCGATGATAATGAACAACCCGGTGATCACATCCTGCACCAGTTGCTGGGAGCCAAAACCAATGGCCAGCCCGACCACCCCGGCACCTGCCAGCAGGGGCGCAACGTTGATGCCCAGATTGGCCATGGTGGTGATCGCGCAGATCACCACCAGGATGATCTTCACCGCGTTGCGCAGCAGCGGCAGGATGGTTTTGACCCGCGTGCTCGGCTGGCGGCTGGAGCGTTTATTCACCGGCGGTTTCAGCGCTTCCTGGATCGCCGTGTCGAGCACCACCCAGAACAGCCAGGTCATCAGCAGGATCAGGCCGATACTGCTCAGGGAGTTGCTGATGGCGCGGCCTATGGCGTTGCGTTCAGCAAACTCAAACAACGACACGCCCCAGATACGCCCAAGGATTTCGATAAAGGCGACGGCCATGACGATGCGCAATACCGCGTGCAGCAGGCTCAGAAAGCGCTCCTTGTAGGCGCTGCTGCGCTGGATGGCCACCTGGCTGCGAGACTTGAACAGGTGTTGCAGCACCGTGCTGAGAAACACCGTGCCGATCAGCAAAATCGTGGTGAACAGCGCACAGCGCAAGGCCTTCTGATTATCGTCGCCGGCGCCGATCAGGTTGATCGCCGAGACCAGCACCATCAACAGGATCGGCCAGTACCAGAGCCCGGAGAAGATCCGCAGCGATTGCTGCAACGCCGGATGTTTGAGGCGTTGGGCCAATGGCCGGTTGCGGATCAAATGCGCCACAGGTCGACGCAGGCGCACCACGAGCACGCCGAAAATCACCGTTGCGAACAACGCGGTAAACACCGCAATGCTGCTGGTGATATTGCCGCCCAACTGACGGGCGATCTGCGGGCTGGTCAGCGCATCACTGAGGGCGGCGAGAAAGCCGATGAGGAACAGCGGCTTGGGGCAGTAGTCGCGAATACTCCGCACCGCCGTGCGCTTGTGACCGACGTTGAACATGACAATCACGCACAACAGCATGGAGGTGGAGAAAATACCGCTGCTGGTGGCGTAGGCAAAACACAGCGCCAGCGCACGGCCAATGGAGGTGTCCAGAAAATGGCTGACGTAGAGGGTCAGCGGCAGGCAGATCACGGCCGGGATCGTATAGGGCAAGCCATAGCCCAGCACCGCCAGCAGGCGCTCGCGCCGCTCGAAAAAGCTGCGTTGGCCCAGCCGATGCACGATAAATCGCCCCAGCAGTGTCAACAGCGTGAAGGCGCCGACCCACACCCCGGACAGCAACAGGAAGTCGCCGGCCACGCTCCACGGTGAGCGCGCAGCGGTCTGGTCCACCAGGCGTCCGACTTCATTCGCGGCCCGGTCGGCGCGCAGACGCCATTCATCGATGACGTTCTGGTTCAGATCCAGCTTCTGCTGCACGTCGTCGATGCTGGAGCTGATGGCCCCGAGCAAGCCGCCCTCCACCAACAATTCCGGCTTGGCCGCGCTTCGGGCTCAGGCGCGGTTGCCGCGGCCTGCAATGCGCCGCTGCCGCAGGACAACAGCGCGCCAAGCAGTAATGCAGTCTTGAGATTCAACAAAACACCGAGCTCCTGCAGAAGGGTCTGTAAGGAACTGACGGGTTTGCGCCACGATCGTTCCCGAGAATATGCCGCCTGTAGGAACAGCGAAACTTTCACACAAATCTCGCAGTCATCCCACAACGACCCTCTTCCCACGGGAGCAACCATGGCGGCGATTCACATCGGCATTTCCGGCTGGCGCTACACGCCCTGGCGCGGGGACTTTTACCCCGAAGGGCTGACCCAGAAACGCGAGTTGCAGTTTGCGTCACGGGCCGTCAACAGCATCGAAATCAATGGCTCGTTCTATGCGCTGCAAACGCCCAAGCGCTACGCCGAGTGGTATGCCGACACGCCTGAAGGGTTCATGTTCAGCGTCAAGGCGCCGCGCTACATCACGCATATCCTGCGGCTGAACGACGTGCATGCGCCGTTGGCGAATTTCTTCGCCTCAGGCGTATTGGAGTTGAAAGACAAGCTCGGGCCGATCCTCTGGCAGTTCCCGCCCAGCTTCAAGTTCGACCCGCCGTTGTTCGAGGCTTTCCTCAAGCAACTGCCCACCGACACGCAACAGGCCGCCGCCCTCGCCCGCCAGCACGAGCCGCGCCTGAACGGCAAGGCAAGCCTGCAGGCCCACGGCAAGCGCGCGTTGCGCCACGCGGTGGAGATCCGCCACACGAGTTTTGCCGTAGCGGAATTTGTGCAGTTACTCGACAAGTATGGCGTCGCCCTGGTGGTCGCGGACACCGCCGGCAAGTGGCCCTATCTCGAAGATGTCACCGCCGACTTTGTCTACCTGCGCCTGCACGGTGACAAACAGTTGTACGCCAGCGGCTACACTGACGCAGCACTCCAGCGCTGGGGAGATCGCATCGACTGCTGGCGCCACGGCAAACAGCCCGCGGACGCCCACCTGGCCGACCCGCAGCGCAAGCCCCGAGCACGCAAGCAGCGTGATGTGTTCTGCTTTTTCGACAACGACATCAAGGTGCGGGCGCCCTTCGATGCTCGCCACTTGCTACAGCGTTTCGAGCTGGATAAACACCTCGCCACGGCGCCAGGAAAATTGCCTGAGCCGGGAGTATTGCCATGACGCAGCCGGAACTGATCCCCGTCGCACCGACCGCCGCCATCACGCGCTTCACGGTATTGACGGTGAATATCCACAAGGGCTTCACCGCCCTCAATCGACGCTTCATCCTGCCCGAACTGCGTGAAGCAGTGCGCAGCGTGGGCGCCGATATCGTGTTCCTGCAGGAAATTCACGGCACCCACGAACGCCATCCGCAACGCTACAGCGATTGGCCGAACATGCCGCAGTACGAATTCCTCGCCGACAGCATCTGGCCGCAGTTTGCGTACGGGCGCAATGCGGTCTATCCCCATGGCGACCATGGCAATGCGCTGTTGTCGAAATTCCAGATCGTGAGCTACGACAACCTCGACATCTCCCAGAGCGGCCACGAGAACCGTGGCCTGTTGCACTGCGTGTTGCGCCTGCCGGGCACCGGGCAGGAGGTGCATGCCATCTGTATGCACCTGGGCCTGCGCGAGGTGCACCGCCAGCAGCAATTGCGCCTGCTGGAGCAGCGCATCAGTGAGATCCCCGCCGACGCCCCGCTGGTGGTGGCCGGCGATTTCAATGACTGGCGCCAGCGCGCCGACCTGAGCCAGAGCGGCCTGACGGAAGTGTTCGTGCACGCCCATGGCAAACTCGCGCGCACCTTCCCGGCCCGCCTGCCGTTACTGGCGCTGGACCGTATTTATGTGCGCAACCTGAAGGTGCATCACCCACGGGTGCTGAATACACGCCCGTGGTCACACCTGTCTGACCATGTGCCGCTGTCGGTGGAGGTTGAACTATGAATGTCGCCGTCGAGCACATTTCCACCGACCAGCCGCCGGATGACAGCAAGGCCCGCGATCTTGACTATGGTTGGCAAACCGGCAACCAAGTCGAGTTGCTGGAGAATGGCGAGGCGTATTTCCCTCGGGTGTTCGATGCCATGCGTAAGGCCCAGCGCGAGATCCTGCTGGAGACCTTTATTCTTTTCGAAGACAAGGTGGGCCATGAACTGCAAGGCATTCTGATCGAGGCCGCGCAGCGTGGCGTCAAGGTGGTGGCGAGCCTTGACGGTTTTGGCTGCGGCGAACTGAGTGCGCCATTTTTAAAGGCGTTGGCCGATGCCGGCGTGATGGTGCAACTGTTCGACCCTGCCACCAAGACCCTGGGCATTCGCACCAACTGGTTTCGCCGCCTGCACCGCAAGATCGTGGTGGTGGATGGCACGGTGGGGTTTATCGGCGGGATCAATTTTTCGGCCGATCACCTGGGAGATTTCGGCCCCGAAGCCAAACAGGATTACGCCGTGCAGGTGACCGGCCCGGCAGTGGCCGACCTGCATCATTTTGCCCTCGCCCAAAGCGGTCGCCAGGTGCGTGCGCGACGCGGCTGGCGGCGACGTCAGCAACGACCTTCGCCATGGCCGACCGACAAGGGCGACGGCCTGGTACGCCTGATTTACCGCGACAACCTGCAACACCGCAACGACATCGAAGAGGCCTATATCCATGCGTTGAGCAACGCGCAAAACCGCGCGGTAATCGCCAACGCCTACTTCTTCCCCGGTTACCGCCTGCTGCGCGAGATTCGCAATGCGGCGCGGCGCGGCGTGAACGTGCAGTTGATCATGCAAGGCCAACCCGACGTGCTGCTGGCCAAGCTCGCGGCGCGCATGCTCTACGACTATTTGCTCAAGGATGGCGTGGTGATCCACGAATATTGCCAGCGCCCGCTGCACGGCAAAGTGGCGTTGGTGGATGACGACTGGGCCACCGTGGGTTCGAGCAACCTGGACCCGTTGAGCCTGGCGCTGAACCTGGAAGCCAATGTGCTGATCCGCGACCGTGATTTCAATCAGTGCCTGTACGAGCGGTTGCAAGCCCTCGCCAAAAATCACTGCCAGACCATGCCGGAAAACCGCAAGCCGCGCCTGTGGTTGTGGCGGCTGACCGTGGGTTTCCTGGTCTTTCATGTGATGCGCCACTTCCCGGCGCTGACCAGCAGGCTGCCGGCGCACAAACCGCGATTGAAACCTTTTGAGAGCCATGCCCATGACGTCTGAAACCGGTGGTTCGCGTTTCAAGCGCTGGAAGAAACCGTTGACCCTCGCCTTCTTCCTGTTGCTGATCGTGCTGTTCACAATGCTTGCACGCCGTATCGACTGGAGCGAGGTGTTCCAGACCCTGGGCGACTTCAAGCTGCGCACGCTGCTGATCGCCAGCGCGTTGACCCTGTGCAGCTTCATCGTTTACGCCTGCTTCGATCTGATCGGCCGCACCTACATCCGCCAGGACCTGCGCTGGAAGCAGATCCTGCCGGTGGGGATTATCAGCTACGCGTTCAACCTCAACCTCAGTGCCTGGGTGGGCGGGATTGCCATGCGCTACCGGCTGTATTCACGACTGGGGGTGAGCACGAGCAATATCGCGAAAATCCTCGGCCTGAGCCTGGCCACCAACTGGTTCGGCTACATGGCGTTGGCCGGCGCGGTGTTCAGCAGCGGGTTGGTGAGCATGCCGCCGGGCTGGAAACTCAGCAGCGGCGCGCTGCAAGGCGTCGGCGTGTTGTTGGTACTGGTGAGCCTGGGTTACCTGGCGGCGTGCCGGTTTTCGAAGAAACGTGCCTGGTCGATTCGGGGCATTGAGATCAACCTGCCGTCGTTGCGCATGGCGTGCTTGCAGTTGGCCCTGGGCGCGTTGAACTGGTCGCTGATGGCGGCGGTGATTTTTACCTTGCTGCCGGCCAAGCTGGATTATCCGCTGGTGCTGGGCGTATTGCTGATCAGCGCTATCGCCGGCGTGGTGACGCATATTCCGGCCGGGCTGGGGGTGCTGGAAGCAGTGTTTATCGGGCTGTTACAACACGAGGCGTCGCGCGGCAGTTTGCTGGCGGGGTTGATCGCGTATCGGGCGATTTACTTTATTTGTCCGCTGCTGATTACGTTGGTGATGTATCTGGGCGTGGAGGCCAAGGCCAAGGCGTTGCGGGTTAAGAAAACAGCAGGATAGGACTGTTGTGACTGATTCATCGCCATCGGGGGCAAGCCCCCTCCCACACTTTGAAATGCGTTCCCCCTGTGGGAGTCGGGCTTGCCCGCGATGGCGGTCGAACGGGCGCGGCTGATTTATCGGGACTGGATGATGCTCAACCGCTCCCCCACCACCATCTCGGTAATCCAGTCCACCAGGATCGAGGTGTAGGCCTGCTGGGAGACTGGATCGCTGAGGGAATGGTCGGCGCCGTCGATGATGCGGTGGGTCAGGGAATGGGTCTGCTGGCACGCCGCGCGGTAGCTCATGATGGTGGCATGGGGCACATGATCGTCGGTTTCAGATTCGACGATCAGCACGTCTCCGGTAAACGCCGAACACGCGTGCAGCGCCCGATTGGTGTCGGCCTGTACCAGCGTGCTGCGGTAATCCATCAGGTCCATTTTGTCCAGGTCACGCTTGGGCTTGGTCCACTCCTGGTCGCGGTACAGCGCCGGCACCCGCAGCGCCAGCCAGCGCACCGGGCGCAATGACGTGAGGATCGCCGCCAGGTAACCGCCGTAGCTGGTGCCCACCACCGCGACCGCCGAGGTGTCGATGGCCGGGTGGGACAGCAGCCGGTCGTAAGCCGCCATCAAGTCGCGCAGGTTGTCTTCGCGGGTAACGCGTGACAAGGGAATACCGGTGCCGGCATGCCCGCGCAGGTCGAAGGTCAGGCACACACAGCCGAGGCCGGCGATGCCCTTGGCCCGCTCCAGGTCACGTTCCTGGCTGCCGCCCCAGCCGTGCACGAACAACACGCCCGGCACTTTGGATTTGGGACTCAGGAACGTCCCGCTCATCTGTTCGTCGTCGATATCGATCGCAATGCTTTCGCTTCTAGCCGTCATAAGGGTTAACCGTTACATACTTGAGAAGAAAGTCGCTGTTGTCCGCAGGGCCGCGGTACACCTCGATGGCATCGGCCGGCAGCGCTTGCTCCTGGTAGGTTTCTACCGAGGACACCCGTATCGCCTTGAGCCCCGGATCGTTGATGAAGCACTGCAGCGCCGCGACTTCCGCGCTGCTGGCCCCGCCCATGCGCCAGGATTGTTCGAGCACGCCGCTGCGGCGTTGACCATCGCTGTCCAGGCCCTGGGCGATGTCGTAGTTGCGCCGCGAGGCGTAGAAGCCGGGGTAGGCTTCGTCGGCGGCCGCGTCGAAGACCTGGGCTTGCTCGATAGCCAGACGCACCTCGTCAGGCAGCTCGAGCATGAGCAAGTCCTCGTAATACCCCGGCACCACCAGCAGGTTGGACCCGCCGTAGACGTCCTCGCCCTGCCCGTCCTTTGTCAGGTATTGCTCGCCGCAATAACTGAACACGTGCTCGCCGATAAAACTCTGGCCCACACTATGGGTGACCACATCGCGCAGGTCTTGTTCCAGCACCACGCCCGCATTGAACAGCTTCGCGGCGTCGGGCCGCGCCAACAGCGCTTCGAACGCGTCGAGGCTGTGGATAACTTCCTGGCCTCGCCCGGCGCAGGCGTGTACCGGCTTTAGCCGGATGGGTCCGCTGTAGAGCAGGCGTGTGGCCGCTGGTCGCGCGTCCTCAAGGGCGAATACGCTGAGGCCATCGAGCACCACGTTGCGCACGCGCTCGCAGAACAGCGGCGACCAGCCTTCGGGCGCCCTGGCTTCAGGGCCCAGCAGACCGTGGCTGATGGCTTTGGTGCAGATGAAAGCGTGATCGACATAACCGCCCCACAAGTCTTCGGGGCCCCTGACGTTGAGTGCAAGCGCCTGGGCCGGACCCACCAGGGTCTGCGTGGGCAGCACGTAGAGATCACGGCCTGCGTGGTGTTGCGGATCGTAGCGACCGCCGAATTCAAGCCCCAGGATCTGCGCCAGCCAGCGCGCCAAGGCTCGGTTGGTGTCGACTTCGTGCTGGGGCGCCTCTGCTCGAGTGGAGTGAGCGACGACCAGCTTTTGAGGATGAATCGGGGTCATGCGTCCCCCTTGGCCATGCTTCCATGTGTGTAGCAGGAGCGTTGCAGAGATCAGGCCAAATACGCTGTGCGCGGGAGTGGTTTGAAATCAGCCGGTTGGCGCAAGCCCGATGGCAGTTGGCCTGTTTTATTCTGCACGACGCCGCCACGGGAAGGCGGCGTTCTGCACGATTCACACGCCAAACCGATTGCGGTAATCACTGGGTGCCAGGCCGGTGATTTTCTTGAACGTGGTGCGAAAGGCGCTGGGGTCCTGGTAGCCCACGGTCCAGGCGATATGGTCGATGGTGCCGTTGGTGAACTCCAGCATCTGCCGTGCCTTGCCCACGCGCAGGTGCTGGCAGTATTCGGTGGGTTTCAAGCCGGTGGCGCTGCGAAAACGCCGCAGGAAGGTGCGCTCCTCCAGGCCCGCTTGCTGCGCCATGGCGGCGATGGACACATCCACCGCGCCGCTGGCTTGCAAGCCATGCTGAACCTTGAGGATGGCGGCGTCGCCATGGCTGAGGATGGGTGCGAAGTTACTGCCGCACTGGCTGGCGCTGTCGCTGTGTTCGATGACCAGGAAGCGCGCGGTGTCCGCCGCAATGCTCGGCCCCATCAACCGGTCCACCAGGCGCAGGCCCAGTTCGGACCAGGCCATCAGCCCGGCGGTGGTGATCAAGTCACCGTCATCGACGATAGGCTTGTCCGCCTCCAAGCGCACGGCCGGAAAGCGCGCGGCAAAAGATTCGGCGGACGACCAGTGGGTTGTCGCGCTACGACCGTCCAGCAGGCCACTGCGCGCCAGCATGATCGACCCGATGCACACGCCACCCAGCACCGTGCCCTGTGCGTGCTGCCGGCGTAGCCATTCCAGCAATGCCGGGGGCGTCTGTTGCTCGCTGAACTCGCCAATCGACGGCGGCACCAGCACGGCCATCAGCGGTTGATCGAGGCCGGGGTGGCTATCGAATACGCGGATCGGTTGGCCATCGTCCTGAACCCGCCAATGACTGATGCGCAGCAACGGCAATTGCGCCGACTGGTGCTCGGCGGCGATGCGGTTGGCGACCCCGAACAGGTCGGTCAAGCCGTGCACCGCCGCCAGTTGCGCGCCTTGGTAGATCAACACGCCCAATTCCACAACAGCCATTGTCAGTTTTCCCCCTGTTATTGTCGGTGCAGCCAATGCCCGGCGTCGGCGCCAGCTAAGATACTGGGCCATCCACCCATCACGAGGCACTCACCATGGCCAAGCAAGCGCTCATCCTAATCGATATCCAGAACGACTACTTCCCCGCAGGCAAGTGGCCGCTTGACGGCGTGCAGGCGGCGGCGGACAAGGCCGTCCAGGTGCTGCAGGCGTTCCGCACGGCCGGGGATGCGGTGATTCATGTACGCCATGAATTTACCTCCGAGGACGCGCCGTTCTTCACACCGAACTCCGAAGGCGCCCACCTGCACCCAAGCGTGCTGAACGAAGGCAGCGAGCCGGTGGTACTTAAACATTTTGTGAATGCGTTTCGCGAAACCAACCTGCGCGTCCTGCTGGAGCAACGCAGCATCACCGAACTGGTGGTGGTCGGCAGCATGAGCCATATGTGCATCGATGCCGTGGTGCGGGCGGCGGCGGACCTGGGCTACACCGTCACGGTGATCCACGATGCGTGTGCCACGCGGGACCTGGAATTCAATGAGCACGTGATTCCGGCGGCACAGGTGCATGCCGCGTACATGGCGTCGCTGGCGTTCGGGTACGCGAGTGTGGTGTCGGCCGATGAGTATGTGCAGGCCCAGGCAGCCGTATGACCGCTACCGGCTTTAGCGGGTCGCGATAATGAACAGGCGCGGGAATGGCAGCAACACCGTGCCATCGCCCAGGGCTGGGTAGGCCTGGGTAATGCGCGCCTGATAATCCCGCAGGAACGCGGCTTTTTCGCTATCGCTCAGCGGTGCGAGATAAGGCCGCAACGCCGAGGCCTTGAACCACTCCACCACTGCCGCGTGATCCGCCAAGGGGTGCAGGTAGGTGGTGCGCCATACGTCGACGCTGCTGCAGTGCGGAGTCAGCAGTTCGTAGTAGTCACTCGCGGTATGACGCGCATTGTGTTTGACCGCGCCGATCCTGTCCGCCCACGGCCCCTCCCCCGCAACCTCACGCGCCAGCCGGTGCGCGGGTTCGTCGAGGTTGTCCGGGGTTTGCACCGCCAGCGTACCGCCGGGGCTCAATTGCCTGACCAGGTGCGGGTACAGGGTGGCGTGGTCCGCCAGCCACTGCAGGGAAGCGTTGGCCAGGATCACGTCGAAGCTTTGCGAAGGAGCCCAGGCGCCGATATCCGCCAGTTCGAAGCTGAGCGTCGGCAGACGCTTGCGGGCGTCGATCAGCATGTCGTCGGAGCTGTCCAGCCCCGTAATCCGCGCCTGTGGAAAACGTTCTGCCAGGACTTCGGTGGAATTGCCGGGGCCGCAGCCCAGGTCAACAGCGGTCTGCACTTCGGTGCTTGGAATGGCCGCTACCAAGTCGCGGACGGGGCGAGTGCGTTGTTGTTCAAATAGTGTGTACTGCTTGGCGGACCAGGTCATTGCGGCTTTCCTTTAAAACGCAGGGCGCTAAGGCTGGCGTTGTTGCGCGGTGAGGGTGTTGTCAGATTCCATCTGCATCAACTGGCCAACGGTCTGCCCGACCTTTTGCACGGCCATCTCGACCTTGCGGGTGGGCGGGTTGGCGAAATTCAGGCGGATGCAATTACGGTATTTTCCCGCCGCCGAGAAAATATTGCCATTGGCCACCTGCACATCCTGGGCTTCCAGCAGGCGGTTCAGGGCATAGGTGTCGAACTCCCCAGGCAATTCGACCCACAGGGTAAAGCCACCCTGGGGCTGGCTGACGCGGGTGCCGGCCGGGAAATAGCGGTTGACCCACTCACTCATCAGGTCGCCGTTGCGCTTGTACTGCTTGCGCATGCGGCGCAGGTGCAACAGGTAGTGGCCCTTGGCGATAAATTCTGCCGCCGCCAGTTGCGGTTGGGTGACGGTGGCGCCGGAGCCGATGTACTTCATATGCAGCACCTGGGGCAGATAGCGCCCGGGAGCGATCCAGCCCACGCGCAGGCC
Source organism: Pseudomonas lactucae (assembly GCF_016937615.1). Lineage (GTDB taxonomy): Bacteria > Pseudomonadota > Gammaproteobacteria > Pseudomonadales > Pseudomonadaceae > Aquipseudomonas > Aquipseudomonas lactucae. The sequence goes on along the minus strand of NZ_JAFHKI010000096.1, from coordinate 52,596 downwards.
TGGAGCCACGGTTTTGGAAAGCGAACTGCACAACACGACCCGGTTGTCCTCATCAAAGGATTTGAGCGAGCGCGGGCGTGGATAGCGGTGCGACAGATCACCGTAGATATCGTCTTCAATGATCGGCACGTCGAAGCGCTGGGCCATGCGGATCAGCTTGAGCTTGCGCTCGTCGGGCATGATGTAGCCCATGGGGTTGTTACAGTTGGCGGTCAATTGGATCACCTTGATCGGCCACTGCTCCAGGGCCATTTCCAAGGCTTCCAGGTTGATGCCGGTCACGGGGTCGCTGGGGATTTCCAGCGCCTTGAGATCGGCCGCCTTGAGGATCTGCATCATCCCGTGGTAGCTCGGCGAGGCGACCGCCACGATGTCGCCGGGCGAGCAGATCGCGCGGATTGCGGTAGACAACGCCTCCTGGCAGCCGCTGGTGATAATCAGGTCGGCCGGGGTGAGGCGAACGCCCGAATCGATGGACAGCCGCGCGATCTGTTCGCGCAAGGCCAATACGCCCTGGATGTGGCTGTATTGCAGGCTGGTGCTGTCACTGCGCCGGCTGATACGCGCCATCGCGGTCAGCAGCGGTTTGAGGGTCGGCGCGCTGATATCCGGCATGCCGCAGCCCAGTTGGACGATATCGGCGCTTTGATCGAAGCGCATCAGCTCCTGGACCATGTCCCACTGAGAGATGTCCACCGGCCGCAGGATCGGCCGGCCCATCTGCGGCAAGGGTGCGACGCGCCGGTCCGACGGCACGAAATAGCCCGACTTGGGACGCGGTATCGCCAACCCCGAACATTCCAATACACGGTAGGCCTGTTGCACGGTGGTCAGGCTGACGCCGTGCTCGTGGCTGAGGGTGCGTACAGATGGCAAACGCTCGCCAGGCCCGTACAGGCCTTGCTCAATGCGGCTGCTGATGAATTCGGCGAGGTTCAGATAAAGAGTCATGAGTCTGACTGTAGCTGCTCATCTGTGGCTTAAGAAGTTACAGATAGGCCTTTTTTTGAAAAATTTTCGGCCTTATAAGCGTATCTGTATTTAAAAGATTGAGTTCTGCTGTATCTGCAATACACACCGTCGCCTTGGGATGATAGGCCCCAGAACGGTGCACAGGGCCTTGGACACGGTAGCCGCAAAATAACAAAGCAGCACAGTACGCACCAAATTTTAAGAAATGCCCTACAAAACAGACGCCTGATAATTATCAACGCCAGGTGTTGGAAACTGCCCAGCGAATACCAAGGGGACCCAGCGCAATGACGGCAAGGATGACGCTCACACCGCAGATGGCCGAGTACGAACAGAAATTTACCGATGCCGGTGAAGTTCGATGGTTACCCTATTTGATGTACTTCCACCCGACGGACCATTGTTCTCCCGTGGTCAATACAGATTCGTCCGGTTTCCGTTATTCCGAGTCATTGGGCACCAGTTATTCAGTGATCGATGGCGGCAAGAGTAATGGCCCGGTACGCCTGTTGGCGGGCAGCTCCACTGTATTCGGCATTGGCGCCAGCGCCGACAGCTGGACGCTGGCCTCGCGCCTGACGCACAACGACTCCCGTGGCCAACGCTGGATCAATTTCGGCGGTCGCAGTTTCAACTCCACTCAAGAATTGGTGCTGTTCACCCTGAACCGGCACACCTGCCGAAGGTGGATGAAATCGTGCTGTTCTCCGGGTTCAACAACCTGGGCCTGGCACGCCAGCCCCAGGCCTATCGGGGCGAACACGGGGCGTTTTTCAACTGCCATCAGTTTTTCGATGCCCTGACGCCGCAACAGCCGGCCGCCAGCCACTGGAGCCTGTCGAATCTGTTCGGCAAGCCTCAGGAGCCCGAGCAACCCGCGCCGCCGTCGATGCAGGAACAGATCGACTACGCCGCCAACCTGACCTTGCAGCATCTGGATATCTGGCGCGCCCTGGCGGCCGACATGGGAGCGAAGCTGACGTTCATCCTGCAACCCTTGGCCGGCTGGGTCCGCGAGACCGGCAGCGCCGAGGAAGAGCAACTGTTTGCCGAGCTCGACCAGCTCGGCAACTTCACCGAGGTGTATGGCGACATCCTGCAAACCTCGGTGCGCGAAGCCTATGCCCAGCGCCTGCGCGAAGGGGCACAGGCGATGGGGGTGGGGTTTGTCGACATCACGCCATTGCTGGCCGAGGCATTGACCCCGCAGGACTGGCAGTTCGTCGACCGTATCCACTTCACCGATGCCGGCAACGACCTGGTTTCAAAACTCATTCTTGATGTCACTCGCTGAAAAGGACTTGCACATGAAATCCATCAAAAAGTTTTTCCTGCGCCTGTTTGGAAAAAAGAAGAAAAAGCCTGACTCCTCCATTTATCCGATGTTCTGACGCGGCACTGCAAGGTAATGGCTATGGATGGCTCGGTTTTAACGCGGGTCCCCGCACACGACAGGTGGCGCGAACTGTATCGTTTGGCGCTCGACCCTGAATGTTTCCTGGATGCGGAGTATCTCGACAACCTGCTGGGTGACGACGGCGAGCCGGCGCAATTACCGCTGCTGTCGCGGCAGATCGACGCGTGGCAGTTGGAGCAGGCGTCGGCGTATGCCGGTGCCGCGGCCGCCGCGGTCGAACAGCACAACGCCCGCGCCTTTGCCCAGGCGCTGGCGATCTATTCGGCACCGCTGGCCTCGGTGCTGGGCTGCTGGCTGCAGGGCATGAGCGCGCCAGGGGTGTTTGAAGACCCCGCACAGTTGCGCTTGATGCAATTGTTCGCCCATGACGTCGGCGTCGGTTACCCGAACGCCTCCCGCGCCCATCATTTCAATGCGCTGTTGGGGCAGTTGCAGTTGACGACGTACGCCTTGGCCCCGGCGCAACTGGCGACCCTGCCGGACCTGAATGACGATGCGTTCGAACTGCCCGCGTTGTTACTGGCCTTGAGCCGACGCAGCGATGCCTTCGGCGATGAACTTTGTGGTGTCGATTGGGCCTTGCGCGCCGTCGGGCTGTGCCCGGGCTGGGCAGCCATGGGACAGCTTGAAGGTCTCGCGCTGGAGTTGGGACGGCTGGACCTGAGCGCCGCCTTCCCTGGCCTGGAACCGGTCTCGCTGTGCCATATCAGCCAATGGGTCGCGCAGCGGATCATCGAGCAGGGCGAAGAACGCCAGGCCCGTCTGCTGCGCGGCGCCAATTGGCTGTTCGGCGCGTTGCGGCGCTGGAATGCGCGACTGTATAACGCCTCGCTGACCGCCACCTCACCCCAGCAGGCCATGGCGCATTTGATGCAACGCCTGGCCCGGGTTGGCGCGGTGTATCACCAGAATTACCTGATCGAAGGCCGCAGCCTGGCGCTGTGGCTTGAAGACGCCCAGCACGACCCGTTGCCCTTGCTGGACGTGCTGTCGCGCAGCCGCCTGATCGTGCCTGGCAATGCGAAAAAAAGCCTGCTGGTGACCAGCCTGGTCGCGCCGACCGGGCGCATGTTCCGCATCTTCAGTGAGGCGGACTTGAGCGTGATTCGCCAGTGGATCGACTGGTTGCCCCAGGCGGGTACCACTGAGCAATTGCCGCGTCAGCCGATCGACAGTTGCGCCATGGCGGCCCGCCCGACTACAGCCAGCGCGGCCGACACCGGGCACTGGCCCCAGAGCCTGCGCGAGGCCTATTTTGTCCTGCAGGGTCGCGCGCTGCAGCCCACCACCCTGAAGTTCGCCCATGCCTATGTGAGCCGCTGGCTGGAGCGCTCGCGCCAATCGCTGAAAACGTCCGAGCGCCAATTGCCCGAGCAATGGGGCACCCAGGTGCTGCGCGGCTGGTTACTGGACAAGCATGACCAGAACGGCCAGCAGTTCGATGACAGCGACCCGGCGCAAATGCCCAGCCGTGAAGAAATCGTCGAGTCGACCTTGCAACTGGCGCCCCTGACGCTGATCGACGGCGCGTGGCTGCAAGGCTTCACCGACGTGGGGCTGGCGTCTTCGCATGTGGGCTACACCCTGTTCCAGACCTATTGGGACGAATTGGGCAACGGCATCGAGGCGCTCAATCACCCGAAGATCTACCGCGATGGCCTGCGGGAAATGGATTTCGAACTGGCGCCCACCGGTAGCCGGGAATTTGCCGAAGACCCGAGCCTGTATGAGGAGTCCTTCCGCCTGCCGGTGTATTGGCTGTGCCTGGGCAAGCTGCCGGTGACGTTCATGCCTGAAATCCTCGGCATGAACCTGGCGATGGAATTATCCGGCGTGGGCGGCAGCTATCGCTCGGCACGGCGCTTTTTACGGCACTACGGGTTCAGCACGGCGTTCGTCGATCTGCACAACACCATCGATAACGTGTCCACCGGGCACTCGGCCTGGGCCGCCGATGCAATTGATGCGTACATGCGCTCGTTGACCAGCGCCGAGCAGGTCGCCGCGCAATGGCAGCGCGTGCGGGTGGGCTATGAGTCCCTGGCGCCGTTGCCGGGCAAGTGGACCTTGATGCTGCGTCGATTGGGTCTTTCGTCCGCAGGCAATGTCCTTCCGCGTCCGACACGCACGGCAACGTCAAGTCGCTATCTGCATCACTTGCCGATCACGCGGGAAGTGCTGCTGGAAACCCACGAACCTTAACGCCACGAGGAACAATTATGTCTTTGGTAGAAGTGCATAACGAATGGGACCCCCTCGAGGAAATGATCGTGGGTGTTGCCCATGGCGCGCGCGTGCCTCGGCCGGACAGGGGCCTGTTTGCCCTCGACTACAGCGAGCACCACGACTCGCCCCACGAGATTCCGTCAGGCCCCTATCCTGAACAGTTGATCGAAGAGGCCCAGGAAGACCTGGACGCCTTTGCGGCCTTCCTGGTCGGTCACGGGGTGACCGTGCGCCGGCCCAGGGAGACCTACCATGCCGCGCTGTTCGGCACCGCCGACTGGAAGACCGACGGCGAATACAACTACTGCCCCAGGGATGTCCTGCTGCCGATTGGAAAGACCATCATTGAAGCGCCGATGGCTTTACGCAGCCGTTACTTCGAACCGTTTGCCTACCGAGAACACCTGCAGGCGTACTTCGCCAGCGGCGCCAACTGGATTTCCGCGCCCAAGCCGGAACTGCCGGACAGCACCTACCGGGTCAACCCGCGTGAAGGCTCGATCATCGCCAACGATGAGCCGATCTTCGATGCGGCCAACGTGCTGCGCATGGGCCGCGACATTCTTTACCTGGTGTCGCGCAGCGGCAACCGCCTGGGCTACGAGTGGCTCAAGCGCGTGCTCGGCGATCAATACCGGGTGCACGCCCTCAGCGGCTTCTACGACGGTACGCACCTGGACACCACCATCACCCTGGTGCGCCCGGGGCTGGTGGTCTTGAACCCCGAGCGCATCGGCAAGGATCAGGTGCCTGACGTGTTCAAGAATTGGGACATCATCTGGGCCCCCGACATGGTGGACACCGGCTACTGCTGGTCGTACCCGCGCGCGTCGATCTGGCAGGGCATGAACTTCATCATGGTCAACCCGTCGCTGGCGGTGATCAACGACCAGCAGGTCGCACTGATTCGCGCCCTGGAAAAACACCATATCGATGTGGCGCCGTTGAAGATGCGCCATGCGCGCAGTTTGAGCGGCGGTTTCCACTGTGTGTCCGTCGACATTCGTCGACGCGGCACGCTGGAAGATTACCGTTGAACAGGACGTGAGCATGCAGGCACTGGACTACTACTCGATTGTGTTGTTCGTGATCGCCACCTGCGTCACGCCTGGGCCGAACAACGTGATGTTGATGTCGTCCGGCGCCAATTTCGGCATGGGTCGCACCTTGCGCCATGTGGCCGGTATCAATATCGGCTTTCCACTGATGCTGGTGGCGGTCGGGCTGGGGGCCGGGGCGGTGTTCCGCCAGTACCCCTGGCTGCACGATGGCTTGCAGGTGATCGGCGCGCTGTACCTGTTGTTCCTGGCGTACCAGATCGCTAGTGCCCCGACCACCGATCTGGGTGACAAATCAGGCAAGCCTTTGGGGTTCACCGCTGCGGCGCTGTTCCAGTGGGTCAACCCGAAGGCCTGGGTGATGGCGGTGGGCGCGGTGCTGGCCTACACGTCACCCTTGGGTTCGTACACGGTGCAGGTGTTCCTGATTGCACTGTTGTTTTTTTTGTTCGGTTCACCGTGCTCCATGGTCTGGGTGTTTTTCGGGCAATACCTGCGGCGCTTCCTGACCCAGCCGCAACGTTTGAAGGCGTTCAATATCACCATGAGCCTGGTGCTCGTGGTGTCCTTGATCCCGGTTTTACGAAGCCTGCCATTCGCGCAATGGTGGTCTTGAAACGCAGAGAAAGGTTGCCCGGATGCCAGCAGATCGACTGGCACAGGCAACTCCACGGATTGGCGGAATGCGATGAGGATGCACAGTTAAATGGCTATTTATGTTTTAGGGATTTCTGCCTTCTACCACGACAGTGCGGCGGCCTTGGTCAAGGACGGCGTGCCCGTCGCTGCCGCCCAGGAAGAGCGCTTCACCCGCGTGCGCCACGACCCGGCGTTCCCGGCCCAGGCGATTGCCTACTGCCTGGACGCCGAGGGCATCACCCTGGCTGACCTGCAGGCAGTGGTTTACTACGAAGACCCCCAGGAAAAATTCTCCCGGGTGATTTCCTCGTTTGCCAGCGGTGGCATCGGCGGCGCACGTACGTTCATCAATGCGATGCCGGAATGGATTCGCTGGAAGTGGAACGTGCTCAAGTTCGTCGACGAGCAACTTGAGATCATGGGCCGGGGCAAGGCGCCACGCACCCAGGCCTCCCAGCATCACCGTTCCCACGCGGCGGCGGCGTTTTACCCCTCGCCGTTCAAGAACGCTGCGGTGTTGTGCATCGACGGCATCGGCGAATGGCATTCGACCACCATCTGGCACGGCCAGGGTTCGCAACTTGAACTGAAAAACTCGATCTCCTACCCCCATTCCGTGGGCTTGCTGTATTCAGCCATGACCTACTATTGCGGGTTCAAGGTCGACTCCGGCGAGTACAAGCTGATGGGCCTGGCGCCGTATGGCCAGCCGATCTACGCCGACAAGATTCGCGACGAACTGATCAATATCCGCGAGGACGGCTCGTTCACCCTGAACATGAAGTACTTCGAGTACCTGCGCGGCGAGCGCATGGTGGGCGAAGCCTTTGAGGCGCTGTTCGGCGGGCCGATCCGTCAGCCCGAAAGCCCGATCTCACAGCGCGAGTGCGATTTGGCCGCATCGATTCAAAAAGTCACCGAGGAAGTGGTACTGGGCCTGGCCACGGCCGCGGTCAAGCAGACCGGCGAGCGCAACCTGTGCCTGGCCGGCGGCGTGGCATTGAACTGCGTGGCCAACGGTGTGCTCAGCCGCTCGGGGCGTTTCGATTCGATCTGGATCCAGCCGGCGGCGGCGATGCCGGTTGTGCCCTGGGGGCGGCGCTGGATTTTGCGGTCAAGCACAGCGGTCGTCCGCATCTGGAGGGTAACAAGTCCGATGCCATGAGCGGCAGCCTGCTGGGGCCGGGGTTTGGCGACGAAGAAATCGCCCAGTTCCTGCTGGAAAACCACTACCCCTTTACCCGCTACGACGACGCCGGGCTGTATGACCAGGTCGCCAGTCGCCTGGCCGACGGCGCGGTGGTGGGTTGGTTCCAGGGGCGCATGGAGTTTGGCCCACGGGCCTTGGGCGCGCGTTCGATTCTCGGCGATGCGCGCAACCCCGAGATGCAGCGCACCATGAACCTGAAGATCAAATACCGCGAGTCGTTCCGCCCGTTCGCCCCGGCCGTGCTGGCCGAAGACGCCGGCAACTATTTCGATATCTGCGAAAAAAGCCCGTACATGTTGATGGTCGCGCCGGTCACCGACTCGATTAAATCCCAGCAGTCACTGCTAGAAGGCGGCCCCGAGCGGGGCTTGGGCAGCATCAACCATATTCGCTCGCAGTTGCCGGCGGTGACCCACGTCGACCTGTCGGCGCGGGTGCAAACGGTGACTGAAGAAAACAACGCACCGTTCACCTACCTACTGCGCAGTTTCAAGGAGCGCACCGGCTGCTCGGTGTTGGTCAACACCTCGTTCAACGTGCGTGGCGAACCGATCGTGTGCACGCCGCAGGAAGCGTACGCCTGCTTCATGCGCACGGAAATGGACGTGCTGGTTCTGGGCCGCTACGTGCTTGAGCGCCCCGCCCAACCGGCCTTCGTCGAGGCCGTTGACTGGCGCAGCGAGATCCCGCTGGACTGATCCTCACCCCCTTCACCCTTTGGAGCTTTTACCGTGCTGAGATTTCTTGCGTTTTTGATGTTTATCGTCGTGTTGCTGCCCATCGGGCTGACGCGTTCGGTGTTTCATTCGTCCCGTTTCGGGCGGCGCTTTCACCAGGCGCCGACGGCTTGGGATCACTCCGTAAGTAACCCGTAAGGCCAATCGCCCAAGGAACCGCGCGCATGTCAAAAGTGATTTACAAAAATCTCAACACCTCGCCGATCCTGGCGGTCGGCGGCGCAGGGGTGTGGCTTGAGGATGCAACGGGCAAACGCTACCTCGACACCTGCGGCGGTGTCGCGGTGTCGAGCCTGGGCCATGGCCATCCGCGTATCGCAGCGGCATTCGAGCGCGAAGCAAAGAAACTGGCGTGGGCGCACGCGGGCAGCTTTACCACCGCCGCCGCCGAGGAACTGGCCGAACGCCTGGTGGCAGCCAGTGGCGGCCTGGCGCGTGCGCAGTTTTTATCCGGCGGCTCGGAGGTGATGGAGCTGGCGATGAAAATCGCTTACCAGTACCAATGCGAGCGCGGCTTGCCTGAAAAGTCGTTGTTCATTTCCCGCCGGCAGAGCTACCACGGCAGCACCCTGGGCACCTTGAGCATCTCCGGCAACCCGCAGCGCCAATCGGTGTTTGGTCAACTGTTCGCGGCGGCCGAGTTCGTCTCGCCATGCTACGCCTACCGTGATCAACGGCCCGACGAAAGCGAAGAGCAATACGCCACGCGCCTGGCCGATGAACTGGACGCCAAAATTCGCAGCCTGGGCAGTGAAAACGTCGCGGCGTTCTTTGCCGAGACCGTGGTGGGCTCCACCAATGGCGCGGTGCCTGCGGTGCCCGGTTACTTTCGCAAGATCAAGGCCGTGTGCGAGCGTCACGATGTGCTGCTGATCCTCGATGAGGTGATGGCCGGCATGGGGCGTACCGGGCAGCTGTTCGCCTACGCCGACGACGGCATCGTGCCGGACATGGTCGCGGTCGGCAAAGGCCTGGCGGCGGGCTACATGCCGATCTCGGCGCTGTTGATAAGCGACCGGGTGCACTCGGTAATGGCCCGTGGTTCAGGCGTGCTGGGCAATGGCCAGACCCACGTCAACCATCCGCTGGCCTGTGCCATTGCCTTGGAAGTGCAACAAGTCATCGAGGACGAAGACCTGCTGGCGCAAGTGCGCCAACGCGGTGAGCAATTGCGCGCCTGGCTCAGGGAAAGCCTGGCTGACCTGGATATCGTCGGTGATGTGCGCGGGCGCGGGCTGTTCGTGGGCGTCGAGTTTGTCGAGAGCCGCGCCACCAAGGCGCCGTTCAAGGGCGGCGGCGCGTATGCCGCGGCCCTCAAGCAAGAGGCGCTGCAGCGCGGCCTGTTGATCTATCCCGGCAGCGGCACCGTGCAGGGAACGCACGGCAATCATGTGCTGTTTGCACCGCCGTTTATCACCAGCGAAGGGGAGCTGGGGCAAATGGTCGAGCGCTTCAACGCAGTGGTCAGGGCTGTCGCGTACTAGCGACAGCGCGGGCTTGGCGGGGGACGGGCGTTGTCACCCACATTACCTGGAAATGGAGAAGTGAAGATGCAGACAATCGAGCCATGCAAGGACAAGGTCCTGCTGTCGGTGTGCACCATGGACTGGTGCGATCACGGAGTGGAATTCGCCAAGACCGTATTCTCCAACCTTGAGGTGTTTTGCTGGGACCCGGGCGATCCCTATCCTTATCACCTGGATAACTGGGAAGGCGATTGGATCATCTCCTACCGTGGCGACTTCATTTTCCCGCCGAGCATCTACAAGAATGCCCGCAAAGGCGCGATCAATCTGCACCCGGCACCGCCCAAGTACCGGGGCCTGGGCAGCCAGCATTACGCGATCTACTACAACGATGAAACCTACGGCTCGACCTGCCATCACCTGGCCCCTTCGGTGGACAGCGGGCAGATCATCAATGTGGCGCGCTTCAACGTCGCACCCGCCGAGACGGCTTCATCGTTGCGCCTGCACGTAGGTGCCTATTGCCTGCAGCAGTTCATCCACCTGCTCACCGACTACATTCTGCTGGGACGGCCACTGCCGGTCTCGCCGGAGAATTGGGGCGAGCGCCTGTACAAGCAATCGGAACTCAAGCCCTGGATGGAGAAGATCCGCGCCCAGGAGCCGGATCATCGTTGCTTCAAATAGCTTTTTCTTGGCCGTCACTTCAAGCCACGGGTGGCTTGAAGTGCTCACTGCGCGCTGGCGCGACGGGTATGAGTGCATCTATGTTTGAGTTTTCGAGTTTTGCAGCGGCACTGGGGGTCTACGTGATCGGCACCGCCAGCCCTGGCCCGGGCAACCTGGCCATCGCCAACACCTCCTTGAACTACGGGCGCACACCGGGCCTGGCGTTGGCGGCCGGGGTGATTTCCGGGTCGTTGTGCTGGGGCGCGATGACCGCCGCAGGCGTGTCGGCGTTGTTGATGTCCAACACCCAGATCATCTTGTGGTTAAAGGTGTTAGGCGCCTGCTATCTGTTTTTCCTGGCCTGGAAGTCGGTGCGCAGTGCGCTGGCGCACAACGCCACGACGGTAGCCAAAGTACGGGAAAAGCAGACACGCAACCTGGGCTTCTATTTGCAGGGGTTGGGCATTCACCTGACCAACCCCAAGGCCGCCTTGACCTGGTTCACGGTGACCACCGTGGGCCTGAGCGTCAACGCGCCGGCCTGGGCCAGTTTCGTGCTGGTGGCGGCCTGTGCGCTATTGGGTTTGCTGATTTTCTGCACCTACGCCTTAGCGTTTTCCGCCCATTCGGCAGAACCGTTTTTCACCCGGACGCGCAAGTCCTTCGGGCTGATTTGTGCAGCGTTCTACTCGATGGTTGCCATTGGTTTTCTGAGTTCGTTGTTCTGACTCCAACTACAAGTGGCCACACTGCACCTGTATCCCTCGCTGTCCGGGTGGCAGGTAAGGCACCAAGGCCCGTTTCCAGGAAATATCCATGTCCTTGTCGTTTGATTTAATGCTGGCGTTTGCTTTGTTTGCGTTCGTCACTTCCGTCACCCCTGGCCCCAATAACGCCATGCTGTTGGCCTCGGGCGTCAACTTTGGCTTCCAGCGCACCATCCCGCACATCCTGGGTATCAGCTCCGGGTTCCTGGTGCTGGTATTGGCCGTGGGGCTTGGGCTGGGTGCAGCCTTTACCGCCTATCCGGTGCTTTACACCGTGCTGCGCTATGCGGGCGCGGCTTACTTGCTGTACCTGGCATGGAACATCGCCCGTTCCGGCCCGGCATCAGAAGACACCGAAGGTAAAGGCAAGCCCCTGGGGTTCTGGGGCGCAGCGGCGTTTCAGTGGGTCAATCCCAAGGCGTGGGTCATGGCAATTGGTGCGATCAGCACCTACACACCCTTGCAGGGCTACACCATGAACGTGGTGATCATCGCTACGGTGTTCGCTCTGATCAACGCCCCAAGCGTGGGGGTATGGGCGGGGTTCGGCAGTGTACTGCGCAACGTGCTGCGCAACCCGCGTTGGCTGCGCGTGTTCAATTTCGGCATGGCGGCGTTGCTGGTGATTTCGCTGTATCCGCTGCTGCAGCATACGAGCTGATCAGGCACGCAGTTGTTAACTTCACAAAAATCTGTGGCCATAAAAAAAGCGAAGCCAGATTAATGGCTTCGCTTTTTTATGGGTATGGTGCTGAAAGCGGCTTTTAGAACGGAATATCGTCATCAAAGCTGTCGAAATCCTGAGCCGGCTGCGGTGCAGCCTGCTGTGGCGCTGGACGCGATTCACGCTGTGGCTGCTGGCTTGGCTGTGGACGCGACTGTTGTGGACGCGGTGCCGAGTTGGACATGCCGCCCTGCCCCTGTTGGTCGCCCTGTGGACGGCCGCCCAGCAGTTGCATGGTGCCTTGCATGTCGACCACGATTTCGGTGGTGTAACGCTTGATGCCGTCTTTTTCCCACTCGCGGGTTTGCAGTTTGCCTTCGATGTAGACCTGTGAACCTTTGCGCAGGTACTCACCGGCGATCTCTGCAACCTTGCCGAACATCGACACACGGTGCCATTCGGTCTTCTCGACCTTCTGGCCGGTCTGCTTGTCGGTCCACTGTTCGCTGGTCGCCAGACTCAGGTTGGTCACGGCGTTACCGTTGGGCAAGTAGCGAACTTCGGGATCCTGGCCGCACGTACCGACCAATATGACTTTGTTAACCCCACGGGCCATAACGTTCTCCTAAGCTGGGCGCGCTGTCGGCACTGGGTTGACCAGTTGCTCGAGCGTCGCGCGATCCAATAATTCGGTGTCCAATTTGATGTAGATGGCGGCTTCTTCAGCAACAACCACGGCATCGGTAACCCCAGCGACGGCCTTGAGGCGCTCGGCCAAGCCAGCTTCGCGAATCGCTTCGGGCGATAACGGCAAGCGCAGACTCGTCACATAGGGAGGTTCGCGCATGGTAACAGCAAAGGCGAGCCAGAGGGCAGCCAGACCTGCGCATCCCAGGAACACAACCGACAAACCGCCATGCTGGAACATCCAGCCACCCATGATGCCGCCCAGTGCGGAGCCCAGGAACTGGCTGGTGGAATACACCCCCATCGCCGTGCCCTTGCCACCGGCCGGTGAAACTTTACTGATCAGCGAAGGCAGCGAAGCCTCCAGCAGGTTGAACGCGGTGAAGAACACCACCGTGCCGATCACCAGCGCCCGCAAGTTGTCGCCGAACTGCCAGAAGAATAGTTCAGTGAGCATCAATGTAGCGACGGCGCCCAGCAAAACTCGTTTCATTTTGCGTTTTTTCTCGCCATAGATGATGAACGGGATCATGGCGAAGAACGAAATCAATAGCGCGGTAAGGTAGACCCACCAGTGCTGTTCCTTGGGCAGACCGGCTTTTTGTACCAGCGCCAGGGGCAAGGCGACGAAGCTGCACATGAGCATCGCGTGTAATACGAAGATACCTAAATCGAGGCGCAGCAGGTCGGGGTGCTTGAGCGTCGGCAACAGCGCCTTGCGCGCCACACCGGACTCGCGATGCTGCAAGGTGCCGGTGGAACGCGGCACCATGAAGGCCACGATCAGAATACCGATCAGCGCCATGCCGCCGGTGGCGAGGAACAAGCCATGCAAGCCGAACGCGCGCGTCAGCAGCGGGCCGACCACCATGGCCACCGCAAACGACAGGCCGATGGTCATGCCGATCATGGCCATGGCCTTGGTACGGTGCTGTTCACGGGTCAGGTCCGACAACAGCGCCATCACTGCAGCAGAAATTGCGCCGGCACCTTGCAGGATACGTCCGGCGATCACGCCCCAGATCGAATCGGCCTGAGCGGCGAGCACGCTGCCGAGGGCGAACACGATCAGCCCCAGGTAGATCACCGGGCGCCGCCCAATGCGGTCGGAAATGATCCCGAACGGAATCTGAAAAATCGCCTGGGTCAGGCCATAGGCGCCAATCGCCAGGCCGATCAGTGCCGGGGTCGCGCCTGCGAGGTCCATGCCATAGGTCGCCAGCACCGGCAACACCATGAACATGCCGAGCATACGGAAGGCGAACACCAGGGCCAGACCGCTTGCCGCTCGGGTCTCGCCGCTACTCATGCGTTCGCTGTGGGGATCGTGCATGGAAAAACCTCGTGTGAACCGGCGGCGATTCTACCAGTCCCATCGATTGAGAGGGTATATGCGGCGCTTTGCCGCGCAGCTTTCATGTAAGGCTGCACCCGGCACTTTGACAGTGTATATTCATCCAGTCTTCCGTCGTATACTCCCGCATTATTTAAGCCCGCCGTGCGAGGCCATCTTGGACAAGATCCTGATTCGTGGGGCTAGAACCCACAACCTGAAGAATATCGACCTGACCCTGCCGCGGGACAAACTGATCGTCATCACCGGCCTGTCCGGCTCCGGCAAATCGTCCCTGGCATTCGACACGCTGTATGCCGAAGGTCAGCGTCGCTATGTGGAATCGCTGTCGGCCTATGCCCGCCAGTTCCTGTCGATGATGGAAAAGCCCGACGTCGACACCATCGAAGGCCTGTCGCCGGCGATTTCCATCGAGCAGAAGTCGACCTCCCATAACCCGCGGTCCACCGTGGGCACCATTACCGAAATCTACGACTACCTGCGCCTGCTGTATGCGCGGGTCGGTATCCCGCGTTGCCCGGACCACGACATTCCGCTGGAAGCCCAGACCGTCAGTCAGATGGTCGACCTGGTGCTGGCCCAGCCTGAAGGCGCCAAGCTGATGCTGCTGGCACCGGTGATTCGCGAGCGCAAGGGCGAACACCTTTCGGTCTTCGAAGAGCTGCGTGCCCAGGGTTTTGTGCGCGCGCGGATCAACGGCAAACTGTATGAACTGGACGAGGCGCCGAAGCTCGACAAGCAGAAGAAGCACTCCATTGATGTCGTGGTCGACCGCTTCAAAGTGCGCGCCGACCTGCAGCAGCGCCTGGCGGAATCGTTCGAGACCGCGTTGAAGCTGGCGGACGGCATTGCCCTGGTAGCACCGATGGACGACGAGCCCGGCGAAGAGATCATCTTCTCCGCGCGCTTTGCCTGCCCGATCTGTGGCCATGCCATCAGCGAGCTGGAACCCAAGCTGTTTTCCTTCAACAACCCGGCAGGTGCCTGCCCGACCTGCGATGGCCTGGGGGTGAAGCAGTTCTTCGACATCAAGCGTCTGGTTAACGGTGAGCTGACGTTGGCGGAGGGCGCGATACGTGGCTGGGACAGGCGCAACGTCTATTATTTCCAGATGCTGGGATCGTTGGCGTCCCACTATAAGTTCAGCCTCGAAGTGCCGTTCAACCAACTGCCGGCGGATCAGCAGAAGGTTATTCTCAACGGCAGCGGCTCGCAGAACGTCGACTTCAAATACCTGAACGACCGCGGCGATATCGTCAAACGCTCGCACCCGTTCGAAGGCATCGTGCCGAACCTGGAACGGCGTTACCGCGAAACGGAATCGGCCAGCGTGCGCGAAGAGTTGGCAAAATTCCTCAGCACCCAGCCCTGCCCGGATTGCCGGGGTACTCGCCTGCGTCGCGAGGCACGGCATGTGTGGGTGGGAGAGAAAACCTTGCCGGCAGTGACCAACCTGCCGATTGGCGATGCCTGCGAATACTTCGGTGTTCTCAAGCTGACCGGACGTCGCGGGGAAATTGCCGACAAGATCCTCAAGGAAATTCGCGAGCGCCTGCAGTTCCTGGTGAACGTGGGCCTGGACTACCTATCGCTGGATCGCAGTGCCGATACCCTGTCCGGCGGCGAAGCACAGCGTATTCGCCTGGCCAGCCAGATTGGTGCCGGCTTGGTCGGCGTGCTGTACATCCTCGATGAGCCGTCGATCGGCTTGCACCAACGCGACAATGATCGACTCCTCGGCACGCTCAAACATTTGCGGGATATCGGCAACACCGTGATCGTGGTCGAGCACGATGAAGACGCGATCCGCCTGGCGGATTATGTGGTCGATATCGGCCCGGGCGCTGGCGTGCATGGTGGACACATTGTCGCCGAGGGCACCCCCGCCGAGGTGATGGCGCATCCGGATTCGTTGACCGGCAAGTACCTGTCCGGTCGTGTGAAAATTGAAGTGCCGGCCAAGCGTACGCCACGCAACAAGAAGATGGCGTTGCACCTCAAGGGCGCGCGCGGCAACAACCTGCGCAATGTTGACCTGGAGATTCCGCTGGGCCTGCTGACGTGCGTGACCGGTGTGTCGGGGTCGGGTAAATCGACACTGATCAACAACACGCTGTTTCCATTGAGTGCAACCGCCCTCAACGGCGCGACCACCCTGGAAGCGGCGGCGCACGATAGCATCAAGGGCCTGGAGCATCTGGACAAGGTAGTCGATATCGACCAGAGCCCGATTGGCCGGACCCCACGTTCCAACCCGGCGACCTACACCGGCTTGTTCACACCGATTCGCGAACTGTTCGCCGGTGTGCCGGAGTCCCGCTCTCGTGGGTACGGGCCTGGCCGGTTCTCGTTCAACGTCAAGGGTGGGCGATGCGAAGCGTGTCAGGGCGATGGCCTGATCAAGGTGGAGATGCACTTCCTGCCGGACATCTACGTGCCGTGCGATGTGTGCAAGAGCAAGCGCTATAACCGCGAAACCCTGGAGATCAAGTACAAGGGCAAGAGCATCCACGAGACCCTGGAGATGACGATCGAGGAAGCTCGCGAGTTCTTCGACGCGGTCCCGGCGCTGGCGCGCAAGCTGCAGACGCTGATGGACGTGGGCCTGTCATATATCAAGCTGGGGCAATCGGCGACCACGTTGTCTGGTGGTGAGGCGCAACGGGTGAAGCTATCCCGTGAGCTGTCCAAACGCGATACCGGCAAGACTCTGTATATCCTCGATGAGCCCACCACCGGGCTGCACTTTGCGGATATCCAGCAATTGCTGGACGTGCTGCATCGACTGCGCGACCACGGCAACACAGTGGTGGTCATCGAGCACAACCTGGATGTGATCAAGACGGCCGACTGGCTGGTTGACCTGGGGCCGGAAGGTGGCTCCAAGGGTGGCCAGATCATTGCGGTGGGCACGCCGGAGCAGGTCTCCGAGATGCCGCAATCGCACACCGGTTATTACTTGAAACCATTGCTTGCTCGCGATCGGCCTGATTCCCAGGCCCATGAAAAAGCCCCTGTCACCTCACGGCGACAGGGGCTTTTTCGTAGCGGGTGGTCAGAACTGCGATTGCAGGTAGTTCTCCAGACCAATCAGCTTGATCAGGCCCAACTGCTTTTCCAGCCAGTAAGTGTGATCTTCTTCGGTGTCATTCAACTGTACACGCAGGATTTCCCGGGTGACATAGTCATTGTGCTGCTCGCAGAGCTCAATGCCCTTGCAGAGTGCGGCACGTACCTTGTACTCAAGGCGAAGATCAGCAGCGAGCATGTCAGGCACTGTGGTGCCCACATCCAGATCGTCGGGACGCATACGCGGCGTGCCTTCGAGCATCAGGATACGACGCATCAGCGCATCGGCATGCTGCGCCTCTTCTTCCATTTCGTGGTTGATACGCTCGTAGAGCTCGGTAAAGCCCCAGTCTTCGTACATACGCGAATGGATGAAATATTGGTCACGAGCTGCCAGTTCGCCCGTCAGCAACGTGTTGAGGTAATCGATTACGTCGGGGTGACCTTGCATCGCCCTACATCTCCCTGCTTGAAAGTCTGTAGTTTGAACCATGCTGACTCTGAGGTCACGGGACTAACGGCAGAAAAGCGAACATTTCCGGAGAAAAGTAGCTGAAATAACGCAAAAACCGCCCAAATGAGGGCGGTTCTACTTATCGTTTAGAGTCAGTTAAGCGATACACCCAACGCCTTTGCGATTGCTTCTCCGTACGCAGGATCGGCCTTGTAGAAGTGCGCAACTGACGCTGGACCACATCGCTGGAAACCCCACCCATCGCACCGGCGATGTTATTGGTGAGCAGGGCTTTCTGCTCATCGTTCATCAGACGGAACAGCGCACCGGCGTGGCTGTAGTAATCAGTGTCTTCGCGGTGATCGTAACGATCAGCGGCGCCGCTCAGGGCCAAGGCAGGCTCGGCATACTGTGGAGCTTGCTTCGGTGCATCGGCGTAGCTGTTTGGCTCGTAGTTGGGCGTTGCACCACCGTTGCTGCCAAATGCCATGGAACCGTCGCGCTGGTAGCTGTTCACTGGGCTAAGCGGGGCATTCACCGGCAGTTGCTGGTGGTTGGTGCCAACACGATAGCGGTGGGCATCGGCGTAGGCGAAGACGCGACCTTGCAGCATGCGGTCAGGCGACAGACCCACGCCAGGAACCATATTGCTCGGGCCAAATGCAGCTTGTTCCACTTCAGCGAAGTAGTTTTGCGGGTTGCGGTTGAGCTCCAACTCGCCGACTTCGATCAACGGGAATTCCTTCTGCGACCAGGTTTTGGTCACGTCGAAAGGGTTCTCATAGTGAGCGTTGGCCTGGGCTTCGGTCATGATCTGGATGCAGACGCGCCATTTTGGGAAATCCCCATGCTCGATCGCCCCGAACAGGTCGCGCTGGGCGTAATCAGGATCGGTACCCGCAAGACGTGCAGCCTCAGCCGGCGCGAGGTTCTTGATGCCCTGTTTGGTCTTGTAGTGCCACTTCACCCAGTGACGCTCGCCCTTGGCATTGATCAGGCTGTAAGTGTGGCTACCGAAGCCGTGCATGTGACGATAACCGTCTGGAATGCCACGATCCGAAAACAGAATGGTGACCTGGTGCAGCGCCTCTGGGGAGTGCGACCAGAAGTCCCACATCATCTGTGCGCTTTTCAGATTGCTTTGCGGCAAACGCTTTTGGGTGTGGATGAAATCAGGAAACTTCAACGGGTCGCGGATGAAGAACACCGGTGTGTTGTTACCCACGATGTCCCAGTTACCCTCTTCGGTGTAGAACTTCAAAGCGAAGCCACGTGGGTCGCGCTCGGTATCCGCCGAACCGCGCTCACCGCCCACCGTGGAGAACCGCAGGAAGGTCGGCGTTTGTTTGCCAACAGCGCCAAACAGTTTGGCGCTGGTGTACTGGGTAATGTCTTGGGTGACGGTGAATGTACCGTAGGCACCCGAGCCTTTGGCGTGTACCCGACGCTCCGGGATATTTTCACGGTTGAAGTGGGCCAGCTTCTCGATCAGGTGGAAATCGTCGAGCAACAAGGGGCCGCGCGGACCGGCGGAACGGGAATTCTGGTTATCCGCAACGGGTGCACCGCTGGCGGTAGTAAGGATTTTATTTTGGCTCATGCTCAATTTTCCTCAGGTCGGGCTTGGAACTGCCGGCTAATCGGCTTGGTGGGGAGTATTGACGATTAACATGACGCCTACAAATTCATTAAATTGCAGGCTTCAATAGAAAATAACTACCAACAATCCCAGTTCCTATAGTGCCGATGCCTATCTGAGGAAGCTTATACAAATCACGCTTTTGTTACGCGCACAAAAAACCGGGCGCTAGGCCCGGTTCTTCGTTGCAGCTTGTCGTCTTACTCGGCGCTTACAGCTTCGCCGGCAGTAGCACGATCAACCAACTCGACGTACGCCATAGGCGCGTTGTCGCCAGCGCGGAAACCGCACTTGAGGATGCGCAGGTAGCCACCCTCACGGGTAGCGTAACGCTTGCCCAGGTCGTTGAAGAGCTTACCAACGATAGCTTTCGAACGAGTACGGTCGAAAGCCAGACGGCGGTTAGCCAGGCTGTCTGTCTTGGCCAAAGTGATCAGCGGCTCAGCAACGCGACGCAGTTCTTTAGCTTTCGGCAGTGTAGTTTTGATCAGCTCGTGCTCGAACAGCGACACCGCCATGTTTTGGAACATGGCCTTGCGGTGCGAGCTGGTACGGCTCAGGTGACGACCACTTTTACGATGACGCATGGTTCATTCCTTACCAAACTCACGTTCGGTGATTACGACGATCAGGCAGTCGCCTTGTCGTCCTTCTTAAGACTTGCAGGCGGCCAGTTGTCGAGGCGCATGCCGAGGGACAGACCGCGGGAGGCCAGAACGTCCTTGATTTCAGTCAAGGATTTCTTGCCCAGGTTCGGAGTCTTCAACAGTTCTACTTCGGTACGCTGAATCAGGTCGCCGATGTAGTAAATGTTTTCCGCCTTAAGGCAGTTAGCCGAACGTACAGTCAGTTCCAGATCGTCAACCGGGCGAAGCAGGATCGGATCGATCTCGTCTTCCTGCTCGATTACCACTGGTTCGCTGTCACCTTTGAGGTCGACGAACGCAGCCAACTGCTGTTGCAGAATGGTTGCAGCGCGGCGGATAGCCTCTTCAGGATCCAGAGTACCGTTGGTTTCCAGATCAATAACCAGCTTGTCCAGGTTAGTACGCTGTTCGACACGGGCGTTTTCCACCACGTATGCGATACGGCGAACCGGGCTGAACGAAGAGTCAAGCTGCAAGCGACCAATGCTGCGGCTTTCGTCTTCATCGCTCTGACGCGAGTCGGCCGGTTCATAACCACGACCACGAGCTACGGTGAGCTTCATGTTCAGGGCGCCGTTAGACGCCAGGTTAGCGATTACGTGATCGGGGTTAACGATCTCGACATCATGATCCAGCTGAATATCGGCAGCGGTAACCACCCCCGAACCCTTCTTCGACAAGGTCAGCGTAACTTCGTCACGGCCGTGCAGCTTGATAGCCAGACCTTTAAGGTTCAACAGGATTTCAATTACGTCTTCCTGTACACCTTCGATGGCGCTGTACTCGTGGAGCACACCGTCAATCTCGGCCTCGACTACTGCACAGCCGGGCATTGAGGACAACAGGATGCGGCGCAGCGCGTTGCCCAGGGTGTGGCCAAAACCACGCTCGAGAGGCTCGAGAGTGATCTTGGCGCGGGTTGGACTGACAACCTGCACATCAATGTGGCGGGGTGTCAGGAACTCATTTACCGAAATCTGCATGGATGCACCTATTTTCTAGCCCTTACTTGGAGTAGAGCTCGACAATCAGGCTTTCGTTGATGTCGGCGGACAGATCACTGCGAGCTGGAACGTTCTTGAAAACGCCCGACTTCTTCTCAGTGTCTACTTCTACCCATTCTACGCGGCCACGTTGGGCACACAGATCGAGAGCTTGGACAATGCGAAGTTGGTTTTTAGCTTTCTCGCGAACTGCGACCACGTCACCAGCACGAACCTGGTAGGACGGAACGTTTACGGTCTGACCGTTAACGCTGATCGACTTGTGCGATACCAGCTGACGGGATTCGGCACGAGTCGAACCGAAGCCCATACGGTATACAACGTTGTCCAGACGGCATTCGAGCAGTTGCAGCAGGTTTTCACCGGTTGCACCTTTCTTGCCAGCAGCTTCTTTGTAGTAGCCGCTGAACTGACGCTCGAGAACGCCGTAGATACGACGGACCTTCTGCTTTTCACGCAGTTGGGTGCCGTAATCGGACTGGCGACCGCGGCGTTGGCCGTGGATACCAGGTGCTGCTTCAATGTTGCACTTCGATTCGATCGCGCGCACGCCGCTCTTCAGAAAGAGATCGGTGCCTTCGCGACGAGCGAGTTTGCATTTTGGACCAATGTAACGAGCCATTCTTTACAATCTCCTGGATTACACGCGGCGCTTCTTCGGCGGACGGCACCCGTTGTGCGGGATTGGCGTCACGTCGGTGATGCTGGCGATCTTATAGCCACAGCCGTTCAAAGCACGGACAGCAGACTCACGACCTGGACCTGGACCTTTGACGTTAACGTCGAGGTTTTTCAGGCCGTATTCCAGCGCAGCTTGACCAGCACGTTCAGCAGCTACTTGAGCAGCAAACGGGGTGGACTTGCGGGAACCGCGGAAACCCGAACCACCGGAGGTAGCCCAAGAAAGCGCGTTACCTTGACGGTCGGTGATGGTCACGATTGTGTTGTTAAAAGACGCATGGATGTGGGCGATGCCATCAACCACTGTCTTTTTAACTTTTTTACGAGGACGAGCAGCAGGTTTTGCCATGATAATTTTCCTGTCGATTCGCGTGGGCGATTACTTGCGGATCGGCTTACGCGGACCTTTACGGGTACGCGCGTTAGTCTTGGTACGCTGACCGCGCACTGGAAGACCACGACGATGACGCAGACCACGGTAGCAACCGAGGTCCATCAAACGCTTGATTTTCATGTTGATTTCGCGACGCAGGTCACCTTCAGTGGTGAACTTCGCCACTTCGCCACGCAACAGCTCAATCTGCTCGTCGCTCAGATCTTTAATCTTTGCGGCTGGGTTTACCCCAGTATCTGCGCAAATTTTCTGCGCAGTAGTGCGACCAACACCATAGATGTAGGTCAGCGAGATAACAGTGTGCTTGTTATCTGGAATGTTAACGCCTGCAATACGGGCCATTCAGTGGGACTCCAATTGACAGCTACCTACGCCCCGGAAGCCAAGAAATAGGGCGCGAGATAATATCGCTGTAATAACAAATAATCAACCCGGCAGCGCACTAGCTGCCGGGCTTCAAGCGGATCACACTCAGCCTTGGCGCTGTTTGTGACGCGGTTCCGCGCTGCAAATTACTCGAACAACACCTTCGCGGCGAATAATCTTGCAGTTACGGCACAGCTTTTTCACCGATGCACGAACTTTCATCACCAACTCCTCGAACCTTATGGGGTACTCAGCGCAACATGCCGCTGCCGTAGCCCTTCAGGTTGGCTTTCTTCATCAGGGATTCGTACTGGTGCGAAACGAGGTGCGATTGTACTTGGGACATGAAGTCCATCACAACCACGACCACGATCAGCAACGAGGTCCCGCCAAGGTAGAACGGAACGTTTGCTGCAACCACCAGGAACTGGGGAAGCAAGCACACGGCCGTCATATATAGAGCACCGAACAGGGTCAAACGGGTCAGAACGCCATCAATGTAGCGTGCAGACTGCTCACCTGGACGGATACCCGGAATAAAGGCACCGGACTTCTTCAGGTTTTCCGCTACGTCTTTCGGATTGAACATCAACGCCGTATAGAAGAAGCAGAAGAAAATAATCCCTGCACTAAACAGCAGAATATTCAACGGCTGACCAGGAGCGATCGACTGAGAGAGGTCCTGCAGCCAGCCCATATTTTCAGACTGACCAAACCAGGTACCCAACGAAGCCGGAAACAGCAAAATGCTGCTCGCGAAAATTGCCGGAATCACACCGGCCATATTCACTTTCAGCGGCAAGTGGCTGGTCTGCGCAGCAAAGACCTTACGGCCCTGCTGACGCTTGGCGTAGTGAACAGCAATACGACGCTGGCCACGCTCAATGAACACCACAAAACCGATAATCGCTACTGCCAGCAAACCGATGGCAACCAGGGCGAAGATATTGATATCACCCTGACGTGCAGACTCGAAAGACTGCCCGATTGCTCTCGGAAGACCGGCGACGATACCTGCGAAAATCAACATCGAGATACCGTTACCAACACCACGTTCAGTAATCTGCTCACCCAGCCACATCATGAACATCGCACCAGCACAAACGTGGATACCGCGACGAAATGGAAGCCAAAGTCACCAGTGAACGCAACACCCTGCCCGGCCAGACCAACGGACATGCCGATAGCCTGAACAAGGGCGAGGATGACAGTGCCGTAGCGGGTGTACTGGCTAATCTTGCGACGGCCAGCCTCACCTTCCTTCTTCAACTGCTCCAACTGCGGGCTGACGGCGGTCATCAATTGCATGATGATCGATGCCGAGATGTACGGCATGATCCCCAGTGCAAAGATACTCATCCGCTCCAGCGCGCCGCCGGAAAACATGTTGAACAAGCTAAGAATGGTCCCCTCATTCTGTCGAAACAGGTCTGCGAGTCGGTCCGGGTTGATACCTGGAACCGGGATGTGTGCGCCTATTCGGTAGACGATAATCGCCAGGAACAGAAAACGCAGACGAGCCCAAAGTTCAGACATACCGCCTTTGCCGAGCGCTGAGAGAGCACCTTGCTTAGCCATTTATTCCTCGAACTTGCCGCCAGCTGCTTCGATAGCCGAACGCGCACCTTTGGTGGCGCCGATTCCCTTGCCGATAGTGACAGCGCGAGTCACTTCACCGGACAGCATGATTTTCACACGCTGTACGTTGACGTTAATCACGTTGGCATCTTTCAGGGTCTGCACAGTAACGATGTCGCCTTCCACTTTAGCCAGCTCGGACAGACGCACTTCTGCGCGATCCATGGCTTTCAGGGATACGAAACCGAACTTAGGCAGGCGACGATGCAGCGGCTGTTGACCGCCTTCAAAGCCTGGAGCGATGGTGCCACCGGAGCGGGAGGTTTGACCTTTGTGGCCACGGCCACCAGTCTTACCCAAACCGCTACCGATACCACGGCCCGGACGATGCTTTTCGCGACGGGAACCCGGCGCTGGACTCAGATCATTGAGTTTCATCGATTAACCCTCTACACGCAGCATGTAGTAAGCCTTGTTGATCATCCCGCGATTCTCGGGAGTATCCTGGACTTCTACAGTGTGACCGATGCGACGCAGACCCAGACCTTTAACGCACAATTTGTGGTTAGGGATGCGGCCGGTCATGCTTTTGATCAGCGTTACTTTAACGGTAGCCATGATCAGAAGATCTCCTTGACAGTCAGACCACGCTTGGCAGCGATGGACTCAGGAGATTGCATAGCTTTCAAACCTTTGAAAGTGGCGTGAACCACGTTTACCGGGTTAGTCGAGCCGTAGCACTTGGCCAGAACGTTCTGAACGCCAGCAACTTCGAGGACAGCACGCATAGCGCCGCCAGCGATGATACCGGTACCTTCAGAAGCAGGCTGCATGTACACCTTCGAAGCGCCGTGAGCGGACTTCATTGCGTACTGCAGAGTGGTGCCGTTCAGATCAACCTGGATCATGTTGCGACGAGCAGCTTCCATTGCCTTCTGGATCGCGGCAGGCACTTCACGTGACTTGCCACGGCCGAAGCCAACACGCCCTTTACCATCACCTACCACGGTCAACGCGGTGAAAGTGAAGATACGGCCGCCTTTAACGGTTTTGGCTACGCGGTTAACTTGAACCAGCTTCTCAATGTAGCCTTCGTCGCGCTTTTGGTCGTTATTTGACATAACTTAGAACTCCAGCCCAGCTTCACGAGCAGCATCAGCCAGCGCTTTAACGCGGCCGTGGTACTTGAAGCCAGAGCGGTCGAAAGCCACTTGCGAGACGCCAGCGGCCTTAGCACGCGTAGCGACCAGCTGGCCAACCTTAGTGGCCGCGTCGATGTTGCCGGTGGCACCATCACGCAGTTCTTTATCCAAAGTCGAGGCGCTTGCCAGGACTTGGTTGCCGTCGGCCGAGATGACCTGGGCGTAGATGTGCTGCGACGAGCGATACACGCAGAGACGCACGACTTCGAGTTCGTGCATTTTCAGGCGTGCTTTGCGAGCGCGACGCAGTCGAGTAACTTTTTTGTCGGTCATTTGCTATGCCCTACTTCTTCTTGGCTTCTTTACGACGGACGACTTCGTCCGCGTAGCGCACACCTTTGCCTTTGTACGGCTCTGGTGGACGGAAGTCGCGGATCTCAGCGGCCACCTGACCTACCAGCTGCTTATCGATGCCCTTGATCAGGATATCGGTTTGGCTAGGGGTCTCAGCGGTGATGCCTTCCGGCAGTTCGTAATCCACTGGGTGCGAGAAGCCAAGGGCAAGGTTCAGAACCGTGCCTTTTGCTTGCGCTTTGTAACCAACACCGACCAGCTGGAGCTTACGCTCGAAGCCTTGGCTTACGCCTTGGACCATGTTGTTTACCAACGCACGCGTGGTACCGGCCATTGCGCGAGTTTGTTGATCGCCATTGCGAGCAGCGAAACGCAGCTCACCAGCTTCTTCAACGATCTCAACGGACGAATGGATGTTCAGTTCAAGAGTGCCCTTGGCACCCTTCACCGAAAGCTGTTGGCCTGCGAATTTGACTTCGACACCGGCTGGCAGCTTAACGGGGTTCTTAGCGACGCGAGACATGCTTATCCCCCCTTAGAACACAGTGCAAAGAACTTCGCCGCCGACACCGGCAGCGCGCGCAGCACGATCCGTCATCACACCTTTGTTGGTGGAGACGATAGACACGCCCAGACCGCCACGAACTTTCGGCAGATCTTCAGCGGACTTGTACTGACGCAGGCCTGGACGGCTAACGCGCTTCACTTCCTCGATGACCGAACGGCCTTCGAAGTACTTCAGCTCGATGGACAGCAGTGGCTTGATTTCGCTGCTGATCTGATAACCCGCAATGTAGCCTTCGTCTTTCAGGACTTTGGCAACAGCTACCTTCAACTTGGAAGATGGCATGCTTACGACGGACTTTTCAGCCATCTGGGCATTACGGATACGAGTTAGCATGTCCGCTAACGGGTCCTGCATACTCATGGGCTAGACGCTCCTAATACAAAAAAATTAGCCTTGCGGCTACATATGTCGCTGAGAATCTCCGAGCATAAAAAACACGGGCTCAGGCGAGCCGCGTATTTTAGACACACTCCGGAAATGAAACAAGCCCCAAAAGGGGCTTGTTCCAGATTCAAGGTCACCGGCGGTCAGTATCTTGCGATTCAGACCGCTTGGACGCTGAAAGTACTTACCAGCTGGCTTTAACCAGACCCGGTACGTCACCACGCATTGCCGCTTCACGCAATTTGTTACGGCCAAGGCCGAACTTGCGGTAAACGCCGTGTGGACGACCGGTCAGGCGGCAGCGGTTACGCATGCGCGAAGCGCTTGCGTCACGTGGCTGCTTCTGCAGAGCAACTGTCGCTTCCCAACGCGCTTCTGGACTTGCGTTCAGATCAACGATGATTGCTTTCAGTGCTGCACGCTTCTTGGCGTACTTGGCAACCGTGAGCTGACGCTTCAGCTCGCGGTTTTTCATGCTCATCTTGGCCATGGTCCTACTCCAATCAGTTGCGGAACGGGAATTTGAAAGCACGCAACAGGGCGCGACCTTCATCATCGTTCTTGGCAGTGGTGGTCAGGGTGATGTCCAGACCGCGGAGAGCATCGATCTTGTCGTAGTCGATTTCCGGGAAGATGATCTGCTCTTTCACGCCCATGCTGTAGTTACCACGACCATCGAAGGACTTGGCATTCAGGCCGCGGAAGTCGCGGACCCGAGGCAGGGAGATCGACAGCAGACGATCCAGGAATTCATACATACGCTCACGGCGCAGAGTCACTTTGACGCCGATCGGCCAACCTTCACGGACTTTAAAGCCAGCGATGGATTTCCGAGCGTAAGTCACAACGACTTTTTGACCGGTGATCTTTTCCAGGTCAGCAACAGCGTGCTCGATGACTTTTTTGTCGCCGACCGCTTCGCCCAGACCCATGTTCAGGGTGATTTTGGTAACGCGTGGAACTTCCATCACGTTCGAAAGCTTAAGTTCTTCCTTAAGCTTCGGTGCGATTTCTTTCCAGTAAATCTCTTTTAGTCGTGCCATGGTCTTCTACCTAGCAGTGTTCAAGCATCAACCGCTTTTTGGGTCGACTTGAAGACACGAATTTTCTTGCCATCTTCTACTTTGAAACCAACGCGGTCAGCCTTGTTGGTTTCGCCGTTGAAAATGGCGACGTTAGAAGCATCCAGCGGAGCTTCTTTTTCGACGATACCGCCTTGTACGCCCGACATCGGGTTAGGCTTGGTATGACGCTTAACCAGGTTCAGACCACCAATAACCAGACGGTTATTAGCGAGAACCTTAAGCACCTTACCGCGCTTACCTTTGTCTTTGCCGGCGATCACGATGATCTCGTCGTCACGACGAATCTTTTGCATGTCGGATCTCCTTACAGCACTTCTGGGGCGAGCGAGACGATCTTCATGAACTTCTCAGTACGAAGTTCACGGGTCACTGGCCCAAAGATACGGGTGCCGATCGGCTCTTGCTTGTTGTTCAGAAGAACAGCAGCGTTGCCATCAAAGCGGATAATGGAGCCATCTGCACGGCGTACGCCGTGACGAGTGCGGACTACAACAGCAGTCATCACTTGGCCTTTTTTCACTTTACCGCGAGGAATTGCTTCCTTGACGGTAACTTTGATGATGTCACCGATACCAGCGTAACGACGATGGGAGCCACCCAGCACCTTGATGCACATAACGCGGCGAGCGCCGCTGTTATCGGCCACATCGAGCATGGATTGAGTCTGAATCATATAATTTCTCCGACCCCTAGTCCTTAGACTTCCACAGCGCGTTCGAGAACATCAACCAGTGCCCAAGACTTGGTCTTGGCCAGCGGACGAGTTTCACGAATAGTGACTTTGTCGCCGATGTGGCACTGATTGGTTTCGTCGTGCGCGTGCAGCTTAGTCGAACGCTTAACGTATTTACCGTAGATCGGGTGCTTAACGCGACGCTCGATCAGAACGGTGATGGTTTTGTCCATCTTGTCGCTGACAACACGGCCAGTCAGCGTACGGACAGTCTTTTCGGCTTCAGCCATGATCACTTACCTGCCTGCTGGTTGAGCACAGTCTTCACGCGAGCGATGTCACGCTTAACTTGCGAGAGCAGATGAGACTGCCCCAACTGGCCAGTTGCTTTCTGCATACGCAGATTGAACTGGTCGCGCAGCAAGCCGAGCAGTTGCTCGTTCAGCTGCTGTGCGGATTTTTCACGAAGTTCATTCGCTTTCATCACATCACCGTCCGTTTAACAAAGGAGGTGGCGAGCGGCAGCTTTGCAGCAGCCAGGGCGAAAGCCTCACGCGCCAGCTCTTCAGAAACGCCCTCGATTTCATACAGGACTTTGCCTGGCTGAATCTGGGCTACCCAGTATTCCACGTTACCCTTACCTTTACCCATCCGAACCTCGAGAGGTTTTTTGGAGATCGGCTTGTCCGGGAATACACGGATCCAGATCTTGCCGCCACGTTTTACGTGACGGGTCAGAGCACGACGCGCTGACTCGATCTGACGAGCGGTGAGACGACCACGAGCTACAGACTTCAGCGCGAACTCGCCGAAGCTGACTTTGCTACCGCGCTGAGCCAGACCACGGTTGTGGCCTGTCATCTGCTTGCGGAACTTCGTACGCTTAGGTTGCAACATTTGGCGTACCCCTTACTTAGCAGCTTTTTTACGAGGCGCTGGTGCTTGTGGTTTCAGTTCTTCTTGGCGACCACCAATTACTTCGCCTTTGAAGATCCAAACCTTTACACCGATCACACCGTAAGTGGTGTGAGCTTCGTAGTTGGCATAGTCGATGTCGGCACGCAGGGTGTGCAATGGCACACGACCTTCGCGATACCATTCAGTACGTGCGATTTCAGCACCGCCGAGACGACCGCTCACTTGGATTTTGATGCCTTTGGCACCAATGCGCATGGCGTTCTGTACGGCGCGCTTCATAGCGCGACGGAACATTACGCGACGCTCCAGCTGCTGAGCTACGCTCTGCGCAACCAGCATACCGTCGAGCTCCGGCTTGCGGATCTCTTCGATATTGATGTGCACAGGCACACCCATTTGCTTGGTCAGGTCCTGACGCAGTTTCTCAACATCTTCACCTTTCTTCCCGATAACGATACCTGGACGAGCGGTGTGGATGGTGATACGTGCAGTTTGCGCCGGACGATGGATATCGATACGGCTTACGGACGCGCTTTTTAGTTTGTCTTGGAGATACTCACGCACCTTCAGATCAGCGAACAAGTAGTCCGCATAAGTCCGACCGTCTGCGTACCAGACGGAGGTGTGCTCCTTGACGATTCCCAGGCGAATGCCAATGGGATGTACTTTCTGACCCATCTCTTCGACTCCGTTACTTGTCAGCAACCTTGACAGTGATATGGCAAGACCGCTTGACGATGCGATCAGCACGGCCTTTGGCACGTGGCATGATGCGCTTCAGCGAACGCCCTTCGTTGACGAAAACGGTGCTGACCTTCAGGTCATCAACGTCTGCGCCTTCGTTATGCTCGGCGTTGGCTACGGCCGACTCCAGCACTTTCTTCATGATCTCGGCGGCTTTCTTACTGCTGAAAGCCAACAGGTTGAGCGCTTCGCCCACCTTCTTCCCGCGGATCTGGTCGGCGACCAAGCGGGCTTTCTGGGCGGAGATTCGAGCGCCCGACAACTTAGCGGCTACTTCCATTTCCTAACCCCTTAACGCTTGGCTTTCTTGTCTGCCACGTGCCCACGATAAGTGCGGGTACCGGCAAACTCGCCCAGTTTGTGGCCGACCATGTCTTCGTTAACGAGAACTGGGACGTGTTGACGACCGTTGTGTACTGCGATGGTCAGACCGACCATTTGTGGCAGGATCATCGAACGACGCGACCAGGTCTTAACTGGTTTGCGATCGTTCTTTTCCGCCGCCACTTCGATCTTCTTCAGTAGGTGAAGATCAATAAAAGGACCTTTTTTCAGAGAACGTGGCACTGTCGTATCCCTCTATTTACTTGCGACGACGGACGATCATTTTGTCGGTACGCTTATTACCACGAGTCTTCGCGCCCTTAGTCGGGAAGCCCCATGGCGATACCGGATGACGACCACCAGAGGTACGACCTTCACCACCACCGTGTGGGTGGTCAACCGGGTTCATGGCAACACCACGAACGGTTGGGCGAACGCCACGCCAGCGTTTGGCACCAGCTTTACCCAGCGAACGCAGGCTGTGCTCGGAGTTCGAGACTTCGCCCAGGGTCGCGCGGCACTCAGCCAGCACTTTACGCATCTCACCAGAACGCAGACGCAGGGTCACGTAGACACCTTCACGAGCGATCAGCTGAGCCGAAGCACCAGCGGAACGAGCGATCTGTGCGCCTTTACCTGGCTTCAATTCGATGCCGTGTACGGTGCTACCAACTGGAATGTTACGCAGTTGCAGAGCGTTGCCCGGCTTGATCGGTGCCAGAGCACCTGCGATCAGCTGGTCGCCAGCACTCACGCCTTTAGGGGCGATGATGTAGCGACGCTCGCCATCTGCGTACAGCAGCAGAGCGATGTGAGCAGTACGGTTTGGATCGTATTCAATACGCTCGACAGTGGCAGAAATGCCATCTTTGTCGTTGCGACGGAAGTCGACCAGACGATAATGCTGCTTATGGCCACCACCGATGTGACGAGTGGTAATGCGACCATTGTTGTTACGACCACCAGTCTTCGATTTCTTCTCGAGCAGCGGTGCGTGAGGAGCGCCTTTATGCAGCTCCTGGTTGACCACCTTGACCACAAAACGGCGGCCAGGGGAAGTCGGTTTGCATTTAACGATTGCCATGATGCACCCCTTCCTTACTCAGCACTGCTGCTGAAATCGAGATCTTGGCCTGGCTGAAGGGAGATAACTGCCTTCTTCCAGTCATTACGCTTGCCCAGACCGCGAGCAGTGCGCTTGCTCTTACCCAGAACATTCAGGGTAGTAACACGCTCTACTTTCACGCTGAACAGGCTTTCGACGGCCTTCTTGATTTCCAGCTTGGTTGCGTCAGTTGCAACCTTGAAAACGAACTGGCCTTTCTTGTCAGCCAGAACCGTAGCCTTTTCGGAAACGTGCGGGCCAAGCAGAACTTTAAATACGCGTTCCTGGTTCATCCCAGCAGCTCCTCGAATTTCTTCACGGCCGACACGGTGATCAACACCTTGTCGTATGCGATCAGACTAACTGGATCGGAACCTTGCACGTCACGTACATCAACGTGTGGCAGGTTGCGAGCAGCCAGGTACAGGTTCTGATCAACAGCTTCAGACACGATCAAAACGTCGGTCAGGCTCATGTTGTTCAGCTTGCCCAGCAGATCTTTGGTTTTTGGACTTTCAACAGCGAAGTCCTGAACCACGACCAGACGATCAGTACGCACGAGTTCAGCAAGGATGGAGCGCAGAGCTGCGCGATACATCTTCTTGTTGAGCTTCTGAGAGTGATCCTGTGGACGAGCTGCGAAAGTGGTACCACCGCCACGCCAGATTGGGCTACGGATAGTACCGGCACGAGCACGGCCAGTACCTTTCTGACGCCAAGGGCGCTTACCGCCACCACGTACGTCGGAACGGGTCTTTTGCTGCTTGCTACCTTGACGGCCGCCGGCCATGTAGGCCACGACTGCTTGGTGAACCAGCGTCTCGTTGAATTCGCCGCCAAATGTCAGTTCGGAAACTTCGATCGCTTGAGCGTCATTTACATTTAATTGCATGTCAGCTTCCCCTTAACCGCGAGCCTTGGCCGCTGGACGTACAACCAGGTTGCCGCCAGTAGCGCCAGGAACAGCACCCTTGACCAACAACAGATTGCGTTCAGCGTCGACGCGCACTACTTCGAGGGACTGCACGGTCACGCGCTCAGCGCCCATATGACCGGACATTTTTTTGCCCTTGAATACACGACCAGGAGTCTGGCACTGGCCAATAGAGCCCGGGACGCGGTGGGAAACGGAGTTACCGTGAGTGTTGTCTTGACCACGGAAATTCCAACGCTTGATCGTACCCTGGAAGCCTTTACCTTTGGACTGACCGGTTACATCAACCAGTTGACCAGCAGCGAAGATTTCAGCGTTGATCAGATCGCCAGCCTTGTAGTCGCCGTCTTCAAGACGGAACTCCATGACGGTGCGACCAGCTGCAACGTTTGCTTTAGCGAAGTGACCTGCTTGAGCAGCAGTCACGCGCGAAGCACGACGCTCGCCGACAGTGACTTGCACTGCACGATAGCCATCGGTTTCTTCAGTTTTGAACTGGGTGACGCGATTCGGCTCGATCTCAATGACCGTGACCGGAATGGAGACACCTTCTTCGGTGAAAATACGGGTCATACCGCATTTACGACCGACTACACCAATAGTCATGTTGTAAACCTCATGAGTGTACGGGGCTTTCACCCGCTATGGCCGCCCATTTCAGAGCGTTACACGACTAAGACCCAAGTCTTAGCCGAGGCTGATCTGTACTTCCACACCGGCCGCCAGATCGAGCTTCATAAGTGCATCAACGGTTTTATCCGTTGGCTGGACGATGTCCAGTACGCGCTTATGAGTACGGATCTCGTACTGGTCACGCGCGTCTTTGTTGACGTGCGGGGAGACCAGAACGGTGAACCGCTCTTTACGGG
Source organism: Pseudomonas lactucae (assembly GCF_016937615.1). Lineage (GTDB taxonomy): Bacteria > Pseudomonadota > Gammaproteobacteria > Pseudomonadales > Pseudomonadaceae > Aquipseudomonas > Aquipseudomonas lactucae. Next base: position 19,798 of record NZ_JAFHKI010000096.1, on the reverse strand, counting down.
TAGGCAGTGGAATTGGACCACGCACTTGTGCACCAGTACGTTTCGCGGTTTCCACGATTTCCTGGGTGGATTGGTCGATCAGGCGATGGTCAAAAGCCTTCAACCTGATACGGATTTGCTGATTTTGCATTGGATTTCAGACTCCGGCTGCTATTCCCAGCGAGCGCAATACGCCCGTTAAAAGGAGGCGCAATTCTATAGACGCCCCAGATAGGTGTCAACCCAATAAAAAAGCCCCCGCTGAGCGGGGGCTTTTCAAAGCATCGAAGCTATCTCAAAAGAGACGCTTACTCGATGATTTTAGCTACAACACCAGCACCAACGGTACGGCCGCCTTCACGGATAGCGAAACGCAGACCGTCTTCCATAGCGATGGTTTTGATCAGGGTGACAACCATTTTGATGTTGTCGCCTGGCATTACCATTTCTACGCCTTCCGGCAGTTCGCAGTTACCAGTTACGTCGGTAGTACGGAAGTAGAACTGTGGACGGTAGCCTTTGAAGAACGGGGTGTGACGACCGCCTTCTTCTTTGCTCAGCACGTACACTTCAGCTTCGAACTTGGTGTGCGGCTTAACCGAACCCGGCTTAACCAGAACCTGGCCACGCTCAACGTCGTCACGCTTGGTACCACGCAGCAGAACGCCGCAGTTCTCGCCAGCACGACCTTCGTCGAGCAGCTTACGGAACATTTCAACACCGGTGCAGGTGGTGACAGTAGTGTCACGCAGACCAACGATTTCCAGTGGATCTTGAACCTTGACGATACCGCGCTCGATACGACCGGTTACAACAGTACCGCGACCGGAGATCGAGAATACGTCTTCGATTGGCATCAGGAACGGCTTGTCGATAACACGAACTGGATCTGGGATGTAGCTGTCCAGAGTCTCAACCAGTTTACGAACGGACGTGGTGCCCATTTCGTTATCGTCTTTGCCTTCCAGAGCCATACGAGCAGAACCGATGATGATCGGAGTGTCGTCACCTGGGAAGTCGTAAGTGCTCAGCAGATCGCGCACTTCCATCTCAACCAGTTCCAGCAGCTCAGCGTCGTCTACCAGGTCAGCCTTGTTCAGGTAAACAACGATGTACGGTACACCTACCTGACGGGACAGCAGGATGTGCTCACGGGTTTGCGGCATCGGACCATCAGCGGCCGAGCAAACCAGGATCGCACCGTCCATCTGGGCAGCACCGGTGATCATGTTCTTCACATAGTCAGCGTGACCTGGGCAGTCAACGTGAGCGTAGTGACGGATCAGCGAGTTGTATTCAACGTGCGCAGTGTTGATGGTGATACCACGAGCTTTCTCTTCTGGTGCGCTGTCGATTTTATCGAAATCAACGATTGCGGAACCGAATACTTCGGAGCAAACGCGAGTCAGAGCAGCAGTCAGAGTGGTTTTACCGTGGTCAACGTGACCGATGGTGCCAACGTTGACGTGCGGTAGGGAACGATCAAATTTTTCTTTAGCCACGACAATTAACTCCTTGCCTAAAGGACTGAATCAGCCTTGTTTTTTGGATACAGTTTCAGCGATGTGCGCCGGAGCTGTGTTGTATTTTTTGAATTCCATAGAGTAGCTTGCGCGACCCTGGGACATGGAGCGAACGTCGGTTGCGTAACCGAACATCTCACCCAACGGAACCTCGGCGCGAATCACTTTGCCGGAAACCGTGTCTTCCATACCCAAGATCATGCCGCGACGACGGTTAAGGTCGCCCATGACATCACCCATATAGTCTTCAGGTGTAACAACTTCTACCGCCATGATTGGCTCAAGCAACTCACCACCGCCCTTCTGGGCCAGTTGCTTGGTTGCCATGGAAGCAGCCACCTTAAACGCCATCTCGTTGGAGTCGACGTCGTGGTAAGAACCGTCAAAAACGGTTGCTTTCAGGCCGATCAGCGGATAGCCGGCAACAACACCGTTCTTCATCTGCTCTTCGATACCCTTCTGGATAGCAGGGATGTATTCCTTAGGAACAACACCACCCACTACTTCGTTCACGAATTGCAGACCTTCTTGACCTTCGTCAGCAGGAGCAAAACGGATCCAGCAGTGACCGAACTGACCACGACCGCCGGATTGACGAACGAACTTGCCTTCGATTTCACAGTTCTTCGTGATGCGCTCACGATAGGAAACCTGAGGCTTACCGATGTTGGCTTCGACGTTGAACTCACGGCGCATCCGGTCAACCAGGATGTCCAGGTGAAGTTCGCCCATGCCCGAGATGATCGTTTGACCAGTCTCTTCATCAGTCTTGACGCGGAAAGATGGATCTTCCTGAGCAAGTTTGCCCAGAGCGATACCCATTTTTTCCTGGTCATCCTTGGTCTTAGGCTCTACGGCAACCGAAATAACCGGCTCCGGGAAGTCCATGCGAACCAGGATGATTGGCTTGTCAGCGTTGCACAAGGTTTCACCAGTGGTGACGTCCTTCATGCCGATCAGGGCCGCGATGTCACCAGCGCGTACTTCCTTGATCTCTTCACGGGCGTTTGCGTGCATTTGCACCATACGACCCACGCGCTCTTTCTTACCTTTAACCGAGTTGATCACGCCGTCGCCGGAGGCCAACACGCCCGAGTAAACGCGGACGAAGGTCAAGGTACCCACGAATGGGTCGGTAGCGATCTTGAACGCCAGGGCCGAGAACGGCTCGCTGTCGTCTGCATGACGCTCCATTTCCTCTTCCTCGTTATCAGGGTTGGTACCCTTGATAGCAGGAATGTCGGTTGGAGCAGGCAGGTAGTCGATCACAGCATCGAGAACCAGGGGAACACCCTTGTTCTTGAACGAGGAACCGCAAACAGCCAAGACGATCTCACCAGCGATGGTACGCTGACGCAGAGCGGCCTTGATTTCCACGTTGGTGAGTTCTTCACCTTCGAGGTACTTGTTCATCAGCTCTTCGTTGGCTTCGGCAGCAGCCTCAACCATGTTGTTGCGCCACTCATCAGCCAGCTCCTGCAACTCTGCAGGGATAGGCTTACGAACAGGAACCATACCTTTGTCAGAGTCATTCCAGTAAACAGCTTCCATGGTGATCAAGTCGATCTGACCCTGGAAGTTGTCCTCGGAACCGATTGCCAATTGGATTGGCACCGGAGTGTGACCCAGACGCTGCTTGATCTGACCGATCACGCGCAGGAAGTTGGCACCAGCACGGTCCATCTTGTTTACGTAAACAAGACGTGGAACGCCGTATTTGTTGGCTTGACGCCATACGGTTTCCGACTGCGGCTCAACACCCGAGGTACCGCAGAACACAACGACAGCGCCGTCGAGTACGCGCAGGGAACGCTCAACTTCGATGGTGAAGTCTACGTGGCCCGGGGTATCGATTACGTTGAAGCGATGCTCATCTTTGTACTGCTTCTCGGAACCTTTCCAGAAGGCGGTAATAGCAGCAGAAGTAATGGTAATACCACGCTCCTGCTCCTGAACCATCCAGTCTGTGGTCGCGGCGCCATCATGCACCTCGCCCATTTTGTGACTTTTGCCGGTGTAAAACAGTACGCGCTCGGTGGTGGTGGTTTTACCAGCATCCACGTGAGCAACGATACCGATGTTACGGTAGCGGCTAATCGGAGTAGTACGAGCCATAAAGCCCTCGCAAAATTAGTGAAGCTGGATTTAGAAGCGGTAGTGCGAGAAAGCTTTGTTAGCTTCAGCCATACGGTGCACGTCTTCACGCTTCTTAACAGCAGCACCTTTACCTTCTGCAGCGTCCAACAGCTCGCCGGCCAAACGCAGAGCCATAGACTTCTCGCCACGCTTACGGGCGAAGTCTACCAACCAGCGCATTGCCAGGGCGTTACGACGGGACGGACGAACTTCGACCGGAACCTGGTAAGTAGCACCGCCTACACGGCGCGACTTCACTTCGACCAGCGGAGCGATGGCGTCGAGAGCTTTCTCGAAGATTTCCAGGGGGTCGCTGTTCTTGCGTTCTTTAACCTTTTCCAGCGCGCCATAAACGATACGCTCGGCAACGGCTTTCTTGCCGCTTTCCATCACGTGGTTCATGAACTTGGCCAGGATTTGGCTTCCGTATTTTGGATCGTCAAGCACTTCGCGCTTGGCTGCTACGCGTCTTCTTGGCATGGATAAGCCCTCAAACGGTCTTCAGGTTCGCTCGGAATCGGTGCCCTTTCGGGACGCCTCCGACCTTACTCTTATCGACTCAGAAAATAAGATGATTCAGTTTTACAAAAAGCCGCTACTACTTAGGCTTCTTGGTACCGTACTTCGAACGACCCTGGTTACGACCTTTAACGCCGGAAGTATCCAAGGAGCCGCGTACGGTGTGATAACGAACACCCGGCAAGTCTTTTACACGACCGCCGCGGATCAGTACCACGCTGTGTTCTTGCAGGTTGTGGCCTTCACCGCCGATGTACGAGGAAACCTCGAAACCGTTGGTCAAGCGCACACGGCATACTTTACGCAGTGCCGAGTTAGGTTTTTTCGGCGTGGTGGTATACACACGGGTGCATACGCCACGACGTTGCGGGCAGTTCTGCAGCGCAGGTACGTCGGATTTCTCGACGATACGCTTACGCGGCTGACGTACCAGCTGGTTGATAGTTGCCATCTACTAGCTCCACTGTTGTCTTGCGACGCTATTGTCTTGCAAGAAAAGCAAAATGGCAGGAACGAATTCCCGCCAAATTTAGGGGTACAAGAGTCTAAAGAGGATCTTGCCCCCAGTCAAGGCAAGGCCCCGACCTCTCCGCTCATCGAATCGGTGCAAAAATGCCTCGATCCGACGAACGGAGCTGCCAGGGCCCAGACTCATCTACCGCAGAACTCAGTTACCGCTTGAGTTCAGCGCTTCGGTCAGTGCAGCTTCCACTTCACTGGCGCTCACGCGCAGCGGCTTGTCAGCATCACGGCGGCGCTTACGCTCGCTGTGGTAAGCCAAACCGGTACCGGCTGGGATCAGACGACCCACAACCACGTTTTCTTTCAGGCCACGCAGGTAATCGCGCTTGCCGGTTACCGCTGCTTCGGTCAGCACGCGAGTGGTCTCCTGGAAGGAGGCCGCCGAGATGAACGACTCAGTGGACAACGACGCCTTGGTGATACCCAGCAGCACGCGAGTGAACTTGGAAACGAATTTCTCGTCGCCAGCCAGACGCTCGTTTTCCACCAGCACGTGAGTCAGTTCCATCTGGTCGCCCTTGATGAAACTCGAATCGCCAGATTCAGCGATTTCAACTTTACGCAGCATCTGACGCAGGATGGTCTCGATGTGCTTGTCGTTGATCTTCACGCCCTGCAGGCGGTAAACGTCCTGGATTTCGTTAACGATGTACTTGGCCAGCGCACTTACACCCAGCAGACGCAGAATGTCGTGTGGATCGCTCGGACCGTCGGAGATAACTTCGCCGCGGTTTACCTGTTCGCCTTCGAAGACGTTCAGGTGACGCCACTTCGGAATCAGCTCTTCATACGGATCGCTACCGTCGTTCGGGGTAATGACCAAACGACGCTTGCCTTTGGTCTCTTTGCCGAACGCGATGGTGCCGCTGACTTCAGCCAGAATCGACGCTTCTTTCGGACGACGCGCTTCGAACAAGTCGGCAACACGCGGCAGACCACCGGTGATGTCGCGGGTTTTCGAAGTTTCTTGCGGGATACGCGCGATAACATCACCGATCGCGATCTTCGCACCATCCGCTACACCGACCAGGGCGTTGGCTGGCAGGAAGTACTGAGCGATTACGTCAGTGCCTGGCAGCAGCAAGTCCTTACCGTTGTCATCGACCATCTTCACGGCAGGACGGATGTCTTTACCGGCAGCTGGACGATCTTTGGCGTCGAGTACTTCAATGTTGGTCATACCGGTCAATTCGTCAGTCTGACGCTTGATCGTGATGCCTTCTTCCATGCCCACGTAGGTCACGGTACCTTTCATTTCGGTAACGATTGGGTGAGTGTGCGGATCCCACTTGGCCACGATTGCGCCAGCGTCGACCTTGTCACCTTCTTTAACCGAAATCACAGCACCGTACGGCAGCTTGTAACGCTCGCGCTCACGACCGTAGTCATCAGCGATTGCCAGCTCACCGGAACGGGACACAGCAACCAAGTGGCCATCCACTCGCTCAACGTGCTTGAGGTTGTGCAGGCGGACGGTACCGCCATTCTTCACCTGAACACTGTCGGCTGCGGAGGTCCGGCTTGCCGCACCACCGATGTGGAACGTACGCATGGTCAGCTGGGTACCCGGCTCACCGATGGACTGGGCAGCGATAACGCCGACCGCTTCACCGATGTTCACCTGGTGACCACGAGCCAAGTCACGGCCGTAGCACTTGGCGCAGATGCCGTAGCGGGTTTCGCAGCTGATCGGCGAGCGAACGATCACTTCGTCGATGCTGTTGAGTTCGATGAACTCGACCCACTTCTCATCCACCAGGGTACCGGCAGGAACGATAACTTCCTCGGTGCCTGGCTTGAATACGTCACGGGCAATGACACGACCCAATACGCGCTCACCCAGCGGCTCTACAACGTCACCACCTTCGATGTGCGGCGTCATCAGCAGGCCGTGCTCGGTGCCGCAATCGATCTCGGTTACAACCAGATCTTGCGCAACGTCTACCAGACGACGAGTCAGGTAACCGGAGTTAGCGGTTTTCAACGCAGTATCCGCAAGACCCTTACGAGCACCGTGAGTGGAGATGAAGTACTGAAGTACGCTCAAACCTTCACGGAAGTTCGCAGTGATCGGCGTTTCGATGATGGAACCGTCCGGCTTGGCCATCAGGCCACGCATACCGGCGAGCTGACGGATCTGCGCAGCAGAACCCCGTGCGCCCGAGTCGGCCATCATGTACATCGAGTTGAAGGATTCCTGGTCAACTTCGTCGCCATGACGGTCGATGACTTTCTCTTTCGAGAGGTTGGCCATCATCGCCTTCGACACTTCGTCGTTGGCCTTGGACCAAAGGTCGATCACTTTGTTGTATTTCTCGCCCTGTGTTACCAGGCCCGAGGCGTACTGGCTTTCGATCTCTTTCACTTCATCGGTAGCAGCCGCGATGATGCGAGCTTTTTCATCCGGGATAACGAAGTCGTTAACACCAATGGAAACGCCAGAAATCGTCGAATAAGCAAAACCGGTGTACATCAATTGGTCAGCGAAGATTACGGTCTCTTTCAAACCAACCACGCGGTAGCACTGGTTGATCAGCTTCGAGATCGCTTTTTTCTTCATTGGCAAGTTGACGACGTCGTACGACAGACCTTTTGGCACAACCTGGTACAACAGCGCACGGCCGACAGTGGTGTCGACGATACGGGTGTTGCTCACGCTGCCGCCATCACGGTCGTTGACGGTTTCGTGGATCCGCACCTTGACCTTGGCATGCAGTGCGGCTTCGCCGGCACGGAACACACGGTCAACTTCCTGCAGATCCGCGAACACACGACCTTCGCCCTTGGCGTTGATCGCTTCACGGGTCATGTAGTACAGACCCAATACAACGTCCTGCGACGGAACGATGATTGGCTCACCGTTGGCTGGCGACAGAATGTTGTTGGTCGACATCATCAACGCACGCGCTTCCAGCTGGGCTTCCAGTGTCAGCGGTACGTGCACGGCCATTTGGTCGCCGTCGAAGTCGGCGTTGTACGCAGCACAGACCAGAGGGTGCAGCTGGATAGCCTTACCTTCGATCAGTACCGGTTCAAACGCCTGGATACCCAGACGGTGAAGGGTCGGTGCACGGTTGAGGAGGACCGGGTGTTCGCGAATCACTTCAGCGAGAACGTCCCAAACCTCCGGCAGCTCGCGCTCGACCATTTTCTTGGCAGCCTTGATGGTGGTAGCGAGACCACGCATTTCAAGCTTGCCGAAAATGAACGGCTTGAACAGCTCGAGAGCCATTTTCTTCGGCAGACCGCACTGGTGCAGACGCAGGGTCGGACCTACGGTAATTACCGAACGGCCGGAGTAGTCAACACGCTTACCGAGCAAGTTCTGACGGAAGCGACCTTGCTTACCCTTGATCATGTCGGCCAGGGATTTCAAAGGACGCTTGTTCGAACCGGTGATAGCGCGGCCACGACGGCCGTTGTCGAGCAGGGCATCGACCGCTTCTTGCAACATACGCTTTTCGTTGCGCACGATGATGTCCGGAGCGGACAGGTCGAGCAGACGCTTCAAGCGGTTGTTACGGTTGATCACGCGACGGTACAGGTCGTTGAGGTCGGACGTTGCGAAACGGCCACCGTCCAACGGTACCAGCGGACGCAGGTCTGGCGGCAGAACCGGCAGAACGGTCAGCACCATCCACTCTGGCAGGTTGCCGGAACCCTGGAAGGCTTCCATCAACTTCAGACGCTTGGACAGTTTCTTGATCTTGGTTTCGGAGTTGGTTTGCGGAATTTCTTCACGCAGACGACCAATCTCGTGCTCCAGGTCGATAGCGTGCAGCAGCTCGCGGACCGCTTCGGCACCCATGCGGGCATCGAAATCGTCGCCGAACTCTTCCAGCGCTTCGAAGTACTGCTCGTCGTTCAGCAGCTGACCTTTTTCAAGGGTGGTCATGCCTGGGTCGATAACGACATAGCTCTCGAAGTAGAGAACGCGTTCGATATCACGCAGGGTCATGTCCATCAACAGGCCGATACGGGACGGCAGCGACTTCAGGAACCAGATGTGGGCAACCGGCGAAGCGAGCTCGATGTGCGCCATGCGCTCACGGCGAACCTTGGCCAGTGCGACTTCAACGCCGCACTTCTCGCAGATAACACCACGGTGCTTCAAGCGCTTGTACTTACCGCACAGGCACTCGTAATCCTTTACCGGGCCAAAGATCTTGGCGCAGAACAGGCCGTCACGCTCAGGTTTGAACGTACGGTAGTTGATGGTTTCCGGCTTTTTAACTTCACCGAACGACCACGAACGGATCATCTCAGGCGATGCCAATCCAATACGGATGGCGTCGAACTCTTCGACTTGACCCTGGTTTTTCAGCAAATTCAGTAGGTCTTTCAAGGCCTTTCCTCCTGGCGGAGCAGAGAGCGGGCATCACTGCACCGCTCTCGATTCGCGTCACGTGTTATTCGGTTTCCAGATCGATATCGATGCCGAGGGAACGAATTTCTTTGATCAACACGTTGAAGGACTCGGGCATGCCGGCTCCATACGGTGATCGCCGTCCACGATGTTTTTGTACATCTTGGTACGACCGTTCACATCGTCCGACTTCACTGTGAGCATTTCTTGCAGAGTGTATGCAGCACCGTATGCTTCCAGTGCCCAAACCTCCATCTCCCCGAAACGCTGACCACCGAACTGAGCCTTACCACCCAGCGGCTGCTGGGTAACCAGGCTGTACGAACCGGTAGAACGAGCGTGCATCTTGTCGTCTACCAAGTGGTTCAGCTTCAGCATGTACATGTAGCCAACAGTAACCGGGCGCTCGAACTTGTTGCCGGTACGACCATCGAACAGCTGCATCTGGCCGCTTTCCGGCAGGTCTGCCAGTTTCAGCATGGCCTTGATTTCGCTTTCCTTGGCACCGTCGAATACCGGGGTAGCCATTGGAACGCCGCCGCGCAGGTTCTTCGCCAAATCCAGGATTTCCTGATCGGAGAAGGTGTCCAGCTCTTCGTTGCGACCGCCGATCTCGTTGTAGATCTCGTGCAGGAATTTACGCAGGTCTGCGACCTTGCGCTGCTCTTCGATCATACGGTTGATCTTCTCACCCAGACCTTTCGCCGCGAGGCCCAAGTGGGTTTCAAGGATCTGACCAACGTTCATACGCGAAGGTACGCCCAACGGGTTGAGGACGACGTCGACCGGGGTGCCATTGGCATCGTGCGGCATGTCTTCAACCGGCATGATCACGGAGACCACACCCTTGTTACCGTGACGACCGGCCATCTTGTCGCCCGGCTGGATGCGGCGACGGATTGCCAGGTAAACCTTGACGATTTTCAGCACACCTGGAGCCAGGTCATCGCCTTGCTGCAGTTTGCGCTTCTTGTCTTCGAACTTGTCGTCCAGCAGACGGCGGCGATCAACGATATAGGCCTGGGCCTTCTCGAGCTGCTCGTTCAGAGCATCTTCAGCCATGCGCAGTTTGAACCACTGCCCGTGCTCAAGACCGTCGAGGATTTCGTCGGTGATGTCCTGACCTTTCTTCAGACCTGCGCCGCCTTCAGCCTTGTGGCCTACCAGGGCAGAACGCAGACGTTCGAAGGTCGCGCCTTCAACGATACGGAACTCTTCGTTCAGATCCTTGCGGATCTCGTCGAGTTGAGTCTTCTCGATGGACAGTGCACGAGCATCACGCTCAACGCCGTCACGGGTGAAGACCTGTACGTCGATGACAGTACCCTTGGTACCAGTAGGTACGCGCAGGGAGGTGTCTTTAACATCGCTGGCCTTTTCACCGAAGATGGCACGCAACAGCTTCTCTTCCGGAGTCAGTTGGGTCTCGCCTTTCGGAGTGACCTTACCGACCAGGATGTCGCCTGCGCCTACTTCAGCACCTACATAAACGATACCGGCTTCGTCCAGTTTGTTCAGTGCAGCTTCACCCACGTTCGGGATGTCCGCAGTGATTTCCTCAGGCCCAAGCTTGGTGTCACGTGCCACACAGGTCAGTTCCTGAATGTGGATCGTGGTAAAGCGGTCTTCTTGAACAACACGCTCGGACAGGCAGATGGAGTCTTCGAAGTTGAAGCCGTTCCATGCCATGAACGCGATGCGCATGTTCTGACCCAGTGCCAGCTCACCCATGTCGGTGGACGGGCCATCGGCCATGATGTCGCTGCGCTGAACGCGATCACCCTTACTCACCAGCGGACGCTGGTTAATGCAGGTGTTCTGGTTCGAGCGGGTGTATTTGGTCAGGTTGTAGATGTCGACACCGGCTTCGCCAGTTTCAACTTCGTCATCGGCAACACGAACCACGATACGGCTGGCATCAACGGAGTCGATCACGCCGCCACGACGAGCCACGACGCAAACGCCGGAGTCACGAGCTACGTTGCGCTCCATGCCGGTACCTACCAGCGGCTTGTCAGCGCGCAGGGTGGGTACAGCTTGACGCTGCATGTTGGAACCCATCAACGCGCGGTTGGCGTCATCGTGTTCCAGGAACGGGATCAGCGACGCTGCAACCGAAACAACCTGCTTCGGCGAAACGTCCATCAAGGTGACGTCTTCCGGCGCCTTGACGGTAAACTCGTTCAAGTGACGAACAGCTACCAGCTCGTCGATCAGGACTTTTTTGTCGTTCATCGTGGCCGAAGCCTGAGCGATCACGTGATCAGCTTCTTCGATGGCGGACAGGAACACGATCTCGTCGGTGACCAGAGCGTCTTTCACCACGCGGTACGGGCTCTCAAGGAAGCCGTACTGGTTGGTGCGCGCATAGGCAGCCAGGGAGTTGATCAGACCGATGTTCGGACCTTCCGGCGTTTCGATCGGGCAAACACGACCGTAGTGCGTCGGGTGTACGTCACGAACTTCAAAGCCAGCACGCTCACGGGTCAGACCGCCCGGGCCCAGTGCAGAAACACGGCGCTTGTGGGTGATCTCGGAGAGCGGGTTGTTCTGGTCCATGAACTGCGAGAGCTGGCTGGAACCGAAGAACTCCTTCACCGCTGCCGCAACCGGCTTGGCGTTGATCAGGTCTTGCGGCATCAGGCCTTCGCTTTCGGCCATCGACAGACGCTCTTTGACCGCACGCTCAACGCGCACCAGGCCAACGCGGAACTGGTTTTCAGCCATTTCGCCTACACAGCGAACACGACGGTTACCCAGGTGGTCGATGTCATCGACGATGCCTTTGCCGTTACGGATGTCGACCAGGGTCTTCAGGACCGCAACGATGTCTTCCTTGCACAACACGCCCGAACCTTCGATCTCGGTACGACCGATACGACGGTTGAACTTCATCCGGCCGACCGCAGACAGGTCATAGCGCTCAGGGCTGAAGAACAGGTTGTTGAACAGCGTTTCGGCAGCGTCTTTGGTTGGTGGCTCGCCTGGACGCATCATGCGATAGATCTCGACCAGCGCTTCCAATTGGTTGCTGGTGGAGTCGATCTTCAGGGTGTCGGAGACGAACGGACCGCAATCGATGTCGTTGGTATACAGAGTCTCGATGCGAACAACCTGGGCCTTGGCGATTTTTGCCAGGATCTCGGTGTTCAGCTCGGTGTTGCACTCGGCCAGGATTTCGCCTGTAGCCGGGTGAACGATGACCTTGGCGGTAGTGCGGCCCAGAACGTAGTCCAGAGGCACTTCCAGCTCTTTGATACCGGCTTTCTCGATCTGGTTGATGTGGCGCGCGGTAATACGGCGACCAGCTTCAACAATCACCTTGCCGTTTTCGTCCTGGATATCCAGAACGGCAATTTCACCACGCAGACGCGAAGCGATCAGCTCCAGCTTGAGGGTTTCATCCTTCAGGCTGAATACGTTGGTGGTATAGAAAGCGTCCAGCACTTGCTCAGTGGTATAGCCAAGCGCGCGCAGCAGTACCGAGGCCGGCAGCTTGCGACGACGGTCAATACGCACGAACACGCAGTCTTTCGGGTCGAACTCGAAGTCCAGCCACGAACCGCGGTATGGAATGATCCGCGCGGAGTACAGCAGTTTACCGGAGCTGTGCGTCTTGCCGCGGTCGTGGTCGAAGAACACGCCCGGGGAACGGTGCAGCTGGGAAACGATTACACGCTCGGTACCGTTGATAACGAAGGTACCGTTCTCAGTCATCAATGGGATTTCGCCCATGTAGACTTCTTGCTCTTTGATGTCCTTGATCGCTTTGTTCGACGATTCTTTGTCGAAAATGATCAGACGGACTTTTACCCGCAAAGGTACGGCGTACGTAACGCCACGCAACACGCATTCTTTGACATCAAATGCCGGTTCGCCCAGGCGATAACCGACGTACTCCAGCGCAGCATTGCCGGAGTAGCTGATGATCGGGAAAACGGATTTGAAGGCCGCATGCAGGCCCACGTCGCGGAACTGATCTTTGGTCGCTCCCGCCTGCAAGAATTCACGATACGAATCCAGCTGGATAGCCAGAAGGTACGGGACATCCATGACGTCCGGCAACTTGCTAAAGTCCTTGCGGATACGTTTTTTCTCAGTATATGAGTAAGCCATCAGCGTTCCCCAGCTTGGTCACCTGCTTGTTTGGCCCCTCCGACGGGAGCAGCCAGAAAATCTTGCAAACCCCATGGTTTGCACCACCGCGTCGGGTGGCTACAGCGCGTTAATGGCGGCGACCGAGTCGACAGCCAAGAACGGAAAAAGGCCGGTGGCAAGAGCCACCAGCCATCAGCCTTCAGCTTAACGCTTGGGCTGGAGACGCAAGGTCGATGCTTACTTCAGCTCGACTTTAGCGCCTGCTTCTTCCAGAGTAGCTTTGGCTTTGTCAGCGGCGTCTTTCGACACTGCTTCCAGAACCTGGGCAGGAGCGCCGTCAACTACAGCCTTGGCTTCTTTCAGGCCCAGACCGGTCAGTTCACGTACTGCCTTGATCACGTTAACTTTCTTCTCGCCAGCTTCCAGCAGCATGACGTTGAATTCGGTTTGCTCTTCAGCAGCGACAGCAGCAACAGCTGGGCCAGCGGAAGCAGCGGCAGCGGAAACGCCGAATTTTTCTTCGAAAGCTTTGATCAGCTCAACAACCTGCAGAACCGACATTTCAGCTACGGCGTTGAGGATATCGTCTTGGGAGATAGACATTGCTGTATTTCCTGAATTGGGGGACGCCTACGCGGCCATCGAAATAAACAAAAATACGCGAGAGAATTTGCTCAGCCTTAGGCTGCGGCAGCTTCTTTTTGCTCGCGAACTGCAGCCAGAGTACGAGCCAGCTTGCTGGTAGCGCCTTGAATCACGCTCATCAGCTGCGAAATAGCTTCGTTACGGGTCGGCAGTGTTGCCAGTACGTCGATTTGGTTAGCTGCGAGGAACTTGCCCTCGAACGCAGCTGCCTTGATCTCGAACTTATCCTGACTCTTGGCGAATTCCTTGAACAAACGGGCAGCAGCGCCTGGATGATCCTTGGAGAACGCGATCAGAGTCGGGCCGGTGAACACGTCATTGAGGACACTGTATTCAGTGTCAGCAACAGCGCGCTTGAGCAGAGTGTTACGTACAACACGTACGTATACGCCAGCTTCACGAGCCTCTTTACGGAGTCCGGTCATAGCGCCTACTGTCACACCACGGGCATCAGCCACGACAGCGGACAGAGCAGCTTTGGCAGCCTCGTTGACTTCAGCGACGATGGCCTTCTTGTCTTCGAGATTAATTGCCACGGGTTTAACTCCTGCTTGTTACCGTTTCATCTGGCCGGAGCCGGATGTCGTTTTGGTGTCTGATTCGGTAAGGAACCGGGAGCACCATCTGCGTAGGCTTGTTGGTTTAAGACTTGCGTCGCCTACGGTCTTGGATAGCCCCCGCCAGGCAGGGACCCCAATCTTTCAATTGGCGCAATCGCTTGCACCAATTTGTGTCTTATACGTCCAGCGAGCCTTGGTCGATGACCAGACCTGGGCCCATAGTGGTGCTCAGGGTAACGCGCTTGACGTAGATACCTTTCGAGGAAGCTGGCTTGATACGCTTCAGATCAGCGATCAGGGCTTCAACGTTTTCCTTCAGCTTGACGGCATCGAAGCCGACTTTGCCAACGGAGGTGTGAATGATGCCGTTTTTGTCGGTGCGATAACGAACCTGACCAGCCTTGGCGTTTTTAACCGCGGTAGCTACGTCTGGGGTTACGGTGCCGACTTTAGGGTTAGGCATCAGGCCACGTGGACCCAGGATCTGGCCCAACTGACCAACAACACGCATTGCGTCCGGGGAAGCAATAACGACGTCATAGTTCAGGTCGCCGCCTTTCATTTCGGCAGCCAGGTCGTCCATGCCAACGCGATCAGCGCCAGCAGCCAGAGCAGCTTCAGCTGCCGGGCCTTGGGTGAAGACAGCTACACGTACAGTCTTGCCAGTACCGTGTGGCAGCACAGTTGCGCTACGAACGACCTGGTCGGATTTACGTGGGTCAACACCCAGGTTTACAGCAACGTCAACGGACTCGCTGAACTTGACAGTCGACAGCTCGGTCAGCAGGGCGGCAGCGTCTACGAAATTGTAGGACTTGCCCGCTTCGATTTTGCCGGCGATAGCCTTTTGGCGCTTGGTCAGCTTAGCCATTACACACCCTCCACGTTAAGGCCCATGCTACGAGCAGAGCCGGCGATGGTACGCACGGCCGCATCCATATCAGCTGCAGTCAGATCCGCGTTTTTGGTTTTCGCGATTTCTTCCAGCTGAGCACGGGTCACGGTGCCAACCTTAACGGTGTTAGGACGAGCGGAACCGCTAGCCAGACCAGCAGCTTTCTTCAACAGAACCGAAGCCGGGGTCGACTTGGTTTCGAAGGTGAAGCTACGGTCGCTGTATACAGTGATGATCACTGGAGTCGGCAGACCTGGCTCAAGACCCTGAGTACGGGCGTTGAAGGCCTTGCAGAATTCCATGATGTTCACGCCGTGCTGACCCAGAGCTGGACCGACGGGTGGGCTAGGGTTGGCCTGAGCGGCCTTCACTTGCAGCTTGATGTAAGCGGTAATCTTCTTGGCCATGAGGCACTCCAATTACGGGTTCAAACGCCTCGAAAGGCTCCCCGGTTACTTGCGCGTTTATCCCAGTGACGACAAAACCCCACAGCCTAGACTGCGGGGTTGGGATTCTTACTCAGCTAGACCTTCTCGACCTGGCTGAACTCAAGCTCTACCGGGGTAGAGCGACCGAAAATGAGCACTGCCACTTGGATCCGGCTCTTTTCGTAGTTAACTTCTTCGACGGTTCCATTGAAATCAGCGAACGGACCGTCTGTAACACGAACAACCTCACCCGGCTCGAACAATGTCTTCGGCTTAGGCTTGTCACTACCGTCAGCAACACGACGCAGAATCGCTTCTGCCTCTTTGTCAGTGATCGGCGCAGGTTTATCAGCAGTACCGCCAATGAAACCCATGACACGAGGAGTGTCCTTGACCAAGTGCCAAGTACCTTCGTTCATGTCCATCTGTACCAGCACGTAGCCAGGGAAGAACTTGCGTTCACTCTTGCGCTTCTGACCATTCCGCATTTCAACCACTTCTTCAGTGGGAACCAGAATTTCGCCGAAGCCATCTTCCATGCCTGCCAGCTTTACGCGCTCCAGCAAAGAGCGCATAACATGCTTCTCGTAACCCGAGTAAGCATGCACAACGTACCAACGCTTAGCCACGGGACACCCTTAGCCAACAATCAAGGAAACAAGCCAGCCGAGCAGGGAATCAAGCCCCCACAACAGCAACGCCATAACCAGAACTACAGCCACGACAATCAATGTGGTCTGCGTGGTTTCTTGGCGAGTCGGCCAAACGACTTTACGGATTTCGGTACGAGCTTCCTTCACCAGGACCGCGAAAGACTTGCCTTTGGCAGTCTGCAGGCCTACAAAGGCAGCTACAGCAGCAAGAGCAAGCAAAGCGAGGACGCGGTACAGGATCGGCGAAGCAGAATAGTACTGATTGCCAACAACGCCTACGACCACCAAGACGACTACAGCGAGCCACTTGACCAGATCGAAACGAGAGCTTTGAGCTTCAGCCTTAGGAGTCATCTATGAAGATCCTGTGAAAAGAAAGCCAGATACACCACGTGAATCTGGCAGGTCAGGAGGGAATCGAACCCCCAACCTACGGTTTTGGAGACCGTCGCTCTGCCAATTGAGCTACTGACCTAAAACAAAATCAGGCCGACCATTATGCAGACCTGAAAAAGACTTTACAACAACCAACCCCACGAGACCTGAAATAACACACAACAATCAAGCCGAGGCAGCTGTTAAAACAAAGGCAGATATTTTCATATCTGCCTTGTCATATGGAGCTCTTGAGCGGATTTGAACCGCTGACCTCACCCTTACCAAGGGTGTGCTCTACCAACTGAGCTACAAGAGCAAAACACCGTGCACAACCTGCAAACTTGGAGCGGGTAGCGGGAATCGAACCCGCATCATCAGCTTGGAAGGCTGAGGTTCTACCACTAAACTATACCCGCGGAGCTTGCAGCTCACGCTAAAATGGTGGAGGGGGAAGGATTCGAACCTTCGAAGTCGTAGACGTCAGATTTACAGTCTGATCCCTTTGGCCGCTCGGGAACCCCTCCTAAGCGAGCCGGCATTTTACATCACGCCGACCTTCTGTCAAGCATTTTCTCATTTAAATTATGAGGTTAGCTGCGTTGACACCGCTTCACATCAAATCCCCCTAGAGGTCTTCACTGCGAAGCGGGCGCCATTCTATGCAAACTATTCGACAGTTGCAATGCCTTCGCACAGCATTATTTTATGTTTTAACTCATTGAATTCCTTAGCAAGGTTTTCAAAGGGTAGATCGTCGGCCAAGCGTCTGCTTTCAGGGGCTATTCGAAGCCAGTAGCCCGTAGCGTCAGCGGTGTTCAGCAACTGAACCTTGGCCTTTATATCCAGGCTGGTGAGGCGTTGTTCGACAGATTGCGCCTGGCGCTGGTCGGAGAACCCACCGATGTACAAGCACGTATCGAACGATTTCGCTCGATCCCTTCGAGTCATCGCATCAGAAGACTCACTTAGCAAGCGAATATCCTGCTGAGAGCCTCGATAAAGACTCAGAGGAGTCACATCCTTGGCGCGTAGTGGCGCCTCTTGCTGGTGCCATATGTAGTAGAAGACATTGAGGATAAGTAGAAGCAAGAACAACCAACGCATAAAACACCTCAGGACAAAGGGCACGCCATTGCCAGACCAACAAATACCAGATCTGGAACGACCCGCGCCTGCGGCACGGCATCGCAGACCAAGTCAGCATCGCCACCGGTCAGAAACACAGTGAAATCATCCCCCCAATAAGCCCTGGCAAGCTCGATCTGGGTCAGCACGAATCCCCTCAGCATTAGCATACATCCTCGCTCTACCGCCTCGGCAGTAGTGCGCCCAGGCGAAAGGCGCTCCAGAGCCCGCTCAGCCGCAGCATCGTCGTAGCGTATCTTATGAGTATGCGTTCGCAACTGGTTGCGCATAAGAGGCATGCCAGGACAAATAAAGCCTCCCAAATGCTGACCATCTGCAGCAACGAAATCAGCAGTCGCAGCCGTACCGAAATCCAACACCAGACATGCACCTGATGCCAGTTTGTACCCACCTAGGATCGCCAACCATCGGTCAAGACCAAGCCGCTGGAAATCCTCATAACCATTGTGCACCCCCGCCATTTCGACAGCAGACGTCGCACAGGAAACAGTGACACCAAAAGCCTCGACCAATGTCTCGACCAGCTTGTCTGTTTCCTCCAGGGCGCGAACACTCACTAGCCGGCAACGCGTCAGCAACAAATTCGGCACCGCCCAAAGGCTCTCAATCAAAGCGATATTCGAACCGACAACACCTTCCGCGTAGACATTTGCCCTACCCGCCTCCAGTACTCTCCACTTGATAAAGCTATTCCCACAGTCGAGCTCAAGAATCATCACGCAACCTCAGGCTTAACTCTCCACCGCTGTATGTTTTCTCAACACCGTCAACATCCAGACGCAACGCACCTTGCCGATCAACACCAAGCACCACGCCATCCACACGACTTACACCAGCGATGAGCGATACCGATCGCCCCTGCCACCCATGATTCTGCTCCCACTCTGCTTGTAGGGCAGCAAAGCCAGACACCTTGTGTCGATCCAGGTAGCGTTGGAGCTGCAGACCAACCAGGGCTACCAGGATGTTACGATCAACCGCTCCCCCCGTCTCAAGCTGCATTGAAGTCCATTGCTGATCAACCTCATCAGCCCTCTGCATATTCACGTTGATTCCAATTCCAATGACAACGTGACAAATGTCAGCCGGATCCCCAACCAACTCCAGCAATATCCCGGCAATCTTCTTCTGCCCCACCAATACATCGTTCGGCCATTTCAGGACGGCTCCCTGTACACCCGACTCTCGCAGCGCTTGAATGACCGCCAAGCCAACAACAAGACTTAGCCCCTCCAGTTGCCGAAGACCATCCTGAATACGCAGTACGAGGCTGTAATAGATATTCTGGGCGAATGGGCTTATCCACTTACGGCCACGCCTGCCCCTTCCGGCCATTTGTTGCTCGGCCAACACCAAAAAGGGCGTCGTGCATGTGGCATTTACCAAGCGCAACGCCTCTGCATTGGTGGAGTCAATCGAATCGTAGATATGAATAGGCCACGCTAAAGATGGCGCAATTAGCGCAATTTGTTCTGCATTCAGAAATACCAGCGGAGACGCTAACTGGTACCCCTTACCACGCACCTTATGAATAGGTAGATTCAATTCAGCCTCAAGAAGCTGCAGCTGCTTCCATACAGCACTGCGGCTAACACCCAGGGCAGCACCTAGCGCCTCCCCGGAATGGAATCGGCCATCTTTCAAAAGTTCTAACAGCGTTAGCATGCAAGTTTCGCCTCACAATGAGGCACGCATGATAGCCATGCGCAGAGGCATTGCATAGAAAGGCTGCACGTCGCCGGGCAACGATGAGCGTCCCGACACTTTCCGAGCGCCCAAAACAAAACCCCATCTGCTTTCGCAAATGGGGTTTCGGAATTTAATCTTGACGATGACCTACTCTCACATGGGGAAACCCCACACTACCATCGGCGATGCATCGTTTCACTGCTGAGTTCGGGATGGGATCAGGTGGTTCCAATGCTCTATTGTCGTCAAGAAATTCGGGTA
>NZ_JAFHKI010000095.1 GCF_016937615.1 Pseudomonas lactucae | reverse complement strand
CCCGATGAGGGAGTGTCAGTTGATGGATTTGGTACTGACCCACTGCAATCGGGGGCAAGCCCCCTCCCACATTTTTAGCGAGTACATCAGACACAAAACCGGCAGGCCGAAGTAATGGGTATGCACTCACCCCCCACTCATGTTCATAAACCGCACCACCTGCACCTCGCCCGTCCCGGTAAAATCATGCCGCAACGGCTTGCCCCTCAACCCCCGACGCAACGCCTCGACCAACGGCCCATCGTCCAGCGGATAGCGGCGCAACAACCCTCGAAAGTCCACCGCCTGTTCCTGCCCCAGACACAACAACAACTGCCCCTCAACCGTCATGCGCACCCGATTGCAACTGCCGCAAAAATTATGCGAATTAGGCGAAATAAACCCGATGCGCGTGCCTGGATGCCGTGCCAAGCGCACATACCGCGCCGGCCCGCCGCTGTTCTCGGTGCTGTCGATCAACCCATGTTCGCGAGCAATCAGCGCCCGCACTTCATCACTGGAGCAAGACGTCTCCCCGCGTGAGCGACCCACATCCCCCAGGGGCATTTCCTCGATGAAACTGATGTCGATGCCCTGCTCGATGGCATACCGCACCAACGCCGGCACCTCATCAAAATTGCGTCCCTTCATCACCACGCAGTTGAGCTTGACCCGCTCGAACCCCGCCTCCCGCGCCGCCTCGATCCCGTCCAGCACCTGGCGTACATCACCGTTGCGGGTGATCGCGCGAAACCTCTGCGCATCCAGACTATCCAGGCTGATATTCATGCGCTTGACCCCCGCCTCCACCAACGGCCGGGCCAATCGCGCCAACTGCGAGCCATTGCTGGTCATCACCAGTTCACGCAGCCCCGGCAACGCGGCGATGTTGCGGCACAAGCCGACAATGCCGGGGCGGATCAGCGGTTCGCCGCCGGTAAGACGGATCTTGCGCACGCCCTGGCCGACGAACAACGCAGCCAGGCGCTGCAGCTCTTCCAGCGTCAACACCTGCTGACGCGGCAGGAACGTCATGGTTTTCGCCATGCAGTACACACAGCGAAAATCACAGCGGTCGGTCACCGACAGGCGCAGGTAGTCGATGGAGCGACCCACACCATCCACCAGGCTCATGTCACTGCACCAGCGGCGAGTCGGCGCCCTGCAGCGCGATGCCGCGAATGTCCGCCGCGCCGATCAGGGTTTGCAGGTACTGCACCAAGGCCTTCTGCCACACGCCCTGTTGCAGTTGCGTGCGAATGGCCACCGCCACTGCTTCATAGGGCAACGGCTGGCCTTCGATGCGCTGGTCGACGCTGATCACATGCCAGCCATAACGACTCTCCAACGGTTTGCCGGCCAGGCCCGGCGCCAGGGTGAACAGCTGACGCTCCAGCTCCGGCACGGTCTGGCCTTTGCTCACCTGGCCCAGCGAACCGCCCTGGGCCTTGGACGGGCACGCCGAATACTTGAGGGCCAGTTCGGCAAACTGGCCTGGCTGCTCTTCCAGGCTCAGCAGCAAGACTTCTGCCTGGCTGTGCGCCAGATCGCGCGCCTCGATGTCGTCCGGCGCGCATTCGAGCAGGATGTGCCGTACCGCCAACAACGGCGCACTGTGGAAACGCCCCCGGTTGTTGTCGAAGTAACGCAGGCAGGTGGCCTCGTCGCACTCGGGCACCTTGACCTCGCGCTCCAGCAGCAAACGCGTGGCCGCTTCCTCTTCGTTTTCACCGGGGGCGATGTCCACCGCCAGGCCCAGCTCGGCAATCCGCTGCTGCAACAGCTCGCGGATCACCAGCGCGCGGGCGGCCAGGTACACCGCCGCCTCGCGGCTTTCGGCCGGGTGATATTGCAACTCCAGGGCCATCGCCTCAGCCGTGACCGGCACGCCGTTGACGCTGATGATCGGCCACTCCTGTTCACTGCTGGCAATCAATTCAGGCTCAAGCGGCACCGCGACTTCAACCACCGCCTCTTTGGCCGACGAGCCGCAACCGCCGCTGCCGCCATTGCCACCACCACATCCGCATCCACTGGTCATGTTGTTCTCCTCACTTCTGCCGCACGATTTGATAACGACGCCCCAGGTACCAGATCGGCGCGCTGACCATGTGCACCAGGCGGGTAAACGGGAACAGCACGAACAGGGTCAAACCCAGCGCCACATGAGCCTTGTAGATCAGCGACACCGGCGTGATCGCCTCGGCCGCCTGCACCGGCCGCAACAGCACCACGTTCTGTGCCCAGTCGGCGAGCATCACCATCACCGAGCCGTCCATATGGCCGGTGGAGGCCACGATGGTCAGCAAGCCCAGCAGCAATTGCGCGAGCAATACCAGCAGAATCAGGATGTCCGACGGGCTCGATGTCGCCCGCACACGCGGATCACCCAGGCGGCGCTTGACCAGCATCAATAGGCCCACCAGGCACAGCAGGCCGAAGAAGCCGCCGGAGACCATTGCCAGCAACTGTTTGTTTTCAGTGCTGATCACATGGTGATAGACCGACGCCGGGGTGAGCAGGCCGACAAAATGCCCGGCCAGTACGAACAGCACGCCGATGTGGAAGAAGTTGCTCGCCACGCGCATGCCACGGTTGTTGAGCATCTGGCTGGAGCCGGCCTTCCAGGTGTACTGCGACAGGTCGAACCGCGCCCAACTGCCCAACAAACAAATGGCCAGGGCCACATACGGATACACCCCGAATACCAGCAAATTCCACTTAGACATTACCCACCTCCCCGGCTGGCGCTGCGGCCCGGCCTTCTTGCTGAAAATCCACCCAGTGCAACGGCACCGCGCTTTCTTCGCGGGCCTTGCCGGGTGCGCTTGGCATCGAGCTGCAGCGGTCCTGTTGCTCAGCCTGCATAAAGTCCACCGCTTCCTCTTCCCAGATCTTGTCCAGGGCTTCGAGGGAGTCGTCACGCGGCTCGGCGGCGACCTGGGCACGCAGTTCGGCCACGGCCTGGTGCGGCTCGGCGCCAGCGATCTGCAACAGCGCACGGAAGCAACTGGCATAGCCGCTCTCACGCTCGTCCAGCCGCGCGGCAAGCAACGCCAACAGATGCGCCACATCCGCCAGGCCCTCACGGGCCTCGATGTCTTCGCGAGTGGAGAGGAACTCCAGGTACAGCGGGATGTAGTCCGGCAGCTCCTTGACGCCGATGGCAAAGCCGGCCTCTTGGTACTGGGCCATCATGTCAACCATGGCCTGGCCCCGGTCGCGGGACTCGCCGTGCACGTGTTCGAACAACAACAGCGACAGTGAACGCCCCCGGCCAAACAACGCGCCGTAGTGTTCCTGGCCGTCCATCAAGTCGTTGGTGCAGATCAGCTCCAGCAGTTCGAACAACGCGCCGCGCTGCTTGGGGCTGATTTCCCGCGATTCGAGAATCGCCTGTTCCAATTCGTCGCGGCCGTTCACCAGGGTCTCGGTGGGATAATCCAGCAGCAGCGAAATCACTTTAAGAATGCGCATGGCTCAGTCCTCCCAGATCTGTACGGTTTTGAGCACGTCGCGGCGGTTGGCCTTCTTGGCGCCGAACATGTTGGTGTCGGAGCTGCCGCTGCAGCCGCTGCCGAAGCTGAACCCGCAGCCGGAGCGCTCGGCGAACGCATCGCTCATGGCGTCTTCACGGTGGGCGCTGGGTACCACGAAGCGGTCTTCGTAGTTGGCGATGGCCAGGTAGCGGTACATCTCTTCCACCTGTTCCACGCTCAAGCCGACGTCTTCGAGCACTTGCATGTCTTGCACGCCATCGACTTGCTGGGAGCGCTTGTAGGCACGCATCGCCAACAGGCGCTTGAGGGCACGCTTGACCGGTTTTTCATCGCCGGCGGTGAGCATGTTCGCCAGGTAGCGCAGCGGAATACGCAGGCTGTCGACATCCGGAATTACCCCGTTCATGCCCACGGTGCCGGCAGCCGCGGCGTTCTGGATCGGCGAGAGTGGCGGCACGTACCAGACCATCGGCAAGGTGCGGTATTCCGGGTGCAACGGCAGCGCGAGTTTCCAATCCACGGCCATCTTGTAGACGGGCGAGCGTTGGGCCGAGTCGATCACCGACTGCGGCACGCCATCGGCCAGGGCCTGGCGGATCACCGCCGGGTCGTTCGGGTCGAGGAAGATTTCCAGCTGCTTCTCGTACAGGTCCTGCTCGTTGGCGGTGCTGGCCACTTCGCTGATGCGGTCGGCGTCATACAGCAGCACACCGAGATAACGAATGCGGCCGACGCAGGTTTCAGCACACACGGTAGGCATGCCGGCTTCGATGCGCGGGTAGCAGAAGATGCACTTCTCCGACTTGCCGCTCTTCCAGTTGAAGTAGATTTTCTTGTACGGGCAGCCGCTGATGCACATGCGCCAGCCGCGGCATTTCTCCTGGTCGATCAGCACGATGCCGTCTTCTTCGCGCTTGTAGATCGCGCCACTGGGGCACGACGCCGCGCACGCCGGGTTCAGGCAGTGCTCGCACAGGCGTGGCAGGTACATCATGAAGGTGTTTTCGTACTCACCGTAAATGTCGGCCTGGATCTGGTCGAAGTTCTTGTCCTTGCGCCGTTTGGCAAACTCGGTGCCGAGGATTTCTTCCCAGTTGGGCCCACTCAATCTTTTGCATGCGCTTGCCCGACACCAGCGAACGCGGGCGTGCGGTCGGCTGGTGTTCGCCCAACGGCGCGGTATGCAGGTGCTGGTAGTCGAAATCGAACGGCTCGTAGTAGTCGTCCAGGCTCGGCAGGTCGGGGTTGGCGAAGATGTTCGCCAACACGCGGAACTTGCCGCCGATACGCGGGTTGATCGAGCCGTTGGCGTTGCGCACCCAGCCGCCCTTCCACTTGTCCTGGTTTTCCCACTCTTTGGGGTAACCGATACCGGGCTTGGATTCGACGTTGTTGAACCAGGCGTATTCCATGCCTTCGCGGCTGGTCCACACGTTTTTGCAGGTAATCGAGCAGGTGTGGCAGCCGATGCATTTGTCCAGGTTCAGCACCATGCCGATCTGTGAGCGAATCTTCATCTCAGTTCTCCTCGATATCGGTCGGCAATGGGCGCGGCAGGTCATCGCCGCTGGAGCCATCGAGCCAGTCGACCTTGGCCATCTTGCGCACCACGACGAATTCATCGCGGTTGCAACCGACCGTGCCGTAATAGTTGAAGCCGTAGGCCTGCTGGGCGTAGCCACCGATCATGTGGGTGGGCTTGAGCACCACGCGGGTCACCGAGTTGTGGTGGCCGCCACGGGTCTTGGTGGTTTCCGAACCCGGCACGTTCACGATGCGTTCCTGGGCGTGGTACATCATCACCATGCCTTCCTTGACGCGCTGGCTGACCACCGCGCGGGCGGTGAGCGCGCCGTTGACGTTGAAGCATTCGATCCAGTCGTTGTCCTCGATGCCGGCGCGCTTGGCGTCGATTTCCGAGAGCCACACAATCGGCCCGCCACGGCTCAGGGTGAGCATCAACAGGTTGTCGCTGTAGGTGCTGTGGATGCCCCACTTCTGGTGCGGGGTGATCCAGTTCAGCACGATCTCGGTCTCGCCATTGCTGCGCTTGCCCTTCACGCCTTCGATGGTGCGGGTGTTGACCGGTGGTCGATAGCTCATCAACTGCTCGCCGAACGCCTGCATCCACGGGTGGTCCTGGTAGAACTGTTGGCGGCCGGTGATGGTGCGCCATGGGATGTTTTCATGGACATTGGTGTAGCCGGCGTTGTAGCTCACGTGTTCATCTTCAAGCCCCGACCAGGTGGGGCTGGAGATGATCTTGCGCGGCTGCGCCTGGATATCGCGGAAACGAATCGCTTCGTGGGCCTTGGAGATCGCCAGGTGGCTGTGGTCAATGCCGGTGAATTCCGACAGCGCGGCCCAGGCTTTCAAGGCGACCTTGCCGTTGGTTTCCGGGGCCAGGGACAGGATCACTTCGGCGGCGTCGATGGCGCTGTCGATTTTCGGCCGGCCGTGGCTGATGCCCGCAGCGTTTTCCTGATGGTTGAGCTCGCCGAGGAACTCGACTTCTTCATCGGTGTTCCAGTTGATGCCCTTGCCGCCGTTGCCGAGTTTTTCCAGCATCGGGCCCAGCGAGGTGAATTTCTTGTAGATGTTCGGGTAGTCGCGCTCCACCACGGCCATGTTCGGCGCGTTCTTGCCCGGTACCGGCGCCACACCGGCGCTTTTCCAATCGGTGCCGCCGAACGGCTGGGCCAGTTCGCCGACGCTGTCGTGCATCAGCGGTACGGTGACCAGGTCCTGCTCCACGCCCAGGTGGCCGACCGACATGGCCGAGAACGCCTTGGCGATGCCCTTGTAGATTTCCCAGTCCGAACGTGACTCCCACGCCGGGTCGATGGCCGCCGACAACGGGTGGATGAACGGGTGCATGTCCGAAGTGTTCATGTCGTCTTTTTCGTACCAGGTGGCGGTCGGCAAAACGATGTCGGAATACACACAGGTGGAGGACATGCGGAAGTCCAGGGTGGTCACCAGGTCGAGCTTGCCGATGGCGCCGTCGTCGACCCACTCGGCTTCGGTGGGCTTGCTTTCGCCGCCAAAGCCGATGTCTTCGTTCATCACCCCGTTCTTGGTGCCCAACAGGTACTTGAGCATGTACTCATGGCCCTTGCCCGAGGAGCCGAGCAGGTTGGAGCGCCAGATAAACATGTTGCGCGGGAAGTTCACCGGGCTGTCCGGCTGTTCGCAGGCAAAGCGCAGGCTGCCGTCCTGCCAGGATTTGACCACGTAGTCTTTGGGCGTCATGCCGGCGGCGGCCGCGTCACGGCAGATGTGCAGCGGGTTGGTGTTGAGTTGCGGCGCGCTGGGCAACCAGCCGGCGCGTTCGGCGCGGATGTTGTAGTCCAGGGCGTGGGTGGGGAACTGCGACTTGTCGGCCAGGGGCGAGAGCACGTCGTGCATGTTCATCTTCTCGTGGCGCCACTGGGAGCTGTGGCCGTAGAAGAAGCTGGTGCCGTTCATCTGGCGCGGCGGGCGGTTCCAGTCCAGGCCGAAGGCCAGGGGCAGCCAGCCGCATTGCGGGCGCAGTTTTTCCTGGCCGACGTAGTGGGCCCAGCCGCCGCCGGTCTGGCCGACGCAACCGCAGAGCATGAGCATGTTGATCAGCCCGCGGTAGTTCATGTCCATGTGGTACCAGTGGTTCATCGCCGCGCCGACGATGATCATCGAACGGCCACGGGTTTTGTCGGCGTTGTCGGCGAACTCGCGGGCGATCTGGATGGCTTTCTCGCGGCTGACACCGGTGATCGCTTCCTGCCACGCCGGGGTGCCCGGCACGCTGGCGTCATCGTAGTCCTTGGCCACGTTGTGGCGCCCAGGCCACGGTCGATGGCCAGGTTGGCGGCGGACAAGTCGAACACCGTGGCGACCTTGGCCACCGTGCCGTCGGCCAGGGTCACGCTGTGCACCGGCACGCGACGGAACTGCACGGCATCGCCGGCCACGTGCTGGAAGTGCTCGTGGGCTTCGCCGGCAAAATACGGGAAGGCCACTTCGGCGACGTCGTCACCGATCAGGCTGAGTTTGAGGTCGATGGCGCGGCCTTCACCGCCCTCCTTGGCGAGGATGTTCCACTTGCCCTTCTCGCCCCAGCGGTAACCGATGGAGCCTTGTGGCGAGACCAACTCGCCGCTCTCATCGAGGGCGATGGTTTTCCATTCCGGGTTGTTGTCCTGGCCGAGGTTGCCGGTGAGGTCCGAGGCACGCAGGAAGCGGTCGGGCTGGAAACCGGCGCCCGGCGCAAAACCGGTCATCGGCTTGAGCATCACCAGCACCGGCAGGTCGGTAAAGCGCTTGGCGTAGTCGGTGAAATACGCGCTCGGTTTATCCAGGTGAAACTCTTTGAAGATCACATGATTGAAGGCCTGGGCCAACGCGGCGTCGGTGCCCTGCTTGGGGTTGAGCCACAGGTCGGTAAGCTTGGCCACTTCCGAATAGTCGGGGGTGATGGCCACGGTCTTGGTGCCCTTGTAGCGCACCTCGGTGAAGAAGTGTGCGTCGGGGGTGCGGGTCTGCGGGACGTTGGAACCCCAGGCGATGATGTAGTTGGAGTTGTACCAGTCGGCCGATTCCGGCACATCGGTCTGCTCGCCCCACACCATCGGCGAGGCCGGTGGCAGGTCGCAGTACCAGTCGTAGAAGCTCAGGCACACGCCGCCGATCAGCGACAAATAACGAGAGCCCGCCGCATAGCTGACCATCGACATGGCCGGAATCGGCGAGAAGCCAACGATGCGGTCCGGGCCGTACTGCTTGATGGTGTAGACGTTGGAGGCGGCGATGATCTCGTTGACCTCCTCCCAGTTCGAGCGGATGAAACCGCCCATGCCGCGCTTGCTCTTGTACGAGTCGGCCTTGACCTTGTCCTCGACGATGCTCGCCCACGCCTCGAC
The DNA here is from genome assembly GCF_016937615.1 of Pseudomonas lactucae. Lineage (GTDB taxonomy): Bacteria > Pseudomonadota > Gammaproteobacteria > Pseudomonadales > Pseudomonadaceae > Aquipseudomonas > Aquipseudomonas lactucae. The sequence goes on along the minus strand of NZ_JAFHKI010000095.1, from coordinate 5,984 downwards.
CGGCGGCAGGGTCAGGCGCGCTTCACGCCATAACTTGAGCAGCGGCTTGCGGATCTTCGGGTACTTGAGCCGGTTGGCGCTGTAGATGTACCAGCTGTAGCTCGCGCCACGCGGGCAGCCGCGCGGTTCATGGTTGGGCAGGTCGTTGCGGGTGCGCGGGTAGTCGGTCTGCTGGGTTTCCCAGGTGATCAGGCCGTTCTTCACGTAGATCTTCCACGAGCACGAGCCGGTGCAGTTCACGCCGTGGGTGGAGCGCACGATCTTGTCGTATTGCCAGCGCGAGCGGTAGACGTTTTCCCAGTCGCGGGACTCTTTGCGGGTCTCGCCGTGACCGTCGGAGAATTCGTTTTGCTTGCGGTTGAAGAACCGCAGTTGATCCAACAAGTGACTCATGGTGCTTTCCTCATCAGGCGTGCGGGGTGCGTTGCCCCGCGAATTCGTGGTCGATCAGCAGGGTGTGGCGCAGCCTTTGCGGGCGTACCACCACCAGGTCACGACGATGCAGCTCAGGTAGAAACCGACAAACATGTAGAAGGCCATGGCCGGGCTGCCGGTGGCGGCCATGGACGTGCCGAAGGACTTGGGAATGAAGAACGCGCCGAACGCGCCCATGGCCGAGCTGAAGCCGAGCACGGCGGCCGATTCTTTGCCGGCGTCTTTGAGGGCTTGTTCGCGCACCGCCGCAGGCTTGCCGGCGCTGGCTTTTTCATGCTGGGTACGGAAGATCACCGGGATCATGCGGAAGGTGGAACCGTTGCCCACGCCGGTGGTGATGAACAGCAGCATGAACATGCCGAGGAAGCCGTAGAAGCTGCCGCCCTGCCCGTTCTGCGGCAGAAAATGCAGCACACCGAACACCATCACGATCATCAGCACGAAGTTCCACAGGGTCACCCGCGCACCGCCCAACTTGTCCGCCAGCCAGCCGCCCAACGGGCGTACCAGCGCACCGACCAGCGGGCCGAGGAAGGCGAACTTGAGTGCCACCACCTCGGGAAACGAGGTCTTGATCAGCAGCGGAAAGGCCGCCGAGAAGCCGATGAACGAACCGAAGGTCGCCAGGTACAACCAGCACATCAGCCAGTTGTGCTTGCGCTTGAAGATCACGCCTGCTCGCTGAATGACGCGCGGGCGCTGGACAGGTCGTTCATGCCGAACCACGCCGCCACGGTGACGGCGAGGATGAACGGCACCCAGATAAACCCGGCGTTCTGCAACCAGAGTTGACTGCCATCCGGCAAGGTCTGCGGTTGCCCACCCATCAGACCGAACACGCCGAACGTGATCACCAGCGGCACGCAGAACTGCATCACCGACACGCCCAGGTTACCCAGGCCGGCATTCAGCCCCAAGGCTGTGCCTTGCTGCGACTTGGGGTAGAAGAAGCTGATATTGGACATGCTCGAGGCGAAGTTGCCGCCGCCGAAACCGCAGAGCAAGGCGATCAGCACGAACACGCTGTACGGGGTGTTGGGGTCTTGCACCGCGAAGCCCATCCACAGCGACGGCAGCAGCAGGGACACGGTGCTCAGCGCCGTCCAGCGGCGCCCGCCGAAGATCGGCACCATGAACGAGTAGAACACCCGCAAGGTGGCGCCGGACAACCCCGGCAGCGCCGCCAGCCAGAACAGTTGGTCGGTGGTGAAGGTAAAGCCGATAGCATTGAGGCGCACGATCACCGTGCTCCACACCATCCATACGGCGAAGGCCAGCAGCAGCGCGGGAATCGAGATCCACAGGTTGCGGGTCGCGGTCTTCTTGCCGCTGGCGCCCCAGAACGCCGGGTCTTCAGGGCGCCAGTCGTGGATCACCGGGCCCGAGCCGGGCTTTTGTGCGATGGACATGATTATTCTCCTTGAAGAGAGGGCTTGCCGAGCAACGGCTGTTTGCGAACTTCGCTGAGGTACATCCAGGTCAGGGACACCCAGACCACGCCGTACATCAACATGAAGCAGGAAGAGCGCACGCCGGTGAGGTCCACCAGGGCGCCGAACAGGATCGGCAGCACAAAGCCGCCCAGGCCACCGGCCAGGCCGACGATGCCGGACACCGCGCCCATGTTTTGGGGGTAGTCATTGGCGATGTACTTGAACACCGAGGCCTTGCCGAACGCGAAGGCGATGCCCATCACGAACAGCAGCACGGTGAACAGCGTGGCGTTGAGGCCGATGTGAAAGTCGAGGGGACCGTTGACGGTCTGCACCTGCAATTGCGTCTGCGGGTAGCTGAGCAGGAACAGGCAGATCCAGCTCACCCACAGCACCCACCAGGTCACGCTCTGGGCGCCCCAGCGGTCGGACATCCAGCCGCCCACCGCGCGCAGTACGCCGCCAGGCAGGGAGAAACACGCGGCCAGCAGCGCGGCGCTTTGCAGGCTGAAGCCGTATTCCTGCACGTAGTACTTGGTCATCCACAGCGCCAGGGCCACATAGCCGCCGAACACAATCGAGTAGTACTGGCAGTAGCGCCACACGGCCGGGTCCTTGAGGCACAGCAACTGTTGGCGCAGGGTGGCGCCGCCGGCGCTGCGGTGGGTTTTGTCTTCGCTGGTAAGGAACCAGAACAACAACGCGGTGATAAACAGGATCGCGCCAAACACCTTGGGCACCAGGTGCCAGGTGCCCAGGGCGATCAGCGCCGGGGCGAGAAACTTGGTCACCGCCGCCCCGGCATTGCCGGCGCCGAACACGCCCATGGCAAAGCCTTGGTTCTCTTTGTCGAACCACTTGGCGACATAGGCGATGCCCACCGAAAACGAGCCGCCGGCCAGGCCGACAAACAGCCCCAGCACCAGGAACTGCCAATAGGCGGTGGCGTAGGTGATCAGGTACAGCGGCAGCACGCAGGCAAGCATCAACAGGAAGAACACGATGCGCCCGCCGAAGCGGTCGGTGAGCAGGCCCAGGGGCAGGCGCACCAGTGAGCCGGTCAGCACCGGGGTGGCGGCCAGCAGGCCGAACTGGGTTTCGTTGAGTTGCAACAGCTCTTTGATGGGTACGCCCAACACGGCGAACATCATCCACACCATAAAGCAGACGGTGAAAGCCAGGGTGCTCATGCCCAGCACCAGGCCCTGTCTCATACGGGGTTGAGTCACGGTATGCGCTCCAGAAAGTGATTCCATGAGCGCAGGTTAGGGGCGGCACCCCCGTGGAACTTGACCCAGATCAACGTCGACCCCGGGGGTATGGGGCTATGCTGGCCCCGTCTACCTCCAAGGAGGTAGCCGCAACAACAAGAGAAAGCCTTTATTTATCAATGGATTGGTCTCTTGTGCCGGCTTTTATCCGTGGGAGGGTGCGCCGGCAATTCTTTAGAGGTAGGACGCCAGGGAAGGCTGTGTTCAGCCCCTTTTCCCGTGCCCGGTGCAACCATGCTGCTGCCCTGCCCCCTTCGATTACGCCGCCATGCTTGACTGGCTGCGCAGTTCCCTGCCCGCCCGCGCCGGCCTCGCGGTTATCCTGATCGCCGTTCTCGCCCTGGCCAGTTCCTTGAGTGCAGGCTTGATCGCCTGGTTCAGCCAGGGTGATGCCGCCGCGATCAACACCGCCGGTTCCGTGCGCATGGAGACTTACCACCTCAGCTGGAAGCTTGCCGCCGGCGCACCGCCTGACGAAATCGGCGCCATCACCCAAAGCCTGCAAGGCCGCCTGGACAGCCAATCCCTCAAGGCGGTGCTCGAAGACGGCCCGCGCGGCGTGCTGTTGCAGAGCTACCAACAAATCCAGCAACGCTGGCACGACGAGTTGCGCCCGGCCCTGGCACGCGGTGACAGCCTGTTGTTCCAAGCCAACGCACCGGCTTTCGTCGAACAGCTCAACCGCTTCGTCAGCCTGTTGCAGCAACACAGCGAACAGAAACAAAGCTGGCAGCAAGGCATCCAGGGCCTGGCGCTGTTCAGCACCCTGATCATCCTGCTGCTGGGCCTGTATGAATTGCAGTACGGGGTGGTCAGCCCCCTGGAAGAACTGGTGCACGCCACCCGGCGCTTTCGTGACGGCGACTTCCAGACCCGCGTCAACCACCGCTCCGAGGACGAACTGGGGCAACTGGCCCTGAGCTTCAACGCCATGGCCGAGACCATCGAGGCGTCCCACCGCACCCTGGAAAGCCAGGTGAAACTCAAGACCCTCAACCTGCAACAAGCCAACGCCGCCCTCGAATTGCTCTACCAGAGCAGCCGCAGCCTGGCCACGCGCCTGGCCAACGCCGAAGGCCTCGATGAACTGATCCGGCGCTTCCAGACACGCCTGCCGGGGCTGCGCCTGTCGCTGTGCCTGCAAGGTCACTTCCTCGCGCCGGCCCAGCAGATGCTTGCCCTGCACGGCGGCGACAGCCGCAACGTGTGCGCCATCGGCGATTGCGCCAGCTGCCAGAAACACAAAGCCGCGCCACCCCAGGTGTTCAGCATCAGTAACCAGGGCTCGGAACTGGGCGAACTCAAGGCCCACTTCATCGACGGTCATGCGCCTCAGGCCTGGGAACAACAACTGATCCAGGCCCTGGCCAACCTGATCGGCACCTCGCTGTCGCTCAAACGCCAACGCGAGCAGGACCACCGCCTGCTGCTGCTCGACGAACGCACCATCATTGCTCGCGAACTGCACGACTCCCTGGCCCAGGCGCTGTCCTACATGAAGCTGCAAGTGAGCCGTATGCAAACCCTGATCCGCCGTGGCGAACCGGTGGAAACCCTGGCCACCGTCACCGGCGAACTGCGCGATGGCCTGAACAACGCCTATCGCCAACTGCGCGAATTGCTCACCACCTTCCGCCTGCAGATCAACGACGCCGGGCTGGTGCGCGAACTGTCGGACACTGCCGAAGAATTCTCCCGACGCGGCGAGTTCCAGGTGCACCTGCATGTGGATGCCCTGGCCTTCCAATTATCGGCCAGCGAACAGATCCACCTGCTGCAGATCACCCGCGAGGCGCTGTCCAACTGCCTGCGCCATGCGCATGCGCAGAACGCCTGGCTGCAACTGCGCCAGGTCGGCGAAACCGTGAGCCTGAGCATCGAAGACGACGGCCGCGGCTTCAGCGGCGACATCGACCGCCGCGAACACCACGGCCTGACCATCATGGACGAACGCGCCCGCAGCCTGCGCGGCGACCTCGACATCAGCCCCCGCGAGCCCCAGGGCACCCGCGTGCACCTGCGTTTCCAGCCGGAATTTTTCGGCCACTCCCTACAAGGCACCGCCTCATGAACACCGCCACGCGCCACCGTATCCTGCTGGTCGACGATCACCCGATGATGCGCCGCGGCATGCGCCAGATCCTCGAACTGGAAGACGACCTGCTGGTAGTCGGTGAAGCCGGTAACGGCCAGGAAGCCCTCGACCAGATCGAGCTCCTGCAACCGGACCTGATCCTGCTGGACAACAACATGCCGCACATGAACGGCCTGGAAACCCTGCGCCGCCTGCGCGCCATGCACTACAGCGGCAAGGTGTTGCTGTTTACCGTGTCCGACGCCGAGGACGACATCCGCGACGCGTTGCGCCTGGATGCCAATGGCTACCTGCTCAAAGACATGGAGCCGGAGTTGGTGGTGGAATTCATCCGTGATGCGCTGCGGGGCGCGCTGGTGATCAGCCCTGGGCTGACCCGTGTGCTGGCGCAGGCTTTGCGGTCACCGCAGCCTCATGCGGCGGTGGAATTGACTGAACGCGAGCGTCAGGTGCTGAAGACGATTGCCGGGGGGTATAGCAACAAGGTGATCGGGCATAAGCTGGGGATTACGGAGGGCACGGTGAAGGTGCATGTGAAGAATCTGCTGCATAAGCTGGGGTTGCGATCGCGGGTGGAGGCGGCGGTTTGGGCGATGGAGCATTTGCGGCAGGTGGGGTGACGGGGGGTTGAGTACATATCCAGCCCGAGCAGACTGAGACCTACCTGATGTACAGAGATCAAAATGTGGGAGGGGGCTTGCTCCCGATGGCAGTGGGTCAGCAACAGATGCATCCACTGACACTCCCTCA
>NZ_JAFHKI010000094.1 GCF_016937615.1 Pseudomonas lactucae | reverse complement strand
TGGGCCTTGGTTGAAAACGCAGAATGGCGCGTGGTTCGGCACTGGACCGACGAAGGCGACACCTACCAGTTCGACTACGACTTGCAGGCCGGTATCACGCGGATTACCGACGGCTTGCAACGCGTCAGTACCCGACACTGGAACTCCCAGCACCAAATCGTTCGGTACAGCGACAACCTCGGGCAAATCTGGCGGTTCGAGTGGAACGACGAGCGCCAATTGCTCAGCGCCACCGACCCGCTGGGTGGGCGCTATGCATACAGCTACAACGAAACCGGCAACTTGATTGGCGAGACCGACCCGCTGGGCCGCAGCGACTCGACCCTGTGGCTTGAGCACTGGGCGTTGCCGCTGGTGGAGACCGATGCCGCCGACAATAGCTGGGCGTATCGCTACGACCCGCGCGGCAACTGCATCGCCGAGACCGACCCGCTGGGCCATGTCACCCGTTACCGCTATGACGATCACGGCCAGCCCGTGGAAATCATCGACGCTACCGGCAAAAGCAAGAAGCTGCGCTGGAGCCCGTTCGGGCAGTTGGTCGAACACGTGGATTGCTCGGGCTATTCAACGCGCTTTGGCTACGACGAACGCGGCAATTTGCAGGTCATTACCGACGCTCTTGGCGAGCGCACCCTGTTCAGCTATGACGCCCAGGGACGCCTGCTCAGCAGCCAATTGCCGGACGGACGCACCGAGCAGTACCAGCGCAACACCAGCGGCCAACTGGTGGGTTACACCGACCCGGCCGGGCATACCACGCTGTACCAGCATAACCGTCGCGGCCAGGTGCGCCAGCGCACCGACGCTCATGGTCGGCAGGTGCAGTTCGGCTATGACAGCTATGGGCGCCTGCAAGCGCTGATCAACGAAAACGGCGAGCGTTATCGGTTTGCGTGGGATGCCGGGGATCGGTTGACCGAGCAGCAAGACCTGGATGGCAGCGCCAAGCGCTACCGCTACGATCCGCTGGACAATGTGATTGCGGTGACCGCTGTTCCGGCCCCGTATGGCAGTGGTTTGGCCGTCGTTCCCGAGATACCGCCCACGCCCATCGTCCATCGGCTGGAGCGCGACGCCGTTGGCCGGCTGATCGCCAAGACCACCGACGATGGCCGCACCGATTACAGCTACGACGCCGTGGACCAGCTTACGGCGGTGACGTTCACCGACTTGCAAGGCAATGCACAGGCGTTGGGCTTCGCCTACGACGCCCTTGGCCAATTGCTAGCCGAACAGAGTGCCGCCGGCAATCTGCACCATCACTACGATGAACTCGGCAACCTGATCCAGACCCAACTGCCCGACGGCCGTTGGCTCAACCGCCTGTACTACGGCAGCGGCCACCTGCATCAGATCAACCTCGACGGACAGGTGATCAGCGACTTCGAGCGCGACCGACTGCACCGCGAAGTCCTGCGCACCCAGGGTCAGCTCAGCACCCGCAGCGAATACGACCGCAGCGGCCGCCTGCGCGCACGCCAACGTCGTCTGGCGGGCCAACCGTCGCTGCTACCGGCAGCCGCGCAAAAACAATTCGAGTATGGCCCGGCCGACAACCTGATTGGCAAACTCGACCAGCACGCCGCCACGCAACACCGCCAACTGCTGCACTACGACTCCACCGGCCGCATCATCGCCAGCCAGGACAGCCTGCACGGCCAGCGCGAAACCTTCGCCTACGACGCCGCCGCCAACTTGCTCGACGGCCCGCAGGCTGGTGCCGGGTTGGTGGTGCATAACAAGCTGCTGACGTATCAGGACAAGCGGTATCGCTATGACGCGTTTGGCCGCACCATTGAAAAACGCAGCGCAGCGCGGGGCCTGCAGCGTTTTGCCTATGACGCCGAAAGCCGGCTGATTGAAGTACGCAATGAAAACGGCAGCGTGGTCAGGATGACCTACGACCCGCTGGGTCGCCGGATCGAGAAAACCGAGCATGGTGTTGATGGCTATCCGCTGGGGGAAACCCGGTTTACCTGGGATGGTTTGCGCTTGTTGCAGGAACACAGGCACAGCCAGACCAGTCTTTATGTTTACGAAGATGACGGCTACGAACCCTTGGCACGGGTCGATGGCACCGGGCCGCTGCAGAAGATTCGTTACTACCACAACGACCTGAACGGCCTGCCGGAACAGCTGACCGAAGCGGATGGCCACAGCGTCTGGCAAGCGACGTATCGGGTGTGGGGCAATACGTTGGAGGAGGTGCGCGAGCCGTACTACATCGAAGAGCAGAACCTGCGGTTCCAGGGGCAGTACCTGGACCGGGAGACAGGGCTGCATTTCAATACGTTCAGGTTTTATGATCCGGATGTGGGGCGGTTTACGACGCCGGATCCGATTGGGTTAGCGGGAGGCATCAATAATTACCTCTATGCCGATAACCCATTTGGCTGGATCGATCCTTTAGGGCTGACGTGTGGAGGCAGTGGGAAGGTTCATGGCAACAGCCATGCAAGTAAAAATCCTAATCACGTCTATGTCATCGTTGATACAAAAACTGGGCGGATGATGAAGCCGGGAATCAGCGGGCGTCCGCTAAATAAAAATGGCACATCACCTCGGGCCAACCAACAGCTCAATGTGCTGAACCAACCCCAAGCTGGACGCTACAAGGCAGTGATTGTCGAGAAGAATAAGACACGACTCCAAGCTAAAGCTACGGAACAAAAAATCACAGACAAGCACGCGGCTAGAAACAACGGCAACATGCCTTCACCGATTCACAAAAACCCATTACCGCAGGTTGACACAAGAGATGGTTACCTTAAATTGTACGGCACGCCTGATAACCGTTAATTTTTCGAAGTGAACACTGCAATGAATTTAAAACTACTTACCCTACAAGAAAGTGATGCTTCCGTTCTCACTGAGGGTGTTCGGATACGTCAACTGAGCCACCATATTACTCAGATATTCATGGCCCTGCTGCCCAAAATCGAGATAAATGGAAGTAGTAAAATTGTTGTTTCGCTGGGCCCTCGCGGCGACGAAGATCTATTTGATAACGTCTTAGGCGTCACAAACATTTTTGTAGAACACTTCGACTTCAAAAAGCTTCTCACTCTGGATCGATTTAATCAGGATAAACAACTGCTGGAGGAGCTACGCCAAGCACTTGTTGCGATTGCAACGAAGAAAGAAAGCAACTCTAAGGTTGTAGACGTTATCAATTCGACTGCTGAAGCCGTATTGAAAACCCATTTCGAACTAGAAACTCCAATTAAAAAGCTTTCAAAGAGCAGTAAAAACAAAAAACATAAAATAAATGTTTATAGAATACTCAATGCCGCAGTCGGTGAAGGTTGGTATTGTGAAGAACAGAGCGAAATAACCAATAAAATCTGGATGCATGAGCTACCAGGTTTTATTGATCGAAGCGATCTATTCAAAAGCGCAGAAATCAATGAGACGAGTTATCAAATTAAGAATCGCATGGGCAAAGTGGTTTTTGAAGTCTCGTTTTGATAAAGCGGCGGGGGGGGAAGGACGGATTTATTTAGCATCGTCTAGCCAAGCAAATGCGAAATTTAAATAAATCCGTTCCCTTATCACACTGTTTACGACGCCGGATCCGATTGGGTTGCTGGGTGGAGTCAATCTCTATCAGTACACACCCAATCCATTCACGTGGTTGGATCCGCTTGGATTAAGTTGCTCAAGCGATGCAAAAAAACTTGCCGGCCGTCTGGGCGAGGCGCCAAGTAAGGACTATCGAGCGCATCATATTGTCATGTCCAACTCGAAAGACATACGGATGCGCTTCTTGAGAAGACGCATGGAGAGGCTTGGTATCGATATAAACCAAAAAGAAAATGGCATATGGCTGCCCGCCAATTCAAAACCTCGCCTAACTAATACCAAGGTAAATGCTCACGCGGGAGAAGGCGTACATGGAAATGCATATAAACAATGTGTGTGGGATACACTAAAGGCGCACAAATAAAGGCCGACTTCGAGCAAGGACTAAAGACGCTCAACCTAGAGCTCGGCGGCGGCAAAACTTTCCCACTGGCAAAATAGGAAAACCCATCATGAAGGATTTCTTGCTTTCGCTACTTAATGAACACAAGAAAAATATAGTGAACTTATATCGCACACAGAAAATGAACATGTGTCGAAACAGTGGGGTATGGGCATCATGCACTCATACAATCCCGCGCCTTACACCTGCGAGCTACAAGGATGCACCCCTGGCCGATTACTTAAAAATAGCGCAAAACCAGCTAATAACAAACAATGCTACTTTGTAGACAACCATCAAAAAATAATAGCCGAAATACAATACGCGAAGCATGTAAAGCCCAAAGAGCAATGGATTATCTATAGAAGATTTTTCATAAACACTCCAGACACCGTTATAGAATTAAATTTTGGCAGCGCTCTAGAAGAGAGCGTGGACGCCAACCTCGACTCAGTTGCCGTTAATACACTCGAAAGCGGACATACAACAGCGCACTATAGCTTGCTCAATACTGGAGAATACTCCGAATCCTTTTATAAATATGATGGCAAAAAAATAGCTTCAATTACTGAAAAGATATGGCGAGACACATTTACAACGAGAGATTACGAAATAACACATGTGAATGGCACACCCACCATCTACGAAGTCCTCCCGGACAACAGCAAAATATTGATATATCCAGAAGAATAATTTTTTCTGCGCCACCGACCCGCTGGGCGTACCTTTCTCTTGATTGGGAGTTGGTGGTTTGCCTGCGATGCCTGCCGAAGGATCTGCAAAGAAAAACATTTTGCCGTTACTACGCCAAAGACAAAATGTTCGGTCTGGATATTGCCATGGACGAGGAAGATTTCGTCCCACATAAAAAAGACAAGGCCGCTCAGCGCAAATTAATCGTGCGGCGTTTATTACCTTTTTTGTGGAGAGCATTAAAAAGTATGAGAAAAAGCTGCCGAATCTTCAGCCGGTTTCAGCAGAACTGATCGCGGATGTACAGCACTGGTGTGCCGAGAACGGGTGGACCGCCTCAAACCCCACGATTGTGCCAAAAGCACCTGAATATTGATTTCACAAAAAATGGGCACCCGACCCAGTCGGCGTGCCCATTCTTCTTACCGCCCCGCCTCCCTTCGAGACGGTACTGCGCGTTAAGCGTTAACGGTATCTTTCAGCGATTTACCCGGTTTGAACGCAACGGTATTGCTGGCCTTGATTTTCACAGGCTCACCGGTTTGCGGGTTTTTACCGGTGCGGGCGCCGCGGTGGCGTTGCAGGAAGGTGCCGAAGCCCACCAGGGTGACGCTGTCCTTGCGGTGCAGGGCGCCGGTGATTTCTTCGAGAACGGCGTTGAGGACGCGGTTGGCCTGCTCTTTGGTGAGATCCGCTTTTTCAGCGATGGCGGCTGCGAGTTCTGGTTTACGCATATGTGAAGCCTCTTTGACGGTTTTTTGTTGTTATGTCCGTGCCACTCTCTGACGGAGCGGCGCCCAAAGCGCCGCAGGCTCTACTCTGCGGCAGACGGGAGTGAGGATGGCATGCCCTCGCACGCTCCGCCAGTCTCGCGGCGAGCTTTCTGGGGTGAAAAACGGGCTTATTCCGACAGAACGACCGGTATTTACGCCAGCAACGGCGGAAGTTCCTTATTGAGCGCCAGTTTTTCCATCACGGCGGTGCCGGTCAGCGCATACCCCAGCAGGCGGCCACTGGCATCGCGGCACAGCGCCTTGATGTCGGCGCCCTGGCCTTCGACAGTCCATACGCCTTCGGTGCCGCGTGGGGGTGGCGAGACCACCAGCGGGCAGACCGGGGTTTTCACGGTGACGGGCATCGGGCCGTAGCTGACCGCCGTGGCGTTGCCGGCCAGGGTCTGGGCCAGCGCTCGGGCGCAGGTCATCAGCGGCATCACGTACAGCAGGTTCAAGCCATCGACCTCGGCGCAGTCGCCCAGGGCGTAGATGTTGGCGTGGGAGGTCTTGAGGTGGCGGTCCACCATGATGCCGCGGTTGGTCTGCAGGCCGGCGGCGGCGGCCAGGTCGGTGCGTGGGCGCAGGCCGATGGCCGAGACCACCAGGTCGCAGGGGATCACCGCACCGTCCGACAGGTGGGCTTCGAGGCCGTCCGCCGTGCGCTGCAGGCGGTTGAGCACCGGCCCCAGGTGGAAACGCGCGCCCAGGCTTTCAAGGCCGGCCTGTACCGCGGCGGCCGCCGCCGGGTGCAGCAGGGTCGGCATGACTTGCTCGCACGGGGCGACCAGGTCGATTTCATAACCGCCCAGGATCAAATCGTTGGCAAATTCACAGCCGATCAGGCCGGCGCCGAGCAGCAGCACGCGGCGCTTGCCGGCCGCGGCAGTACGAAAGCGTGCGTAGTCTTCAAGGTCGTTGATCGGGAAAATCAGCTCGGCCGCATCGCCCTCGACGGGCACCTGCACGGTCTGGGCGCCCCAGGCCAGGACCAGGTCGCGGTAAGCCACGGCTTCCTCGCCGATCCACAGGCGCTTGTGGCCTGGGTCAATGCCGCTGACACGCGTGTGGGTGCGCACTTCGGCCTTGAGCTGCTCGGCCATGGCGCCAGGCTCTGCCATGCTCAGGCCGTCGGCTTCCTTGTTCTTGCCAAAGCCGGTGGAGAGCATGGGCTTGGAGTAGGAACGCCCATCATCCGCGGTGATCAGCAGCAAGGGGGTTTCGCTGTCGAGCTTGCGAAATTCCCGGGCCACGTTGTAACCGGCCAATCCTGTGCCGATGATCACGACAGGTGCGTTCATTCCGTTCTCCTTGTAGTACGGTTCTTAAATGTTCAGATCAGGCGATTTCGATCATTTCGAAATCCATTTTGCCCACGCCGCAATCCGGGCACAGCCAGTCTTCAGGGACGTCTTGCCACAGGGTGCCCGGAGCGATTCCGTCATCCGGCCAGCCGTCTTTCTCGTCATAGATCAGGCCGCAGACTACACATTGCCACTTCTTCATTCTTGCTTCCTCAGGGTCCAGGCATCTTGGCCGACGGTCGATAGACCAGCGTTGCCGTACGGCTCAGGGCGTTTTGTACTGATCGGAGCCTGCAGATGCAAGCGCGATCGACGCAAGGTGCCGGCTCAGCCCGGCAAAAGTCCAAGGCGCCATGGTAAGCTCGCCGCCTCTTTCGCTGCCAATTACTGACTCTCCGTGCCGCACTCAATCGCCCTTCCCGATGCTTGCCAATGGCTGATCCAGAGCCGTTTGAGCCCCCTGCCCACGCCCTTGACCCTCGATTGGCTGTTCGATGAAGGCTCACTGACGCGCCGCTTGACGTGGCTGTCGAACGACGGCTTCAGCGTCGCCCCACTGTTCGAGGGCTGGCAACCGCTGCGGGACGATGAGTGTGCGGCCCTGGACCTGGCCCCGGCCACGGTCGGCTGGGTGCGCGAGGTGTATTTGCGCGGGCATGACCAGCCGTGGGTATTTGCCCGCAGCGTGGCATCACGCAGTGCGCTGCAGGGCGACGGTTTGCACATGGACGAACTGGGCAGCCGCTCGCTGGGCGAGTTGTTGTTCTGCGACCAGGCGTTTACCCGCCAGGCGATCGAAGTGTGCCGTTACCCTCGGCAATGGCTGCCGAACGCCGACCAGGCCGATGGGCTATGGGCCCGTCGCTCGCGCTTCGACCGTGGCGCGCTGAGCGTGCTGGTGGCGGAAGTCTTCTTGCCGGGTTTCTGGCAGGCGCTGCATGACCATCCGGAGAACTGCTGATGTATCAACGTGCGCTCAAATCCTTGAACCGCTTGAACCCAAGGGCCTGGGACTTCATTCAGTTGACCCGCATGGACAAGCCCATCGGCATCTACCTGCTGTTGTGGCCGACCCTGTGGGCATTGTGGATCGCCGGCAAGGGTTCGCCGTCGCTCGCCAATATCGTGATTTTCGTACTGGGCGTGGTACTCACCCGAGCGGGCGGCTGCGTGATCAATGACTGGGCCGACCGCAAGGTGGACGGCCATGTAAAGCGCACGGCACAACGTCCGCTGGCCAGCGGCAAGATCAGTTCAAAAGAGGCGCTGGTGTTCTTTGCGCTGCTGATGGGCGTCAGTTTCCTGCTGGTGCTGCTGACCAACGCCACCACCATCCTGCTGTCCCTCGGCGGCCTGGCGCTGGCGGCGAGCTACCCGTTCATGAAGCGCTACACCTATTACCCGCAGGTGGTGCTGGGCGCGGCGTTTTCCTGGGGCATGCCGATGGCATTTACCGCCGAAACAGGCGATTTGCCCGCCACTGCATGGCTGCTGTACATCGCCAACCTGCTGTGGACGGTGGGTTATGACACTTATTACGCAATGACCGACCGAGACGATGACTTGAAGATCGGCGTCAAGTCCACTGCCATTCTGTTCGGCGATGCTGACCGGGTGATCATCCTTACCCTGCAGGGCCTGGCGTTGGTCTGCCTGTTGCTGGCAGGAGTGCGGTTTGAGCTGGGCGGCTGGTTCCACCTCGGGCTGCTGGCGGCGGCGGGCTGTTTTGCCTGGGAATTCTGGTACACCCGCGACCGGGACCGGATGAAGTGCTTCAGGGCGTTTTTGCACAACCATTGGGCGGGGTTGGCGATTTTTGTGGGGATTGTGGCCGACTACGGGTTTCGCTGAGGTTTTTGTGGTGGCTGTACCGGCGCCATCGGGGGCAAGCCCCCCTCCCACAGGGGAACGCATTTCAAATGTGGGAGGGGGCTTGCCCCCGATGGATTCAGCGGCGCCGCAGGCTTATGGCTTGATGATGTGCCAAACCCCACCCTTGCCGTCACCGGTCTTGTCACCGGCCTTCTTGTCATCCTTGTAGGTGTACACAGGCTTGCCTTTGTAGGCCCATTGGCTGGTCTGGTCGTCGCGGGTGATGACGGTCCAACCGCCGGTCTTCGTATCGGTGGACTCAGCCTTCAGCGGCGGCCAGTTGGTCGCGCACTGGTCCTTGCACACTGACTTGCCCTCGGCATCCTTGTCGAAGGTGTAAAGGGTCATGCCTTTATGATCCACCAGCATCCCATCGTGAGTCATCGCCGGCTCTGCGGCAAAAGCCAGGCCTGGCAGTGTCATCACCGCCGATAGCAGCAGGGCTTTCCAGGAAACAGTGCTGTAAGTCATCGGAATCTTCCTTTTGTGGTTGTCAGGATTCGGACCCAAAGGGTAGTCCAGAGTGCCGTGAATTGCCCGGACGACTAAATTACTGTCACACGACTGCAATAATTCCGTTATCTAATGCGGCGCAAGACAGTTAAATGACAAGAGGATTTTTGAGCATGGTTGGCAGGAGCATTCTGATTGTTGACGACGAAGCGCCCATCCGCGAGATGATCGCCGTTGCGTTGGAAATGGCCGGCTACGACTGCCTGGAGGCGGAAAACTCCCAGCAGGCCCATGCCATTATCGTCGACCGCAAGCCGGACCTGATCCTGCTGGACTGGATGCTGCCCGGCACCTCCGGCATCGAACTGGCGCGCCGTCTCAAGCGCGACGAGCTGACCGGGGATATCCCGATCATCATGCTTACCGCCAAGGGCGAAGAGGACAACAAGATCCAGGGCCTGGAAGTGGGCGCCGACGATTACATCACCAAGCCCTTCTCCCCACGCGAGCTGGTTGCGCGTCTCAAAGCCGTGCTGCGCCGCGCCGGCCCGACGGATGGCGAAGCGCCAATCGAAGTCGGTGGGCTGCTGCTGGACCCGATCAGCCACCGCGTGACCATCGACGGCAAGCCGGCCGAAATGGGCCCCACCGAATACCGCCTGCTGCAGTTCTTCATGACCCACCAGGAGCGCGCCTACACCCGTGGCCAGTTGCTCGATCAGGTCTGGGGCGGCAACGTCTACGTCGAAGAGCGCACCGTGGACGTGCATATCCGCCGTCTGCGCAAAGCCTTGGGCGATGCCTATGAGAATCTGGTACAAACCGTGCGCGGCACTGGCTATAGGTTTTCAACCAAAGGTTGAAACCTAGCTGCAAGTGATCAGCAACAAGCGGCAAGAAAAAGCCGCCTCGCTCTGACTTGAAGCTTGCAGCTTGAAACTTAAAGCTGCTCCGAAGGACGCCCCATGAACCAAAACTGGCATGGCACCCTGATCCGCCACATGCTTCTGCTGATCACCGGCTGCCTGTTGGTCGGGCTGATCAGCGGCTACTACGGCTGGAGCCTGGCCATCGGCGTCGGCCTGTACCTGGGCTGGACCCTCAAGCAATTGCTGCGCCTGCATGAATGGCTGCGCCAGCACAAACCCGACGAAGCGCCACCCGACGGCTACGGCCTGTGGGGCGAGGTGTTCGACAGCATCTACCACCTGCAACGCCGCGACCAACGGGTACGCGGGCGCCTGCAAGCGGTGATCGACCGGGTGCAGGAGTCCACCGCCGCGCTCAAGGACGCGGTGATCATGCTCGACAGCGACGGTAACCTGGAATGGTGGAACCGCGCGGCCGAAACCCTGCTGGGCCTCAAGACGCCCCAGGACAGCGGGCAGCCGGTGACCAACCTGGTGCGCCACCCGCGCTTCAAGGAGTACTTCGAGCAGGACAACTACGAAGAAGCCCTGGAAATCCCCTCGCCGACCAACGACCGCGTGCGTATCCAGCTGTACCTGACGCGCTACGGCAACAACGAGCACCTGATGCTGGTGCGCGACGTGACCCGCATCCACCAGTTGGAACAGATGCGCAAAGACTTCGTCGCCAACGTCTCCCACGAACTGCGCACGCCGTTGACGGTGATCTGCGGGTATCTGGAGACGCTGCTGGACAATGTCGACGAGATCAACCCGCGCTGGAGCCGCGCCCTGCAGCAGATGCAGCAACAAGGTTCGCGCATGCAGACCCTGCTCAACGACCTGCTGTTGCTGGCCAAGCTCGAGGCCACCGATTATCCCTCGGACAACCACCCGGTGGCCGTGCAAAGCCTGCTGCAGACCATCAAGAATGACGCCCAGGCCCTCTCCGGCGAGCGCGGACAGCAGATCAGCCTGGAAGCCGACGCTTCAGTGATGCTCAAGGGCAGTGAGGGCGAACTGCGCAGTGCGTTCTCCAACCTGGTGTTCAACGCCGTGAAGTACACCCAGGACAAGGGCACTATCCGCATCCGCTGGTGGGCCGACGCGCAGGGCGCGCACCTGAGCGTGCAGGACTCCGGCATCGGCATCGACGCCAAGCACCTGCCGCGTCTGACCGAACGCTTCTACCGCGTCGATTCCAGCCGCAACTCCAACACCGGAGGCACCGGGCTGGGCCTGGCGATCGTCAAGCATGTGCTGCTGCGCCACCGCGCACGCCTGGAAATCAGCAGTGTGCTGGGGCATGGCAGTACATTTACCTGCCATTTTCCGACGACGCAGGTAACGCGTTCGCGCCTCGTCGGGAATGACGAATAATCCAAACACAACACAGCTGGACATGTGGGAGGGGCGGATTCCACACCCCACCCGGCAGCAACCACTAGGCAAGCGCCCCGTCAGCGGCTACATTGGCCGACTTGCGCCTGCCTTTCAGGCCCTTCTGTCATCCCTTATTGAACACACGGAACCCGCAAAACCCCATCATGGACCCTTCCCCTGGCATTACCCTCGCGACCCTCTTCGCCGACTTCGGCATGATTCTTTTTGCTCTGATCCTGGTACTGCTCAACGGTTTCTTCGTTGCGGCGGAATTTGCCATGGTCAAATTGCGCTCGACCCGGGTCGAAGCCATCGCCCACACCAACGGCTGGCGCGGGCAGATCCTGCGCACTGTACACAGCCAGCTCGACGCTTATCTGTCGGCCTGCCAGTTGGGTATCACCCTCGCCTCCCTGGGGCTGGGCTGGGTCGGTGAGCCGGCCTTTGCGCATATCCTTGAGCCGCTGTTGGGCGCCGTGGGCGTCGAATCGCCGGAAGTGATCAAAGGCGTGTCGTTCTTTGCCGCGTTCTTCGTGATTTCCTACCTGCACATCGTGGTCGGTGAACTGGCGCCCAAGTCCTGGGCCATCCGCAAGCCCGAGCTGCTGTCGCTGTGGACGGCGGTGCCGCTGTACCTGTTCTACTGGGCCATGTACCCGGCGATCTACCTGCTCAACGCCAGCGCCAACGCTATTTTGCGTATCGCGGGCCAAGGCGAGCCTGGCCCGCATCACGAACACCATTACAGCCGCGAAGAACTCAAGCTGATCCTGCACTCCAGCCGTGGCCAGGACCCGAGCGACCAAGGCATGCGTGTGCTGGCCTCGGCCGTGGAAATGGGCGAGCTGGAAGTCGTTGACTGGGCCAATTCCCGGGAAGACCTCGTCACCCTGGACTTCAACGCCCCGCTCAAAGAGATCCTGGCGCTGTTCCGTCGCCACAAGTTCAGCCGCTACCCGGTGTATGACGCGGTGCGCAACGAGTTCGTCGGCTTGCTGCACATCAAGGACCTGCTGCTGGAACTGGCGGCCCTGGATCACATCCCCGAGTCGTTCAACCTGGCCGAACTGACCCGTCCGCTGGAACGCGTTTCCCGGCACATGCCGTTGTCGCAGTTGCTGGAGCAGTTCCGCAAAGGCGGCGCACACTTTGCCCTGGTGGAAGAAGCCGACGGCAAAATCATCGGCTACCTCACCATGGAAGACGTGCTGGAAGTGCTGGTGGGCGATATTCAGGACGAACACCGCAAGGTCGAGCGCGGCATCCTGGCCTACCAGCCGGGCAAGCTGCTGGTGCGCGGCGATACACCGCTGTTCAAGGTCGAACGCCTGCTGGGCGTCGACCTGGACCACATCGAGGCCGAAACCCTGGCCGGCCTGATTTACGACACGCTCAAGCGCGTGCCGGAAGAGGAAGAAGTGCTGGAGGTTGAAGGCCTGCGCATCATCATCAAGAAGATGAAAGGGCCGAAGATCGTGCTGGCCAAGGTGTTACTGCTGGACTGACCTCCGGAACGCAAACCAAATGTGGGAGCTAGCCCCCACATTGGTTAGGCGTTGCTCTGCAGATCACGCACCCGGCACAAAATGCTTCTGCGCCGTGCCCCGTGCGATCAGGCGGGAAATGTAGTCGAGTTTCTGCGCGTCCTGGTCGATAAACCGGAAGGTCAGCTGCAGCCAGTCGCTGTCGGGCTTGGGCTCGAAGGCGACGATGGCGTGCAGGTAGCCGTTGAGGCGGGCCACTTCGGCGTTCTCGCCTTGCTCCAGGTCAAGCACGGCGCTTTCCAGTACCTGAGGCAGGACGTCACCTCGACGCACCACCAGCAGCGCTTCCTTGATGCTCAGCGCCTTGATCACGCATTGCTGGGTGCCGCTGGACAGGCGCAATTGGCCCTGGCCACGGCCGGCGGACGGCGCAGCGGCGGAGGGCGCTTGAACCGGCGGGCTGTTGAGCAGGCCTCTGCTTGGCGCAGGTGCGGCGGCGCAACGGGCGCTGCGCGCGCGGCCTCAGGCTTGCCGCCCGTCAGCGCGCTCAGAGAGTCGTTGCCGAACGCCGAGTTCATCTTGGTCGGTGCGCTGGCAACCAGGGCGTCGAGGCGACCGACCTTGTGCAGGGCCTGCTTGACCTTGTTCAGCAGTTGCTCGTTGGTGAACGGCTTGCTGACGTAGCCGGAAACCCCAGCCTGGATGGCCTGGACTACGTTCTCTTTGTCGCCACGGCTGGTCACCATCACGAATGGCATGGCCTTGAGGTGCGGTTGCTCACGACACCAGGTCAACAGCTCCAGGCCGGACATCTCCGGCATTTCCCAGTCGCACAGCACCAGGTCGAAGGACTCGCGCATCAGGATGGTCTGGGCCTTCTTGCCATTCACCGCATCTTCAAGCTTGATCCCGGGGAAGTAGTTGCGCAGGCACTTCTTCACCAGGTCGCGGATAAACGAGGCGTCATCCACCACCAATACACTGACTTTACTCATCGACCCTTCATCCTATAAAAACTTCGGCACGCAAAACGCCTGACTGATGGCATTTTGCCAAAACTCTGCAGTCACGTTCGGACTTTCTTTTACCCGATTCGTAAAAATTCAGGTGCCACAAACGAAAACGCCCGACCAAAGGCCGGGCGTTAATTTCTCGGGCAACTTACTTATCGTCAGGTTCGCCCGGAACATTAGGGCTTTGATCAGCTGAACCTTCAACTTCAGCCTTCATGCGCTTGAGGCCCATGTGCCGTACGTCGGTACCGCGAACCAAGTAGATGACCAGTTCCGAGATATTGCGCGCGTGGTCGCCGATCCGCTCCAGGGAGCGCAGCACCCAGATAATGCTCAAGACCCTTGAGATAGAGCGCGGGTCTTCCATCATGTAGGTGGCCAGCTCACGCAGGGCGGTTTTGTATTCGCGGTCGATGACTTTGTCGTACTGCGCGACCGACAACGCCAGGTCCGCGTCGAAACGCGCAAACGCGTCAAGGGCATCGCGCACCATGTTGCGCACTTGGTCGCCGATATGACGCACCTCCACATAACCGCGCGGCGCTTCGCCTTCTTCGCAGAGCTGGATGGCGCGGCGGGCGATCTTGGTGGCTTCGTCGCCGATGCGCTCCAGGTCGATCACCGACTTGGAGATGCTGATGATCAAACGCAGGTCCGAGGCCGCCGGCTGGCGACGGGCGAGAATGCGCAGGCATTCTTCGTCAATGTTGCGTTCCATCTGGTTGATCTGGTCGTCGATTTCACGCACTTGCTGGGCCAGGCCCGAATCGGCCTCGATCAGCGCGGTGACCGCATCGTTGACTTGCTTCTCCACCAGGCCGCCCATCGCCAGGAGGTGGCTGCGCACCTCCTCGAGCTCGGCGTTGAACTGCGCGGAGATGTGATGGGTAAGGCCTTCTTTGCTAATCATGTTGGCGTCCTTGGAGCGTCCGGTAAGGTGCGGAGAACCGCAGCGTCAGTGCAATCAGAACCACAGCTTCCTAGCCGTAGCGACCGGTGATGTAGTCTTCGGTCTGCTTCTTCGCCGGATTGGTGAACAGGGTATCGGTATCGCCGAACTCCACCAACTTGCCCATGTACATGAACGCGGTGTAGTCGGACACCCGCGCCGCCTGTTGCATGTTGTGAGTCACGATGACGATGGTGAACTTGGATTTCAGCTCGTAGATCAGTTCTTCGACTTTCAGCGTCGAAATCGGGTCGAGTGCCGAGCATGGTTCGTCGAGCAGCAGCACTTCCGGCTCCACGGCGATGGTACGGGCGATCACCAGACGTTGTTGCTGGCCGCCAGACAAGCCGAGTGCGGATTCGTGCAGGCGGTCCTTGACCTCGTCCCACAGCGCCGCGCCCTTCAAGGCCCACTCGACGGCTTCATCGAGGATGCGCTTCTTGTTGATGCCCTGGATGCGCAGGCCGTAGACGACGTTTTCGTAGATGGTCTTGGGAAACGGGTTGGGCTTTTGGAACACCATGCCCACCCGACGACGCAGCTCGGCCACGTCCTCGCCCTTGCGGTAGATGTTGGTGCCATAGAGGTTGATGGCGCCTTCCACACGGCAACCGTCCACCAGGTCGTTCATGCGGTTGAACGTGCGCAGCAGCGTGGATTTACCGCAGCCCGACGGGCCGATAAAGGCGGTCACGCGCTGCTTGGGGATGTTCATGCTGACGTCGAACAGCGCCTGCTTTTCACCGTAGTACAGACTTAGGCCCGGTACTTCGATGGCCACAGTTTCCTGGGCCAGGCTCAGGCTCTGCTTGTCGCGACCCAGGGCAGACATGTTGATGCCGTGGGAATGGGTGTCTTGTTGCATGGGATGCTCCCTGTGCTACCAATTCATTTCATTGAACCGCCGGGGGCGGCTTACTCAAATTCTGTGTAGGGCGCGGTCCAGTGTGGGAGGGGGCAAGCCCCCTCCCACATTGGATCGTGTCAGCTGTCCAGTGCCTTGTACTTCTCGCGCAGGTGGTTACGAATCCACACCGCCGACAGGTTGAGCGTGGCGATCACCAGCACCAGCAGCAACGCAGTGGCGTACACCAGCGGCCGTGCGGCTTCGACGTTGGGACTCTGGAAGCCAACGTCATAGATATGAAAGCCCAAATGCATGATCTTCTGGTCCAGGTGCAGGTACGGGTAGTTGCCGTCCAGCGGCAGCGACGGCGCCAGTTTCACCACGCCTACCAGCATCAGCGGCGCGACTTCGCCGGCGGCACGGGCCACGGCGAGGATCATGCCGGTCATCATCGCCGGGCTGGCCATCGGCAGCACGATCTTCCACAACGTTTCCGCCTTGGTCGCGCCCAGCGCCAGCGAACCTTCGCGCACGGTGCGAGGAATCCGCGCCAGGCCTTCTTCGGTGGCCACGATCACCACCGGCACGGCCAGCAGCGCCAGGGTCAGCGAGGCCCAGAGCAGGCCCGGGGTACCGAAGGTCGGGGCCGGCAGGGCCTCGGCGAAGAACAGACGGTCAACCGACCCCCCCAGTACATACACGAAGAAGCCCAGGCCGAACACGCCGTAGACGATGGCCGGTACACCGGCCAGGTTGTTCACGGCGATGCGGATGATGCGGGTCAGGGTGTTCTGCTTGGCGTACTCACGCAGGTACACCGCGGCCAGTACACCGAACGGGGTCACGATCATCGCCATGATCAGGGTCATCATCACGGTGCCGAAGATAGCCGGGAAGATCCCGCCTTCGGTGTTGGCTTCCCGCGGGTCATCGCTGAGGAATTCCCAGACCTTGCTGAAGTAGAAGCCGATCTTGGTCAGCGTGCCCATGGCGTTCGGCTGGTAGGCGTGCACCACTTTACCGATGCCGATTTCAATTTCCTTGCCGTTGCCGTCACGGGCCGTCAACGCGTCGCGGTTGAACTGGGCGTGCAGGTCGGCCAGGCGCGCTTCGATGTCCTGGTAACGGGCGTTCAGCTCAGCGCGGTCGGCGTCCATGTCGGCCTGGGCGGCGGCGTCGAGCTTGCCTTCCAGCTCCAGCTTGCGACCGTGCAGGCGGACACGCTCCAACCCGGCGTTGATCGCGCCGATATCGGTTTTTTCCAGGGTCTTGAGCTGGGCGGCCAATGCGTTGACGCGGTCGACGCGGGCTTGCAGCTCCGGCCATGCGGCTTCGCCTTCGGCGATGACCTTGCCGTCCTGCTTGACGTTGACCAAGGTGCCGTAGAAGTTACCCCACTCGCGCCGTTCGATGGTCATCAGGTTCGCGGGCCGGGTCTGATCCTTGAGCCATTCGCCGACGATCCAGGTGAAATCGTTGCCGTTCAGGTCGCGGTTGCCGACCTTGATCAGCTCGCGGGTCATGAATTCCGGGCCCTGGTCCGGCACCGGCAGGCCCGCGCTTTTCAAGCGCTCGCGCGGCACTTCTTCCTTCTGCACCACTTCGCCGATAACGACATGGTTTTCCTGGCCCGGCACGCTGTAGTTGGCCTGGATCAGGTCGGCCGGCCAGAAATGGCCCAAGCCACGCACCGCAATCACAGCCAGCAGGCCAATGGTCATGATGACCGCGATGGACACCGCGCCACCGCTGATCCAGACGCCGGGGGCGCCGCTCTTGAACCATCCATTCAGGGAGTTCTGTTTCACAGACTTCTACCTTTCTTAAAGCGACGAGTATTTCTTGCGCAGACGCTGACGGATCAGCTCGGCGAGGGTGTTCATGATGAAGGTGAACAGCAGCAACACCAGCGCCGAGAGGAACAGCACGCGGTAGTGACTGCCGCCCACCTCCGACTCGGGCATCTCCACCGCGACGTTGGCCGCCAGGGTGCGCAGGCCTTCGAACAGGTTCATCTCCATCACTGGCGTGTTGCCGGTGGCCATCAGCACAATCATGGTTTCGCCGACGGCGCGGCCCATGCCGATCATCAAGGCCGAGAAGATGCCGGGGCTGGCGGTCAGGATCACCACGCGGGTCATGGTCTGCCACGGCGTGGCGCCCAGGGCCAGGGAGCCCAGGGTCAGGCCGCGTGGCACGCTGAACACGGCGTCTTCGGCGATGGAGTAGATGTTCGGGATCACCGCAAAACCCATGGCCAGCCCCACCACCAGTGCGTTGCGCTGGTCGTAGGTAATCCCCAGGTCGTGGGAGATCCACATGCGCATGTCGCCGCCGAAGAACCAGGTCTCCAGGTACGGGCTCATGTACAGCGACAGCCAGCCCACGAACAGGATCACCGGGATCAGGATCGCGCTCTCCCAGCCATCCGGAACCCGCAGGCGAATCGACTCGGGCAGGCGACTGAAGACGAAACCGGCGACGAGGATACCTATCGGTAGCAGCATCAGCAGGCTGAAAATCCCCGGCAGATGCCCCTCTACATACGGCGCCAGGAACAGGCCGGCGAAGAAACCGAGGATTACCGTCGGCATCGCTTCCATCAATTCGATCACCGGCTTGACCTTGCGGCGCAGGCTCGGGGCCATGAAGTAAGCGGTGTAGATGGCCGCGGCAACCGCCAATGGCGCCGCCAGCAGCATGGCGTAGAACGCCGCCTTCAGCGTACCGAAGGTCAATGGTGCCAGGCTCATCTTGGGTTCGAAGTCGGTGTTGGCAGCGGTCGATTGCCAGACGTACTTAGGCTCGTCGTAGTTTTCGTACCAGACCTTGCTCCACAACGCGCTCCAGGACACTTCAGGGTGCGGGTTATCCAGCAGCAGCGGTTGCAGCTTGCCGTCGGCCTCCACGATCACGCGGTTGGCGCGAGGCGACAGACCGAACACGCCCTGGCCGTCGACCACCGTGTCCACCAGCAAAGTGCGGTGGGCGGTGCTGTGGAACACGCCGAATTTGCCGGAAGCGTCGAGGGCGGTGAAGCCTTTGCGACGCTCTTCGGCGGTGATTTCCACAATCGGCGCGGTGCCCATCTGGAAGGTGCGGATTTGCTTGAGGTGCTGCTCGCCATCCGGGTCGCGGGCCATGAACCACTGGGCCAGGCCACCTTTGGAGTTACCGACGATCAGCGAGATACCGCCCACCAGCTGGGTGCTGGCGGTGATTTCGGCGTTGCCGTCTTCCAATAGCTTGTATCGACCATTGAGGCTCTTGTCGCGCAGGCTGAACACATCGGCCAAGGCACGGCCGTTGATCACATACAGCCACTGCTGGCGCGGGTCGATGAAGATCGCCTTCACCGGCTCGGTCATCTGCGGCAGCTCGACACGTTTCTGCTCGCTGGTGACTTCGCCGGTCATCATGTTTTCTTCGCGGCTCAGGGTCAGCACATTCAGGTGCGAACCGGCGGAACCGGCCACCACCAGGGAGGTGTCGGTGGCATTGAGTGCTACGTGCTCCAGCGAGCGACCGGCCTCGTCCAGCACGATCGGCGTTTCACCGTAGGGGTATTCGATCGCGGGGGTGATGGTCTTCTTGCCGTCCGGGTAGGACACCTTGTAGGTGTGGCGGAACACCAGGGACTGGCCATTGGACAAACCGAGGATCACCAGCGGGCTGCCCGGCTGGTCTTCGCCGATGGATGCAACGCTGACACCGGCCGGAAGCGGCAGGTCGAAACGCTTGAGTTCTGCACCGGTATCGACTGCAAAAAACAGCGCCTGGCCCTTGTCGGAAACCCGCATGGCAACTTGGTTCTGCTCTTCGAGGGAGATCAGCAACGGCTTGCCGGCGTCCTGCATCCAGGCAGGCGTCAGCGCATCTTCCTTGGTCAGCGAGGCACCCTGGAACAGCGGCGCGACCACATAGGCGAGAAAGAAGAAGATCAGGGTGATAGCGCCAAGGACAGCGAGGCCGCCCACCAGCACGTACCAACGGGTCAGGCGGTCCTTGAGCGCGCGAATGCGGCGCTTGCGTTGCAGCTCAGGCGTATTGAAATCAATGCGCTTGGGAGGAGAAGTCGTCGTCATGGTGGAATTGGCCAGATCATTCATGCGCACACCCTAGCGATCCTGTATGACAGAAAGATGACAGTGCAGTGACGCAACGAATCCGCCGCGAAGCAAGGCTGGCAGCGGATTGTAAAATTCGGATGCGGAGCCGGTATTCCGGCCCCGCAGAGGCAATCAGTTGCCTTCTTTCAGACCCAGGTCAGCCAGGGCCTTGGCGGCGACTTTGGCTGGCAGTGGGATGTAGCCGTCTTTCACCACAACTTCCTGGCCCTGTTTGGACAGAACCAGTTTCACGAACTCGGCTTCCAGCGGCGCCAGAGGCTTGTTCGGGGCTTTGTTGACGTACACGTAGAGGAAGCGCGACAGCGGGTATTTGCCGTTCAGGGCGTTTTCTTCGCTGTCTTCGATGAAGTCAGTGCTGCCTTTCTTGGCCAGGGCCACGGTCTTCACGCTGGCGGTCTTGTAACCGATGCCCGAGTAACCGATGCCGTTGAGCGAAGAGCTGATCGACTGCACGACCGACGCCGAGCCGGGTTGTTCGTTCACGTTAGGCTTGTAGTCGCCTTTGCACAGGGCTTCTTCCTTGAAGTAGCCGTAGGTGCCGGATACCGAGTTACGACCGAACAGCTGGACCGGCTTGTTGGCCAGGTCACCGGTCACACCCAGGTCGCCCCAGGTTTTCACGTCAGCTTTGCCACCGCACAGGCGAGTCGAGGAGAAGATCGCGTCGACTTGTTCCATGGTCAGGTGTTGGATCGGGTTGTCCTTGTGCACGAACACCGCCAGGGCATCGACGGCGACCGGGATAGCGGTAGGCTTATAGCCGTACTTTTGCTCGAAGGCCGCCAATTCGGTGTCCTTCATCTTGCGGCTCATCGGGCCCAGGTTGGAGGTGCCTTCAGTCAGCGCAGGTGGCGCGGTGGCGGAGCCGGCAGCTTGAATCTGGATGTTGACGTTCGGGTATTCCTTTTTGTACCCCTCGGCCCACAGGGTCATCAGGTTAGCCAGGGTATCGGAACCGACGCTGGACAGGTTGCCCGACACACCAGTGGTCTTAACGTAAGCCGGGATTGCCGGGTCAACACCAGCGGCCACCGCGTTGGCGGTCGCAACGCCAGCAGCGACAAAAGTCATTGCCGCCATCAAACGTTTCAGTTTCATGCCTTGCTCCTAGCAGATAGGGATAATTGGATCGGGGCCAAGTATCGAGAGGCCGTGTGAACACTCTATGTCTGGAATATGACAATTAGATGAAAGGCCACTATCGCAAGCAAAGGTTTAAGAAGACTAAAAGTTGGATGAACACCGTCCCTGTGGCGAGGGAGCTTGCTCCCGCTGGGTCGCGAAGCGGCCCTGAAGAGGGGGACTGCTGCGCAGTCCTACGGGAGCAAGCTCCCTCGCCACAGTATTACCGCCCGCGCTTCCAGAGATACCCACCCACCACCATCCCCATCACGCACAGGACAGCCACGTAGTAAGCCGGGCCCATCGGGCTTTCCTTCATCAGCAGCGACACCGCCAACGGCGTCAGCCCGCCAAATACGGCGTAGGCCACGTTGTAGGAGAACGACAGACCACTGAAACGCACCACTGGAGGGAACGCCTTGACCATCACGTACGGCACTACGCCGATGGTGCCGACGAACAGGCCGGTCAGCGCGTACAGCGGGAACAGCCAGTCCGGGTGGGCCATCAGGCTGTGGTACAGCGTCCAGGACGTCGCCAGCAGCAACGCACAACCGGTGATCAGCACGCGGCCGGCGCCAAAGCGGTCGGCCAACGCGCCGGAGGCGATGCAACCCAGGCTCAGGGTGACGATGGCCAGGCTGTTGGCCTGCAGCGCAACGGTCGGGCTGAAGTGGTAGATGGTTTGCAACACAGTGGGGGTCATCAGGATGACCACTACCACGCCGGCCGAGAGCAGCCAGGTCAGCAGCATCGACAGCACGATGGCGCCACGGTGGTCGCGCAGCACGGCACGCAACGGCAGCTCGGCGGCCAGGGTCTTGCGTTGCTGCATCTCGGCGAAGATCGGCGTTTCATGCAGCCAACGGCGCAAGTACACCGACAGCAGGCCAAACACGCCGCCAAGCAGAAACGGGATACGCCAGGCGTAATCCGAGACCTGCTCCGGGCTGTAAATAGTGTTGATGGCGGTGGCCACCAGTGAACCCAGCAGGATCCCGGCGGTGAGGCCGCTGGTCAGGGTGCCGCAGGCATAGCCGATATGGCGCGGCGGTACGTGCTCGGAGACGAACACCCAGGCGCCCGGCACTTCGCCGCCGATTGCGGCGCCCTGGATGATGCGCATCAACAGCAACAGGACCGGCGCCCACAAGCCGATCTGCGCGTAGGTCGGCAGCAGGCCCATGATCAGGGTTGGCACGGCCATCATGAAGATGCTCAGGGTGAACATTTTCTTGCGGCCCAGCAGATCACCGAAGTGCGCCATGATGATGCCGCCCAGCGGGCGCGCCAGGTAGCCGGCGGCGAAGATGCCGAAGGTCTGCATCATGCGCAGCCATTCGGGCATGTCGACGGGGAAAAACAGTTTTCCGACCACGGTGGCGAAAAACACGAAAATGATGAAATCGTAGAACTCCAGCGCCCCGCCCAAGGCAGACAGCGAGAGGGTTTTGTAGTCGTTGCGGGTCAGCGGGCGCGAGGGTTGCGCACTGCTTGCGGGCACGGAGGACATGGCAAGGCTTCTCTTATAGTCATTATCGATATCAAGGACGGCACGCCCGTGACTGGCGGCGGGTTTGGCAAGATAGCAAATCGCTTGTAAAAGCACAGCGCCAGGAGAACAGTTGCCCGCAAAAGCCCCGATACAGCGCCTATTTACCGACCAAATGAGCCTCGAGAGGTCGTCGTGATGCCAGGGTGTCGATATACTCGGCCCTTGCAGGCGCAAGAACCTCAGTCTTGAGGGGCTGCTGTGCCAAAACGCCGTTGGGTGCCACCCAGCCGATTTGGCAGAGTTTCCCTTTAGTACGCCTTACGAGAAACGCATTGAGCGGTGTATGTTGGTGCTGAAACGTTTTTCTACAAGACGGCTATCCACTTGAAATACCCATGAAGCGTCACGGGTCAGAGGCATCCCCGGCATGATCGAACTCGAACAAGAAGATCCTATCCCGCAAGGCGATCTCGCCCTGCAAATCACCGCGCTCCCGCGTGAAACCAACGGTTTCGGCGATATCTTCGGCGGCTGGCTGGTGGCGCAGATGGACCTGGCCGGTACAGCGATGGCCAGCAAGGTCGCGGGTGGCCGTGTGGCTACCGTCGCCATCGACCGCATGGCGTTCCTGGTGCCGGTGGCGGTGGGTGCGCAGTTGTCCTTCTATACCCAGGCCCTGGAAATCGGCCGCAGCTCGATCCAGATGATGGTCGAAGTGTGGAGCGACGACCCGTTGTCCAGCGAATGGCGCAAGGTCACCGAGGCGGTGTTTGTCTTCGTTGCCATCGATGGTAGCGGCCGCACACGCTCGGTGCCGTCACGCGCGCGTTAAACCTCACCGGGTTTTGACGGTCAATTGCCCCATTGCCTGCTATCAAGAGTGCTGTGTCATGTCTTTGCCCCACGTTGAAACCCTGAAAATCGACGAGCTGGACTGCTGGCTCATCCGCCACAACGGCGCCGAACTGAGGGTGGCCCAGCAGGGCGCGCACATCTTCAGTTACCAGCGTGACGGCGAGCAGCCGCTGATCTGGCCTAACCCGGCAGCCGTGTTCAAGCAGGGCAAAGGCATCCGCACCGGCGTCCCGGTGTGCTGGCCGTGGTTTGGCGTGTTCGACCGCAACCCGCCCAGCGTAAAGGCGATGCGCCAGAGCGATGAGCCGGCCGGCGCCCATGGTTTTGTGCGTACAGCGATCTGGGAATTGGCCGGGACCGCGCTTGAAGGCGAAGCATTGCGGGTGGACCTGGTGTTGCCGGTGCCTGCAGGCGGTTTCCCCGGTTGGCCCCATCAGGTCGACCTGACACTCAGCCTGCTGCTGGACGACCAGTTGCATATCCGCCTGACCAGCCATAACCGTGGCACAGACACCGTGACCCTCAGCCAGGCGCTGCACACCTACTTCGCCGTGAGCGATGTGCGAAATGTGCAGGTCGAAGGCCTGGATGGGACGACGTATATCGACACCGCCGATGGCTGGAGCGAGAAAACCCAGTCCGGGCTGCTGAGCTTTACCGCAGAGACTGACCGTATCTACCTGGGCACGCCCGCTGAGCTGAGTATTGTCGACAACGACTGGCAGCGCCGTATCCAGCTCTCCAGCGAAGGTTCGAAGTCGACCGTGATCTGGAACCCCTGGACCGAACGCGCCAAGGCGTTCGACGATATGGCCGACGATGGCTGGCAGGGCATGCTGTGCATCGAGACGGCGAATGTGCTGGATGATGTGGTAAGCCTGGCCCCAGGTGAAAGCCACACGCTGGGCGTGAGCATCACTGCGATCGTCCTGTAGATAAAGTTCTAAATGTGGGAGGGGGCTTGCCCCCGATAGCGGTGTGCCAGTTTAGGTATCCTTCACTGACCCACTGTAATCGGGGGCAAGCCCC
>NZ_JAFHKI010000093.1 GCF_016937615.1 Pseudomonas lactucae | reverse complement strand
GGGCAGTGCGACGATTCGACTTGCTCCCGATTGCGGTGGGTCAGTCGATATCTACCTTGACTGACCTACTGCTACCGCGGGCAAGTCGAATCGTCGCACCGCCCCTCCCACATTTGGATCGGTTTACACCTGATGTTGGCTATTGCATTGCTGTCACTGGCTCAACACCACATCGCGCATTGCCGGGATGTAACCGTAGTCGTAAGACTCCTGCACAAACGAGCGGTCGCCCTTCAGCACAATCCTGACCGTCGGCGCTTCGGTGCCACCGATACGGTAGTCCTCACCGCTGGTGGGCACGCTGTCGATAAACGACGTCACCAGGCCATTGGGCATCACGCAGTGAGAATAGGTCTGGAACGGCTGCGAAGGTGGGTTGCCGAGTACCAGCCCGGAAGCGTTCATCGGCGTGTAAGGACCAAACAGATGATCGCCAATAAAGCCGTAGACGCCATCCGGACCGGTCACACCATCCGCATAGGTGAACTTGTGGCTGATGGTGAACAGGTAGTACTTGCCGTCCTGAAACACATAGTGCGGACGCTCGGTTTGATCGTTTACCCCCACGGCGGTCACCAGCGGCGGCAGGATTTCCCACGCGTCACCGTTAAGGTCCTTGGCCACGGCGATGCCGATGCAGCCGACCTGATAACGCGCACCGCCGACGTCCTCGTGCCCTGGTGGCACCAGGCCCAACTCGTCAGGGCCCACTTCGTGAGTACCGCGCTCGCCGGCGACATTGCCTTCAAACACCATGTACAACTTGCCATCCACGGGGTCGATAAACGGGCTGGGATCGCGAAAGTTCCAGGTCGCGTTCTGCGCCTCGGTTTGATAATAGGTGCCGTCGGCATCGAACAACGACTTGACCTGATCAAAGCCTTGCAGGGTGACACCGGTGTCCGACGTGACAACCTGGCCCCTGACTTTGGCAATCGTGGCACCTGGTGTGACGCAGGTGTAATACAGGTCGATATCACCGTTGTTATTGAGCAGGATCGGCGTGCCGGCCCATTCACGCGTGGTCGGCGAAACCCCTTCGGCCATGACCCGGCCGCCGAAGATCCAGTCCTTGCCGGTGCGCGAGTACCAATAGCAGATACGCGCATGGCCATGGCGATCTTCCCAATCGCGCTTGATGTCGTAACGGCCGTCGGCGTTGATGAATTGTGGATCATGGGGGCGACGGTCGGCAGTCAGGGTGAAAATCACTGACCAGCCATCCACAGATACCACCGTGCCATCCAGCTCACGCAATGGCATGGTGTCCCAAATAAACACCGTATCACTCATGACAGGAAAGTCAGGACTCACTAACGGCTGTGTCGTCGTAGGGTCATTCTCATTAACTTTCAGCGCATCGGCCCGTGTCCAGCGAGTGGGAGTGTGATTCGCATGTTTCATGATGATGTCCTTTTGCTGACGCTTAAATAAAAAGCGAAGATTAAATAGCACCTGACAGCCAGCAACTCGATACTGACCGAAAGAGCAAGAGATAGTTGGATCTGCAAGTGCGCCCCAAGGTTTAACATGGGCATTGCTTATCTCAACATGAAGAATTGTTTACATTAAAAAGGCCATCACTGTATTTATATCCTTGATATAAATACAGTGGCACCCGTAATAATGACAGCCAAGTAGAAAGCTAGCTATTCAACTACCAAACACCAACACCGTAGCCTGAGCCCCGGCATTCTTCTGTGTAAAGTCTTTGGCCTGCGCCGCCGTCTTCAAGGTATAGGCGTAATTGGAAGTTGCCGTCCACTGTGCTTTTGGCGACTTCTGGTTGGTGATCGGCGGCACACTGTTTGTATCAGTAAACGTCCCGCTGCCTTTATCATCCAACATGCCATTGTTTTGGCTGCCTTCACCAAAATAGTTGCTCTCGGAAAGGATATTGGCATTCTGCGCAAGGGTGAAACCGAGATGAAACTTATTGATATAGTTGTTATACACATGAAAATAACCGTAGCGCATCAAGCCTGGCGCACGCACTTCCATATTGTCGAAGCGGTTATGGCACAGTGTCAGGCGCGGGTAACCGTTGAACGCAGCGTTATTATCATCCGCCGGATGACCGAAGATCAGGCCGTACTTGTGACTGCCAAAGAAGCAGTTGCTGATGGTGGCATAATCGGCTTTTTCACCGATATACAGCAATTTGTCTTCACTGCCGTCATTGGTCGACCAGCTGTGCCCGACAAAAGAGCAATGGTCAATCCAATACTTGCTGCCGTAGTTCAGGTAGACCTGAATATCGTCATTGGCCTTGATATTCGCGGAATGCTTGAAGATAAGATTCTGCAGAATGATGTTCTGCGACTGCGCGGTTGCACGCAGGTGAATATTCTCCAAAGTCCGATTCTGGAACGAACCGATCAGCGTTTTGTTGGCGCCCATGTTGACTTTGGTCAGGCTCGACGCCGAGATATTACTGTTGATCACCAGCACCTGCGGGGTGACGGTACCGATATTGGCCTTGAGTTGATCCAGGTTAGTGATGCTGACCACGGGGCCGGCCCAGCCGCCGGTCACTTTTGCCGCGAGGGCGAAACCGGTCAAACCGGTGAGTTTGCTTTCTGGGTACGACATGAGTTCCCTCTCTCTATATAAAAACGGCTCGGTATAACGAGCCTGAGCATTAAGTTAATCCATTAACTTACACAGGGTGTTTGGCGTGGCTGAGGCTGCCAGAGCTTGGTTGGTCAGCGCCTAAACACTGTGTTTATATACAGTATTCGGCATTCACTGGATCGTCAACCTTTACGCAAAAAAATGTGGGAGGGAGCTTGCTCCCGATTGCGGTGGGTCAGTCGACATATGCATGACTGACACTCCGGAATCGGCGCACCGCCCCTCCCACACTTGTCCTACGGTGTCCTTTCAAGCGTTATTTGGACACCGGCATCGCAAACTCCGCGCCCTGCTCGATGCTCTCCGACCAGCGCTGCATGATCGACTTCTGCTTGGTGTAGAAGCGCACACCTTCGGTGCCGTAGGCATGCATGTCGCCAAACAGGCTCTTCTTCCAACCGCCAAACCCGTGCCAGGCCATCGGCACCGGGATCGGTACGTTGATGCCGACCATGCCCACCTGGATGCGGCGGGCGAACTCGCGGGCGATGTTGCCGTCGCGGGTGAAGCAGCTGACGCCGTTGCCGAATTCGTGGTCATTGACCAGTTGCACGGCTTCGGCGAAGTCGTTCACGCGCACGCAGGCCAGGACCGGGCCGAAGATTTCTTCGCGGTAGATGCTCATTTCTCTGGTCACGTGATCGAACAGCGTCGCGCCGAGCCAGAAGCCGTTTTCCAAACCCGCTTCGGTGGGCACATAGTCACGGCCATCGAGCAGCAGTTGCGCGCCGGCCTGCACACCTTGTTCGATGTAGCCGCTGATGCGCTCCAGGGCGGCGCGGGACACGATCGGGCCCATTTCGGCTTTCAGGTCGCGGCCGTCGGTGATACGCAGTTGCTTGGCACGCTCGGTCAGGGCGGCGATGACTTTGTCGCCCACATCGCCGACCAGCACGGCCACGGAGATGGCCATGCAGCGCTCGCCGGCACTGCCGTAGGCCGCGCCCATCAGCGCATCGACGGTTTTTTCGATATCGGCGTCGGGCATCACCACCATGTGGTTTTTCGCGCCGCCCAGGCCTTGCACGCGCTTGCCGTTGCGCGCACCGGTCTCGTAGATGTATTGGGCAATCGGTGTCGAGCCGACAAAGCTCACAGCCTTGACGTCCGGATGTTCGATCAGCGCATCCACCGACTCCTTGTCACCCTGCACCACGTTGAACACGCCTTTGGGCAGGCCGGCTTCGCGCAGCAGTTCGGCCATGAACAACGAAGCACTCGGATCGGTCGGGCTTGGCTTGAGGATGAAGGTGTTGCCCGCCGCGATGGCGATCGGGTACATCCACATCGGCACCATCACCGGGAAGTTGAACGGTGTGACACCCGCTACCACGCCCAGGGGCTGGCGCATCGTCCAGTTGTCCATGCCACGGGACACCTGGTCGGAGTGTTCGCCCTTGAGCAGGTTGGGGATGCCGCAGGCGAATTCGAGGATGTCGATGCCACGGTCGACCTCGCCCTGGGCGTCAGTGAAGACTTTGCCGTGTTCGGCGACGATGATGCGCGCCAGGTCGTCCTTGCGCTCACGCAGCAGGTGCAGATATTCGAACAGCACGCGGGCGCGGCGGATCGGCGGGGTGTCGGCCCAGCCGTCGAAGGCGGCCTGGGCAGCGGCGACGGCTTCGGCCACGGTCTGGCGGCTGGCCAGCGCGACGCGTGCGGTTTTTTCGCCAGTGGCCGGGTTGTAGACGTCCTGATAGCGATCATCGCGGCTCACGCGCTGGTCGTTGATGTAGTGCTCGATGGTAGTGGTCATGGCAGTCGATCCAGGTGGGTAGCGTTGGAACACACCTTAGGCTTTCGCTTTGTTCCAAACCAGAGCAGAATCCTGAACTTATTGTCCATATATACGAACAATACAATCATGGAAAAATCTGAAATCGAAGGGCTTTGGACCCACATCCACTGGCTCTCGGTGCTGGAAGAACAAGGCACCTACACCGCCGCCGCTGCGCGCCTGGGGGTGAGTAAATCCGCGGTGAGCCAGCGCATTTCCGATCTGGAAAAGGCCACCGGCACGCGGTTGGTCACACGCACCACGCGCAGTGTGCGGCTGACCGATGCGGGGCTGTCATTGACCCGTGAAGTGCGCAGCGCCTACGCGCAAATCGCCCGCAGCTTCTCGTCCGTACGCGACTCGGTCGGTGAGATTCGCGGGCTGGTACGGCTGACCGCACCGGTGGCGTTCGCCCGGCAGCAACTGGTGCCGCACCTGTCGGAATTCTTGCAGCAGTACCCGCAGGTGCGTATCCAGCTGGACGTGTCCGACGCCTTGAGTTCACTGGCGGCCGAAGGCTACGACCTGGCCGTGCGCCACGGCTTCCAGGTGCCGGAAACCCACGTGGCCTGGAAGCTGTGTGACACCGGCTCGGTGCTGGTCGCCACCCAGGATTACCTGCAACGCCACGGCGAACCGCGCGAACCCGGCGACCTGTCCGCACACAATTGCCTGTTTTACCCACGGGGCACCGACCAGCCCGCCTGGACCTTCGAGCGCGGCAGCAAGAACCTTGAGCGCCTCACCGTACCCATCGCCGGCAGCTTCGCCACCAATAACAGTGAAGCCCTGCGCGACTCGGCGCTCAACCACCTGGGCATCGCCCTGCTCCCGGATTTCAGCGCCCACGCCGCGCTGGCCAGCGGCACGCTGGTGCAGGTGCTCAAGGACTGGACGCTCAAGGGCGCGTTTGCCGACGAGATCTACCTGATCCGGCCGTATTCGCCCCATGTGCCGAAGTCGGTAAGTGCGCTGGTAGGTTATTTGAAGCAGAAGCTGTCGGGTGGCTTTCGCTACGGTGGGTAAGGCTGACCGTTCACCGTTTGAAGAGGTGACTTTTTTGCACAACGCACCGGTATTTTTAGGCGTTCATCTTCAGATTTATGCATGCCTATACTCGGTCCACCAAGAATGTCCCTACAACAATAATCAAGGACACCGACCATGACGCATCCCTTCCTGGCCGCCCGGGATTTCCTGCTCGCGCACCGCACCGACTACACCACGGCCGTGCGCGATTTCCGCTGGCCGCAGTTGGATGCGTTCAACTGGGCCCTGGACTACTTCGATGTGATGGCCGAGGGCAATTCGGCCAACGCACTGTGGATCGTCGAAGAGGACGGCAGCGAGCAGCGCTACAGCTTCGCGCAATTGGCGGCGCGCTCGAACCAGGTGGCCAACCATCTGCGCGCCCTCGGGGTACGTCGTGGCGAACGTGTGCTGCTGATGCTCGGCAACGATGTGGCGCTGTGGGAAACCATGCTCGCCGCGTTCAAGCTCGGCGCCGTGGTGATCCCCGCCACCGCCCTGCTCAACCCGGATGATTTGCGCGACCGTATCGAGCGCGGCCAGGTGCGTCACCTGGTGGTGGGGGCGGCGCATGTCGACAAGTTCGTCGGCCTGGGCGACGGCTGCAGTCGCATTTGCGTAGGCGCCGCGCCAGCGGGTTGGGTCGCGCACAGCGCCGCTTTCGAGTACCCCGAGCAATTCGCAGCCGAAGGCCACACCCTGGCCACCGACCCGATGCTGCTGTATTTCACCTCCGGCACCACCTCCAAACCCAAGATGGTGCTGCACAGCCACCAGAGCTACCCGGTGGGCCACCTGTCGACGATGTACTGGATCGGCCTGCAACCGGGCGATCTGCACCTCAATATTTCCTCTCCGGGCTGGGCCAAGCATGCCTGGAGCTGCCTGTTCGCACCGTGGAACGCCGGTGCGTGCATCTTCATCCATAACGTCGCGCGGTTCAGCGCGCAGGCTTTGCTCAGTGCACTGCAACGTTATGGCGTGACCAGCCTGTGCGCCCCGCCTACCGTGTGGCGCATGCTGATCCAGGAAGACCTGGCCGGCTACAAGTCACGCCTGAGTCTGCGCGAGCTGGTGGGTGCCGGCGAGCCGCTGAACCCGGAAATCATCGAGCAGATCCAACACGCCTGGGGCTTGCCGCTGCGCGATGGGTTCGGCCAGTCGGAAACCACCGCCCTGGTCGGCAACACCCCAGGCCAAGTGCTCAAGCCGGGCTCCATGGGCCGCCCGTTGCCGGGGTATCGCGTGGCGCTGCTCGACCCCGATGGACTGCCCGCCAGCGAAGGCGAAGTCGCCCTGCCCCTGGATGTGCGCCCACTCGGCTTAATGTTGTGCTACGAAGACAGCCCGGAAAAAACCGCCGAGGTGATGCGCGACGGTTACTACCGCACCGGCGATACCGCGCAGATCGACAGCGACGGCTACATCACCTTTGTAGGCCGCGCCGATGATGTGTTCAAGGCCTCCGACTACCGCATCAGCCCGTTCGAACTGGAGAGCGCGCTGATCGAACACCCGGCGGTGATGGAAGTGGCCGTGGTGCCCAGCCCCGACCCGCTGCGCCTGGCGGTGCCTAAAGCGTTCCTGATCCTGGCCCACGATGCACCGGGCAGTGCGGAACTGGCCGCGCATATCCTCGCTTTCGCCCGCGAACACCTGGCGCCGTACAAGCGGGTGCGGCGTATCGAATTTGTGAGTGAGCTGCCCAAGACCATTTCCGGGAAGATCCGCCGGGTGGAATTGCGGCAGATGGAGGTGCTGCGGCGCCAGGGGCAGACGCGGGGCGAGCACGAGCATTTCGAGGAGGATTTTTCCTGAGGCCGAGCCTGGTGTTGCGGCAGGCTACCAGTGGTACCAGATACTCCAGACAATTGAGGCGCCGAACCATATAGCTCCAAAATTATAGGGCCACAACGCCCAACGCTTAAGGGATAGGGGGATGGCGGCCAGCTCGGCTTCGGTCACATCCCCTCGCTTGATATGCGTTTTGGGCATTGCCAACAACTGATTGATCAGGCACATGCGGTGAAACCTGTCGATATGGGTATTTCTGCCCCAAAAACGTTTGTTATCGCAGACCACCTTGTTCTCGCTGAAGTAACTTTCCAACTCTTCGAGCTTTGTGTATTCGGCGTAGAAAGAGAGCCCCGCGAAAACCAGGCACGCTGCAAATACAAGAATTGTAAAGATGAGAAAAAAATCCATGGTTAGGCGCCTTCTGGTTGAAAGATCAAGTCACCATCGATCTCCAGGATGTTGCCGCCC
Organism: Pseudomonas lactucae; assembly: GCF_016937615.1. Taxonomy (GTDB): domain Bacteria; phylum Pseudomonadota; class Gammaproteobacteria; order Pseudomonadales; family Pseudomonadaceae; genus Aquipseudomonas; species Aquipseudomonas lactucae. Next base: position 5,057 of record NZ_JAFHKI010000093.1, on the reverse strand, counting down.
AGAAATGCGCCCCCGTCGCCAAATGTATTGCCTCCTACATACCCTCCCGCAGCGCCGCCAATAACTGCACAGGCCAAAGCACCGTTTCCTTTAGCCACGACACCCAAAAGAATCGTACAGACTTGAGGGGCGAATTTTGCACCGACCTTCCCTCCCCCATAAGCCCCCGCCACGCCGCCCGCCAACTTCCCCGTCTCCACATACTTGGCCCGCCGACACTGCGCCTCTCGCCCTTCGACACACGCTTCCTTGATCTCCAACCCTGCCACTCCCACATCCATCGCCACTCCCACGTACGTCCCCTTCCCCAACCACTTCGACGTCTGCGCAATCGCCCGCATCCGCTGCGCATACCCGGCAATCTCGCCCTTGTGCTGATAGCTTTTGGTGGAGATTCCCAATATCTTCTTCAACGCCTGATTGCCCCGCAACCCCGTGCCAAATCGCGCCGCGCCTTGCAGCTGGGTGTCCAGCATCCCGAACAGGACCTTGCGCTGGCGAAAAAACGCTTCTCGATCCAAACCGCCCTCCCTCAGGCGCTGATGCAGTCGCTCGATCTCCTCCAACGTATGCGCCACTTCCTCCAGATGCCGTGACCATGCCGACGTAGCGCTGCCTACCCCCAACGAGCTGTACCCCAAAAGGCTTTGCAGCAAATCATAGTCATTGACCACCTGGGTTCCGGCCGCATTATCCAGTTCCCGGCGAATCGCCTGCGCCTGACGTACCAGCCAGGCCTCCTCCATCGAACAGGTGGCGCTGTAGGCATCGGGAATAATGACCAACTGCCCAGGCGTCACCAGCCCACGGCGCAGATGATGGTTCAACACATCGAAATGATCCGAACGCTCCCGGCTCAAACCGCCGCCCATCAAGCGCGATTTCAAGCTGTGATAGTCCGTCGTGCGGTCGTTGATATAGCCCTGCGCCATGCCCTACATCCCTGGGTGCAATGAAGATGGCGTCGGAATATAAGCAAGGGAATAGGTCCCGGACACAAGCGCAGGGGGTCTGAATTACATTTGGGAAGTTGCCTACATCGCAGAAAGCAAACACCTACAAAAAACCCCGGAGGCGCACGCACATGCACCGCCGGGCAAAGCGAAGCGACCGGCTTCAGAAACGTGGTTTAACGGCGTTCCAGTCCGGCTGATAACGCTGCATCTGTTTCACGTCGTCGCGCTGGCGAATGCCGCAGCTCAGGTATTGATCGTGCAGCTTGCCCAACTGGTCATGGTCCAGCTCCAGGCCCAGCCCCGGTGCGTGGGTGATCTGCACGCAGCCATCGATGATCGGCAATTTACCGCCCTTGATCACCTCCTCGTCCGGCTCTTGCCACGGGTAATGGGTGTCGCAGGCGTAGTCGAGGTTGGGCACCGACGCGGCCACGTGGGCCATGGCCATAAGGCTGATGCCCAGGTGTGAATTGGAATGCATCGAGACGCCCAGGCCAAAGGTCTGGCACATCTTCGCCAGCACCTGGGTGTCGCGCAGGCCGCCCCAATAATGGTGGTCGGCGAGCACGATCTGCACGCTGTTCAGGGCCACGCTGCGGCGGAACTCATCGAAGTCGGTAACCACCATATTGGTCGCCAGGGGCAAGCCGGTTCGCGTGTGCAGCTCGGCCATGCCGTCCAGATCGGGGGTCGGGTCTTCGTAATATTGCAGGTCGTCACCGAGCAGTTCGGCCATGCGGATCGAGGTTTCCAACGACCAGTTGCCGTTCGGGTCAATGCGCAGCGGCACGTCGGGGAACGCCTTCTTCAAGGCCTTGATGCACGCCACTTCATGCTCGGGCTGCAAGGCGCCAGCCTTGAGCTTGATGCTTTTGAAGCCGTAGGTTTCGATCATGCGCCGGGCCTGGGCGACGATCTGTTCTTCGTTGAGCGCTTCACCCCAACTGTCGGGTTTGTAGGGCGAGTCGATGTGCTGGGCGTATTTGAAAAACAGGTACGCGCTGAACGGGATACGGTCACGGATCGCCCCGCCGAGCAGGTCCACCAGCGGCACATTCAGCGAATGCGCCTGCAAGTCGAGAAACGCCACCTCGAACGCCGAGTAGGCATTGCTCACCGCCTTGCTCGCGTGGGAGCCCGGCGCCAGTTCGGCACCGGCCAGACTCGCCGGCTTATGCGCCGCCACGGTCGCCTGCACAATGGCGCGCAATTGGTTGAGGTTGAACGGATCGAGACCGATAAGCTGTGACTGCACCTGTTGCTGGATCGCCAGCGCCGGGGCATCGCCGTAGCTCTCGCCCAGGCCGATGTAGCCGGTGTCGCTCTCAATCTCGATGATCGAGCGCAGCGCGAAGGGTTCGTGAATACCACTGGCGTTCAGCAAGGGCGGGTCACGGAAGGCAATCGGGGTGACGGTAACGCGGACGATTTTCAAGAGGCGGCTCCCTGTGGACCTGGACGCAAGGCGTGGTGTTGAGAAGAAGAGTTTGATGTTGGGGGGACACCGCCGCGCGGTGCGGTGCGGGCAAAGAACACCACCACGGCGGCCACCAGCGAGGTCGCGGCGAGACCGTACAACCCGCCCTCGATGGAGCCGGTGGTCTGTTCCAGCAAACCGAAGGTGGTGGGCGCCACGAAACCGCCCAGGTTGCCCACCGAATTGATCAACGCAATCACCGCCGCCGCAATGCGCGCATCCAGGTAGCCCTGGGGAATCGGCCAGAACAGCGCCGAAGCCGCCTTGAAGCCGATCGCGGCAAAACAGATGGCGACGAAGGCAAACACCGGCCCGCCGGTGGTGGACATGAACATGCCGAACGCGGCGATCACCAGCATCAGCGACACCCACGCCTGCTGGTGCTTCCACTTGCTGGCCAGGGATGCAAACCCGTACATGGCGACGATCGAAATCAACCACGGAATCGAGTTGAACAAGCCCACCTGGAAGTCGCCCAGGTTGCCCATTTTCTTGATCATGCTCGGCAGCCAGAACGTGGCGCCGTAGATGGTCAGGGCAATGGAAAAATAGATAAAGCAGAACAGCGCGATCTGCCGGTCGGCCAGCAGCTTGAACATCGACGGTCGCACGCTCTGGCTGACCTCGCGCGCCTGCTGCTCCAGGGCAATGGCACTGACCAGAGCGTGTTTCTCATCGTCGCTGAGCCAACTGGCCTGACGGGGGTGGGACTGTAGCCAGAACCACACGAACCCACAGAGCACGATGGAGGCAAAGCCCTCGATCAGGAACATCCACTGCCAGCCATGCAGGTTGAAACCGCTGACATTGAGCAGCGCCCCCGACACCGGCCCGGAGATGACCGAGGCGATGGCCGAACCGCTGAGGAAAATCGCCATGGCCTTGCCGCGCTCACTGGCCGGCAACCATTGGGTGAAGTAGTAAATGATCCCTGGAAAGAAACCCGCTTCGGCGGCACCGAGGATAAAACGCAGCATGTAAAAACTGGTTTCGCCCCGCACAAAGGCCATCGCCATCGCCGCCGCGCCCCAGGTGAACATGATCCGCGTCAGCCAGGCCCGTGCGCCGTAGCGCTGCAGCAGCAGGTTAGAGGGCACTTCGAAGATCGCATAGCCGATGAAGAACAGCCCGGCCCCCAGGCCGTAGGCCGCCGCGCCAATGCCCAGGTCGGTTTCCATATGGCTGCGCACGAAGCCGATATTGACCCGGTCGATGTAGTTGACGATGAACATCACCACGAACAACGGCAGCACATGGCGCTTGACCTTGGCCGCCGCGCGGGCAAGCAAGGTTGGGTCTGGCGGACTCTGGAGGGTATCCACGGGCAACTCCCATTGATTGTTTTTTTAAGGGCGAGTCGATGATGGACGCCGAGGATTGTTCCCGTCTAATCTAACCTGGCATGCGATTGATACCGGGATTAGATCAATGTTCGAGCTGACGCAATTGCGCTGCTTTACCACCGTGGCCACCGAGCTGAATTTTCGCCGCGCCGCCGAACGGCTGAACATGACCCAGCCGCCGCTGAGCCGGCAGATCCAGTTGCTGGAGCATCACCTTGGCGTGGAACTGTTCACCCGCACCACCCGCAGCGTCGCGCTCACCGCCGCCGGTCGGGCTTTTTTCATCGAGGCGCAGAACCTGCTCGAACGCGCCCAGCAAGCGGCCATCACCGCACGGCGCTTTGCCGAGGGCGATATCGGCACGGTCAATATCAGCTTCGTCGGCAGCGCGGTGTATGAGTTCCTGCCCAAGGTGATCGCCGAGGCTCGGCTCAAGCAGCCGCAGGTGAAGATCGACCTGTCGGAGATGAACACCTACCAGCAATACGAAGCCCTGCGCGCCCGGCGTATCGACCTCGGCATCGTCCGCGCACCGTTGCTGGAACCGGGCTACGCCACCGAATGCCTGGTGCGCGAGCCGTTCGTACTGGCGGTGCCGAGCAGCCATCGGTTGGCACACGCCGATACGGTGAGCGTGCAGGACCTGGATGCACAGCCCTTTTTGATGTACGCCCACGCGGCCTACCCGCCGTTCAACGAACTGCTCACCGGCCTGCTGCGCTCGGCCCGCGTGGCGCCGCAATACGTGCAGTGGCTGGGCTCGTCGCTGACCATCCTCGCGCTGGTCAACGCCGGCATGGGCCTGGCCCTGGTACCGCGTTGCGCCAGCAGCGTGGTGTTCAAGAACGTCGTGTTCCGCGACATCGACCTGGGCGAAGGCGCACAAAGCGAGTTGCACCTGATCTGGCGCGAAGACAATGACAACCCGGCGTTCGGGATGTTGCTGGAGGGGATTCGCAGTGCGGTGCGCGAGGGGTGGGGTTGAGTGTTGATGACTGACAAGCCGTGGCGATCATTGCTGGCATTTGGTCATGATTTGTAAAGGGCCAGCAAGGCGTGTCCCTTTTAATTGCAGGACGTTTCCGAGACAATTCCCGCCGCCTTGCGCCTGCTGAAATCGGTGGCTAGTCTGCGGTCCGTCACTGCTTATCGGTGATCGGGTTTAGTCGCCCGGATTTCATATGGCGCATGGTCCTCCATGAAGTTTTATGGTGGCTGTGCGTAGGGCACCTTCGGGTGCGCCGGTTTTCCATATGGCCGGTCGACTAACCTGCGTACAGC
>NZ_JAFHKI010000092.1 GCF_016937615.1 Pseudomonas lactucae | reverse complement strand
CACAGTCAGACTTTGCGACCAATCCACGAATACAATAACGTCTTCGCCTCCTCCGGGTGATGCGTCCTTCGGCGGTAGCTGGCGAACATCGTTGAAGTGCAGTAGGTACACACCTCACTCACCTCGATCTGTTCCCGTCCAACCCCGACCGCTTGCAGCAGCATGAGCCCATATCGGCTCAAGTCAAACCAGGCACTTCGTGCTTGCCGCGCATGCGGTGGGGGGATCTGCGGTGACAACAACGGCTGGGGTTGCGCAACGCTCCATGGCGCTTCGCCGTTACGCCACACGTGCCCTTGATCCACCTGGAACTCGGAGATAAACCCTTCGCTCACTTCATAGCAGCAGGGCTTGATCGACGGCCCGATTGCGACGTGCAGCTGGTCGGCCGCAACCCCCAAATCGGCAAAACGTTGCAGCGCATTCGCCACGATCCCGCGTTGCAGTCCCTTCCAGCCGCCATGAATCGCCGCCACATGCTGACCGTCTTGCGATGCGAGCAGAATGGGCAGGCAATCTGCGGTAATCACTGCGATCGGCTGATGCGTGTGCGTAAGCACCCCATCGGCTTCGACCGTATTGGCCACCAGCCCTGCCTGCCACTCAATCACTGCGGCACTGTGCACCTGCTTGCAAATGAACAGGTCATCCGGACGCAGCGGATCGTTGATCGAACAGAAACCGTGATCGACGCCTGCAATGGCGCCGAGATTTTTTGCCTGGTGCAAGGGATTGCCTCCGCTCGATAACCTCAGTCGCCGACCGCTTCGCCTTCACGTCGTGGGTCGGCACCACCGCTCAACGATACTTTCCCCAGCGCATCCTGCGTACGAACAATCGCCTGGATACCGCTGGTCATCTCAATTTCGCTCATTGCGTGGCCTTTATCCTTGAGCGCCTGTTTCAACCCTGGGCTGAACAAACCGGCCTCCAGCTCCGTAGCCCCATTGCGGCTGCCGAAGTTGGGCAGGCTGATAGCGGCTTGTGGGTCGAGGTGCCAGTCGAGCATCGCCACCAGGGATTTGCTCACGTACTCGATGATCTGGGAGCCGCCGGGCGAGCCGACTGTCGCCAGCAATTCACCGCTCTGACGGTCGAACACCAGGGTCGGCGCCATGGCCGAGCGCGGGCGTTTGCCGGGTTGGACACGGTTGGCCACGGGTTGGCCGTTTTCTTCAGGGATGAACGAAAAGTCGGTCATCTGGTTGTTCAGCAAGAAACCCTGGACCATTACATGGGCGCCAAATGCAGCTTCCACCGTGGTGGTCATCGACACGGCGCCACCCTGGTCATCCACCGCCACCACTTGCGAGGTGGAGATGCGCAGTGGCGAACGGTCCGGCGCATACGCCACTTGGATGCCGGCCGGCTGGCCGGGTTTGGCAATGCCCATGCTGCGCTCGCCAATCAAGGTGGCTCGCTGGGCCAGGTAATCCGGCGCGACCAGACCGGCGACCGGCACTGGCGTGAAGTCCGAATCGGCCACATACAGCGCACGGTCGGCGAAGGCCAGGCGACCGGCTTCGGCAATCAGATGCACCGCTTCGGGGGTAGGTTCCAGCCCGGCTGGGGAGGCGTTCTTCAGCGGTGTCATTGGCGCAATGGCCAGGCGTGGGTCGCGGGCTTCCAGCGCCTGCAACGTCCCCAGGATCTGCGCCACCGCAATCCCACCCGACGACGGCGGCGGCATGCCGCAGACTTTCCACTGTTTGTAATCGGTGCACAGCGGCGCGCGCTCCTTGGCGACGTAGCCCTTGAGGTCCGCCTGGGACAGGCTGCCCGTATTGCGGTGGCCCTGCACTTTGCGGGCGATCTCATCGGCAATCGCACCCTGGTACAGCGCGTCCGGACCTTCCTTGGCGATGCGCTTGAACACGGCGGCCAGCGCCGGGTTTTTCAACAGGGTACCGGTGGCCTTGGGCGTGCCATCGGCCTTCAGGAAGTAGGCGGCCATCTCTGGCGACTGTGCGATATAACGGTCTGCGGCGATCAAGCTGTGCAGGCGCGGGGAGATCGCAAAGCCCTGCTCGGACAAGCGAATCGCCGGCTCGAACAGCGTGGCCCATTGCAGGCGGCCGGTCTTCCTGTGCGCCATTTCCAACGCGCGCAACACCCCGGGCGTGCCCACCGAGCGCCCGCCAATCTGCGCATCGCTGAAGGCCATCGGCGTGCCGTCGGCGTTCAGGAACAACCGCTCAGTCGCCCCGGCCGGGGCCGTTTCGCGGCCGTCATAAGCGTGCACTTGGTTCCCATCCCACAGCATGATGAACGCGCCGCCGCCGATGCCGGAGGACTGCGGCTCCACCAGCGTCAACACCGCTTGCATCGCAATGGCCGCATCGATCGCCGACCCGCCTTGGCGCAACATCTCACGCCCGGCTTCGGCTGCCAGCGGGTTTGCGGCGGCGCCATATGGCGTGTGGCGTGCTGGGTGGTCAGATCGGTGCGATAGCCTGAGCCCAGCTCCGGTGCCGGTGGCTGTTTGTTGACCGGGGTGTGGCAGGCGGCAAGGGCCAGGGCTGTGGCAGCGATGGACAAGTGACGGCGGGAAATCGAAAACACGCGCTGAACTCCGTTCATTTTTAGAATGATCTGTTGTCCTTGGGGAGCTGCTTTTACAGGTATATCTGGCCTTGCAGATACAGCACGGCCTTGCCGGAAATGATCACGCGGTCGCCCTTGAGCTCGCAGCGCAACTGGCCACGCCGTTTGCCGCCTTGCTCGGCCGTGAGTGTTGTCTTGCCCAGGCGTTCGGCCCAGAACGGCGCCAGCGAGGTGTGTGCCGAACCGGTGACCGGGTCTTCATCGATGCCCACATTCGGCCCGAACCAGCGCGAAACAAAATCAAACTGTGTGCCTTTGGTTGTCACCGCAATGCCGCGTTTAGGCAGGCCTTTGAGGCGCGAAAAATCCGGCTTCAGCGCCGCAAGCCGGGCTTCGCTGTCCACCACCACAAGGTAGTCATCGGTGCCGAACACTTCGGCGTGTTCAATCCCCAGGGCGTCGAGCATCCCGGCCGGCGGCTCGCAGCGCTCGGGCTGCCTGGCCGGGAAATCCATCGCCAGTTCATCGCCATCGCGCGTGACCCGCAGCTCACCGCTGCGCGTGGCGAAACGCAGCACTTCAGGCGCATTCTGCAACCGGTGAATCAACACCCACGCTGCCGCCAAGGTGGCATGACCGCACAGATCGACCTCGACTTGCGGGGTAAACCAGCGCAACTCATAGAACCCGTCACGAGGCACGAAGTAAGCGGTTTCGGAGAGGTTGTTTTCAGCGGCGATGTTTTGCAGCTGATCGTCGGGCAGCCACTCGGTAAGCGGGCACACCGCCGCGGGGTTGCCGCCGAAGGGGTGTTGGCTGAAGGCGTCGACTTGGTAGATGTCCAGGTTCACCGTGGTGCACTCCGTGTGTGGGGAGGCTGGACACTAACAGCGGGGTCAAGCGAGCGTCAAAATACAGATGGGCGGTTTTTTTGAGCGCTTCTGTCACATTGAGGTTCATGCGGGCGTAGGGCGTGAGTCGATGGTGGTGGGGCGTAACGATGCGAGTATGTCCCAGCCTTTTCTGCGGGCATAAAAAAACGGCCTACCTTTCGGTAAGCCGTTTTTAGTACTTGGTGGCTACACAGGGACTTGAACCCCGGACCCCAGCATTATGAATGCTATGCTCTAACCAACTGAGCTATGTAGCCAAGTGGCGCGCATTATTCGCTTCGGGCGCCGATGCGTCAAGTGTTTTGTTGAGAATTTTTTCTACGCTTTCAATTGTTTAACCCAAACCTGGCTAAACGGCGACGAGAGGCGGGGTGGACGTCGGTTCCATAGGGGTATCGATTGATGTCGGCGCGATGGAGCCTGATCGAGTTGGGCAGATATCCCTGCCGCCCAACACGTGGCTTGCCTTACGAATGCAGCGAGGTGTGAGTGACGCGCTTGAGCTGTTCACGCGCCCGAGACAGGCGTGAGCGAACCGTGCCGATAGGAATGTCCAGTACGTCGGCCGTGTCCTGGTAACTGCCGTCGGTTTCCAGCGAGGCATACAGCGTTTTGCGCATCTCCATCGGCAGATGGTCGATGGCGCTCAGGGTTTTTTCCAGGCGGCGGTTTATCTCGAACTCCCAGTCGAGGTTGCGGTTGTCTTCCTGGCCATGCCACAGCGACTCGTCAAACTCGCAATGCACCGGCTTGGCGTACATGCGCCGGAAGTGATTGCGGATCAGATTCTGCGCAATACCGCACATCCAGGTGCTGAGGGTGGCAGTGCCGCTGAAACGCTCGCGGTTGCGCCAGGCTTCAAGGTAGGTCAATTGCAGAAGATCGTCCGCATCTTCCGGGTTGAGAACACGCTTGTGAATGAAGCGTCGTAGTTTTTTTTGCTGGTCGTCTGTCAGGTGAAGCATGAATTGAGGCGAGCTGCCAACCAGGTGCGCTAAAGCTTCAATAGGGATATTCATGATTTTTTCCTTAGGGTAGACGCAGTCGAAATGGTTTCGACGGAAAGCCCTTTTGCACTGGTTGTGCCAAATGAAAAAATCATTCAACTTATTGATTTATAAAGTTAAATATCTTGAATTGAGCATTTTTTGCGCAACGCTTTGCAAAGTTTGCCGTGAGTTTGTGCGGGTATTTTCACAGGCGGTGAATTTGTTGATTTCGATGGAACCGCATGGGCACGGCTTGCCACACAGAGACACACTCTTCCTGTTCTGGCTTAACCATGAAAGTCGAATCCAGCAACGATATGGAGCGGATCCAGCGCCTGGACCCGTCTCGTGTCGGCCCTGTCGAAGCGCCAACTTCTGCGAAGGGGAGCGAGGACATTGCGCTGAGCTTCAGTCAGGACGTGGCGGTCGACGCTAATGCTTTACCCAAGCGGTTCACGCCGGTACGGGTCCCTCCCGTTGAGCAACTCGCGCAGCTCTATGACATGCTCGGACATCCGGCCCAGGCGAGCCTGGCGGCGGTTGCTCGGCGCATGCGCATTCAATTACTGCAACAACCGGCCCTGGACAAGTTGCTGGACCTTGGCGGGAGCGATCCGGCGCGTACCTTCGTGGTACTCAAGCAGGTGGCCGCGCAGGCGCAGGACGAAACCCGCAGTGCGCAAGCGGCACTGGCGCGGGATGCCATTGCCAGGCTGGAGATGCGTTTCAAACGGGAAATCCAGGCCGGCCTGAACATTGCCGCGGCGCTGCAACTGGCCACTGATGACCCACAGGAACGCCAGGCCTTACGCACGTTGTATTACGCCAGTGTGGTCACTCGCCAATCCCTATCGACCATGCTGCACGCGCTGCTGGGCATGTATGGAGGCGAGCGGTTCGTCGACGGCCTCAACTTGATGCGCCGCGCCCTGGCCGATGACGTCGCGGCACATACACCGTCGGTGCCTAACGCGCGCTTGCGTGCGCTTCTCAGAGGGCTGCAGAGCTGCGGTCAGTTGGGTGCGGTGTTGGCCAATTGCCGGGCACTGCTCCTGCGCCTGGGCGCGCAGGAGGAAGCGGTCGGTTTGCTGCAGCGCCTGCTGGGCTACGCCGGCAGCGGTATCGAGTCAGCTGAAGTGCAGCGTCTGGCCTACGACCTGGGCGGCGCTTTGCCGGTCGATCAACTGGTTTGCCTCAACAGCCTGTACCCGGTCATCCAACGGTTGCCCCTGGCGTTGTGGGACGATAGCCGCATTCGTCAGGAGGCTCTGCATAGCTTTCTGCTGGTGATGGACGAGTTTGCCCGCGTCGAGCGTGGCCGCCTGCAATTTGTCGACAAGACGAGGGTCGACGGGTGAGTGCGTTGGCCGCCGTCAACGGTGTGCTGCTCAAGATAGCGCGGCGTGCCGAGGTGCTGGGTGCCGTGGTGGTCATGGCCATCGTGTTCATCTTTATCGTGCCGCTGCCCACCTGGCTGGTGGATATCCTGATTGCGCTGAACATCTGTATTTCCTGCCTGTTGATCGTGCTGGCGCTCTACCTGCCCGGGCCGTTGGCGTTTTCTTCCTTCCCCTCGATTCTGCTGCTGACCACCATGTTTCGCCTGGCACTGTCGATCGCGACCACGCGTCTTATTCTGCTGGAGCAGGACGCCGGTGACATCGTCGAAGCCTTCGGCAACTTTGTGGTCGGGGGCAACCTGGCGGTGGGGATGGTGATCTTCCTGATCCTGACCCTGGTCAATTTCCTGGTGATTACCAAGGGCTCGGAGCGGGTCGCCGAAGTGGCGGCGCGTTTCAGCCTGGATGCGATGCCGGGCAAGCAGATGTCCATCGACAGCGACCTGCGCGCCGGGCTGATCGACGGCGCGCAAGCGCGGGACAAGCGTGAGCAGTTGTCGCGTGAAAGCCAGTTATTCGGGGCCATGGACGGCGCCATGAAGTTCGTCAAGGGCGATGCCATTGCCGGTTTGATCATCGTGGTGGTCAACCTGTTGGGCGGTTTCTCCACTGGCATGTTCCAGCATGGTTTGAGCGCCGGTGAGTCCATGGCGCTGTATTCGGTGCTGACCATCGGTGACGGCCTGATTGCACAGATACCCGCGCTGCTGATCTCCCTGACCGCCGGCATGATCATCACCCGTGTGGCGCCGGACGGGCGCAAAGGCATCAGTAACATGGGGGCTGAAATTGCCCGGCAAATGACCAGCGAACCCAAGAGCTGGATAATTGCCTCGGTGGGGATGCTCGCGTTTGCGGCCGTGCCCGGCATGCCGACAACGGTGTTCATTTTTATCTCAATGATGACCGGAGGCCTGGGTTACTACCTGGCCCGGCAGCGTGAGCGCCAGGAAAATCCGTCAGCCGAAGCCCCTGCTGCGGTGCGGCCGGAGGAGAACGGTGAAGAAGACCTGCGTGGCTTTGATCCGTCGCGGCCGTATGTGTTGCAGTTTCATCCTTCTGCGTATGCAACGCCTCAGGTCATTGAGATCGTCCAAAAAATTCGCCAGGCGCGCAATACGCTGGTAGCCAATATCGGCTTGACGTTGCCACCGTTTGAAGCCGAGTTCATCGAGTTGCTGGCGCCGGACGAGATGCGTTTTTGCGTCCATGAGGTACCGGTGATGCAAGCCACCTTGAGCGACCGCATCGCCGTAGCGCACGACGCGTTGGCGTCACCGCCCGACGATGCCGTGCACGGGCTGGCTGAGCGCGATGAGAAAGACTGGCTATGGCTGGCGCCCGAACATCCCTTGCTTGACGATCCGCAGGTGGAGCGCTTCACCGCGCAAAGCCTGGTCGTCGAGCGAATGACACGCGCGATGATGCTCAGCGGGCCGCGTTTTCTCGGGATACAGGAGAGCAAGGCCATTCTCAGTTGGCTGGAGCACAACCAGCCGGAACTGGTGCAGGAGCTGCAGCGGATCATGCCGCTTTCGCGGTTTTCGGCGGTGCTGCAGCGCTTGGCCGGTGAAGGGGTGCCGTTGCGTGCCGTACGCTTGATTGTCGAGTCGTTGATCGAATACGGCCAGCATGAGCGCGAGCCTGAGGCCTTGGCTGACTACGCGCGCATCGCGCTCAAGTCGCAGATCTACCACCAGTACAGCGAAGCCGATGGACTGCATGCCTGGCTGCTCTCGCCGCAAACCGAAAGTATCCTGCGCGATGCATTGCGCCAGACCCAGACCGGGGTGTTCTTTGCCCTCGATAATGATCACAGCGCGGCGTTGGCCAACTTGCTCAACCAGGCGTTCACCGCGCGCCCCAAAAGCAGGAGCGTGATATTGGTTGCGCAGGATCTACGCAGCCCCTTGCGCACCTTATTGGTGGACGAATTCAACCATGTGCCGGTGTTGTCCTTTGCCGAATTGGGCAGCAGTTCCAAGGTCAAGGTGCTGGGGCGCATTGACCTTGACCAGGATGAACCGATGCGGGGTACGGCGGCATGAGCCGTCGGGTATCGCGTGTGCCTGGGAGCGGATGATGATGTTCGAACTACGAGTCTTGAGCGGCTTGCACCAGGGCGCCGCATTGCCCTTGTTTGGTGAACAATGGAGCATTGGCTCGCAGGCGGATGCGGATCTGTTGCTGAGCGATCCGGGCATTGCCGAGCATCATGCGCAACTGCGGCTCGATGGCGCTAACTGGTCGGTGCAGGCCGAAGCCGGACTCTTGCACGGCGCAGAAGGCCAGGCGCTGGCCCAGATCCCGAGCTTGCCCATGGGTGTGGTGTTTTCGATAGGAAGTGTTCGCTTGTGCGTCGCCCTGGCGGATCAGCCTTGGCTCCAGGTGCCTGCGCCTGAACCCGCCTCTGTGGCGCCCGTGCATGAGCCGTTGCCGACGTTGGTGTTGTCGTCTATCTCGCATTCACAGCAAAAACGCCTGATCAGTGTGGTGCTGGTCGTTGCGGTGGTGATTGTGTTGATCGGCATGGTCTCCAGCGGAGAGCCTGAGGCGCAGGCGTCCTTGAGGCCTCCCGAGGTACGCAAGCACGAACTGGCTTCGCCTTATGAGGTCCGCCAGCAGTTGTTGAAGATGCTTACTGAGCGTGAGTTGACCCAGAGGGTCAGCGTGCAGGTCGTCAACAACCAGGTGGCCCTCAGCGGCGACGTGTCCCCGGATGAGGTGGAATTGGTGGCGCGCATGCTCAGCCGGTTTGGCGAGCGGTTCGACAGCGAAGTGCCGGTGATCAGCCGAGTCCGCGCGCGGGACAGTGCGTTGCCGTTCAAGATTGTGCAGATTGTCGGCGGGCCGAACGGACATGTTGTGCTGGAGGAGGGCAGCCGCTTGTTCCTGGGCGACGAGGTGGATGGTCTGCGTCTGGTACTGATCGATAACAGCAAGGTGGTTTTTGATGGCGAGCGCCGCTACGAGGTGCGCTGGTGACCGCGGACCTTCAGGCGCGCTTGGAGGCCTGGCAGGCCCGGCAGACGCAGGCGCTGATGAATTTTGCGCCGGTAACGATGCGTGGGCGTATCCAACGTGTCAACGGCATGCTGTTGCAATGCAGGCTGCCCCAGGCGCGTATCGGCGACCTGTGCCAGGTGGAAAAAACACCGGGCGATAGCATGCTCGCCGAGATCATCGGCTTTGACCAGCAGGATGCGGTGCTCAGTGCGTTGGGCAACCTGGAGGGCGTGCGTGTCGGTGCCAGTGTGGAGCGCCTGGGAGTGCCGCACCGAGTGCAGGTCAGTGACGAACTGCTGGGCCAGGTGCTGGATGGGTTTGGGCGTCCGATTGCGGGCGACGGCCCCAGTGCGTTTGCCGATTCACAGGACTGCGATGCAACCCCAGTGCTGTGCGAGGCGCCTTTACCCACGGAGCGGCCGCGAATCAACCGCGCGTTGGCCACCGGTGTCCGTTCGATCGATGGCCTGATCACGTTGGGGGAGGGTCAGCGCGTCGGGCTGTTTGCCGGCGCCGGTTGTGGCAAGACCACCTTGCTGGCCGAGATCGCGCGTAACGTGGAGTGCGATGTGATCGTGTTCGGCCTGATTGGTGAACGGGGCCGGGAGTTACGCGAGTTTCTTGATCACGAACTGGATGATCAGCTGCGTGCCAAAGCCGTGCTGGTGTGCGCCACCTCCGATCGCTCGAGCATGGAGCGGGCGCGCGCCGCGTTCACGGCAACGGCCTTGGCCGAAGGTTTCCGGCGCAAGGGCCAGCGAGTGTTGTTGCTGATCGACTCCTTGACCCGTTTTGCCAGGGCCCAGCGCGAAATCGGCCTGGCCGCCGGTGAGCCCCTGGGGCGCGGCGGCTTGCCGCCTTCGGTCTACAGCCTGTTGCCGCGGTTGGTGGAACGTGCCGGATTGACGCGTGAAGGCGTAATCACGGCGATCTATACGGTGCTGATTGAGCAGGACTCGATGAACGACCCGGTGGCCGATGAAGTTCGTTCGCTGCTTGACGGTCATATCGTGCTGTCGCGCAAGCTGGCCGAGCGTGGGCACTACCCGGCCGTGGATGTACTGGCGAGCCTTTCACGGATCTTGAGCAACGTCGCGCAATCGGCCGACATCCAGGCGGGTACGGCGCTGCGACGTTTGTTGTCGGCGTATCAGCAGATCGAGCTGATGCTCAAGCTGGGGGAGTATCAGCCTGGCAGCGATGCCTTGACCGACCTGGCGGTGGACAGCCGTCAGGCGGTCGATGGTTTCCTGCGCCAGGACTTGCGTGAGCCGTCGCCGATGGTGGCGACGCTGGACCAGCTCAAGGCGCTGACTGCCCATGTCCCATTCTGAAGAACTACTGGGGGAGATCGAGACCCTGCGACGTTTGCGCCGGCATCGCGCGGATCGTGCCGAGCGTGCCTTGCGCGAGGCCAAGCGCGCCCAGCAGACGCTGGTCGTCCATATCCAGCAGGCCGAGCAAGCGCTGGACGAAGCCCGGCAGGAAGAAATTCGACAAAGTGCCCAACTGCTCGATCAGTACCAGGGTCAGGTCCTGAGCCTGCAGGCCCTCAAATCCTGGGGGGCGCAGGAGCGCTCGTTATCGGCCAGTACCCAGCGAGACCAGGGCCAGCTGGAGGCGTTGCAACGCCAGCAGGTGGAAAAACAGGCCCAGGTGGGCAGTGCGCAAAAACAGGCTACCGAATGCCTGCGACAAGTGGAAAAACTTCAGGAGTTGTCCCTGATGCTGGCTGAGGAGCCCGTATGACTCAGGTTTCAAATAAACCTACTGAACGAGCACGTCTGCGTGACTTGCACGACGAGCGCGAGCCGGGCGCCCGGGTCAGGTGCCTTGGGAGCAGGGACGATTGTTCGCGCAGCTGTTTACCCTTGGCGATGAAGGCGCAGGCACCCAGTCCTTTGCGTCGGGAGAGATGGCTTCGGCCAGTATCGCGATGATTGAGGCGCTCACCGAGCAATTGGCGCCGCGCGTGCTGGCAGGTGCTCAGTGGCCGCTTCACGCGGTGTTGTACCTGCCGCGGTTGGGGCGAATCAACAGCGTTGTGCGGCGTGAGCAAGGCGCATGGTCCATCGACCTGGACGCCGAACTCGAGGCAACGTCGCGCTGGCTCAGCGGTGTGCGGCAACCGTGCCAGGAGCGATTGGCCGCAGCGCTGGGGCAGTCGGTCAGTCTGCATGTGCCTGTCTTCGGCTCGGCATGATGATGCCGCCGCTGACAGTACCCCGGGTCAGGGAAGACCGGGTCGCCGCGCTTCGTCGACTGGGGCGCGGTTTGTGCCTGCCCTTTCGCGTGGCCGGGCAAGCAGGAGAGATGCGTCTGGAACCCGGCCGTGCGCCGACAGGGACCGAGGTGATGTGTTTCGAAACGGCGTGCGGTGTGCTCGCGTTGGCGGAGGCCGGGCCATTACTCAGTCTGATGGGGGAATGCCCGGTGACGTTGGCCCAGGCCGGTAACGATCCGAATTCCTGGTTCTGGGCGTTATTCCAGCACTATCTGAGCCCCGAGGTGCGAACCCTGTTCGGTTATTTGCGCCTGTTGGAGACCGATTGCCCGGCAGGGTTTGGTTGCCGGCTCAGCGTGAGTCTGGATGCCTCTCGGGTCATGGGTTACGTGTGGCTGACGCCCGAGAGCTTCCTGGCGGTGTGCGAGGCCGCTGCGTGGCGCTCCATTGCCGCTCCCCTGCCGGCGCAATTTCAATTGGCAATTGCCGTAACGCTGGGGCACCTGCGACTGACGATTGCACAGGTATTCAGCCTGCGCCCAGGTGATGTGCTGGTGCTGGAACAGGCGCTTTTCCAGGTGCAGGGCCGCGGTCATGTGCAAGTTGGCAGGCGTCGGCTGCATGGCGACATTGACGATGACACCGGCACGGCGTGCCTGACCCTTACTTCTATAGAGGAAACGTTTGTGGACGAGCATTTTACGGCGCCCGATTACTCGGAGCCTGTGGAGGATGAACCCGTGGCCGATGTATTCGGGCACGAGCCGTTCGACGAGTTGAGCATGGCGCTGACGGTTCGCTGTGGAACACTGAACCTTACCCTGGGCGAGTTACGCAACCTGGGGCCTGGTTCGGTACTGGGCATCACGGGCTACGCGCCCGGCGTGGCCGGTCTTTATTACGGCGACCGGCCCATTGGTCAGGGGCAGTTGGTTGAAGTCGACGGCCGCCTGGGGTTGCAGGTGTCCCGCGTGTTGTTCAGTCGATGATACTTCAGGGGCTTGATCCCCTTGTTCTCGCGATGTTTCTGGGGGCACTCTCGTTGATGCCCATGCTGTTGATCATCTGCACATCGTTCCTGAAAATTGTGATTGTGCTGATGATTACGCGTAATGCCATCGGTGTGCAGCAGGTGCCGCCCAGCATGGCCATCAACGGCATCGCGTTGGCGGCGACGCTGTTTATCATGGCGCCGGTGGGCTATGAAATCGCCGAGAGCATCAAGATTTCGCCGCTCGACCTGAGCAATGTGCAAACGGTGTTGCAAACGGGGGGCGAAGCCATCATGCCGCTGCGCGCATTCATGCTGCGCAATGTCGACCCGGATGTGCTGACGCATCTGCTGGAGAACACTGCGCGTCTTTGGCCGGCGCAAATGGCCGAGGAAGTTCAGCGCGAAGACCTGATCCTGCTGATTCCTGCTTTTGTACTGTCGCAACTGCAGGCAGGGTTCGAGATCGGTTTCCTGATCTACATCCCGTTCATCGTGATCGACTTGATCGTCTCCAACCTGCTGCTGGCGCTGGGCATGCAGATGGTCTCGCCGATGACCATTTCCCTGCCGCTCAAATTGCTCCTGTTCGTTCTGGTGTCCGGGTGGTCGCGGTTGCTCGACAGCCTGTTCCTTTCCTATCTCTGAGTGGCTTATGGAACCGATCGTGCTGTTCAAGCAGGGCATGTTGCTGGTGGTTGTACTGTCGGCGCCGCCGCTGATCGTGGCCGTGGTGGTCGGCGTGCTGACCTCGCTGGTGCAGGCGCTGATGCAGGTGCAGGACCAGACGCTGCCCTTTGGCATCAAGCTGGTGGCGGTGGGCGTCACGCTGATCATGACCGGTCGCTGGATTGGCGTGGAGTTGATTCAACTGATCAACCTGACCTTCGAAATGATCGGCCGCTCGGGCCTGAACTGAGGGCTTGCCTGTGCTGTTGTATCTTGAGTTCCTGCCTAGCCTGGTCATTGGCATGGCGCGTATCTATCCCTGCGCCTTTCTGGTGGCCGCGTTTTGTTTTCAGCATATACGCGGCATGCCCAGGCATACGATTGTGATGGTCATGGCGCTAATGCCCGCCCCCGGAATCCACACGGCGCTGGAAGGCCTGGACTACTCGGCACTGATGCTCAGTGCCCTGGTGCTCAAGGAGATAGCCCTGGGCTTGCTGCTGGGGGTGCTGCTGTCGATGCCGTTCTGGATGTTCGAGTCGGTGGGGGCATTGCTGGATAACCAGCGCGGAGCCTTGGCCGGCGGGCAGCTTAATCCCTCACTGGGGCCGGACGCGACACCGGTCGGGCACTTGTTCAAGCAGTTGGCGATCTTTCTGTTGATGGTCACCCTGGGCTTGGGGGCGTTGACCCAAGTGATCTGGGACAGCTACCGGATATGGCCGCCCACGGTGTGGTTTCCGCTTCCGGCGGCCAATGGAATGAGCCTGTTTGTCGACCTGCTGGGTGACACCTTCACGCATATGATGCTCTACGCAGCGCCCTTCATCGCGGTCCTGCTGTTGCTGGAGTTCGGCATTGCGCTGCTGGGGGTCTACAGCCAACAGTTACAGGTGAGTACGCTGGCGCCACCGGTCAAGTGCCTGGCGGGCATCGGGATTCTATTGCTCTACTTTGCGCTGCTGCAGGATTTGATCGTCGGCAGGATGAGCCAACTGAGCGACCTTAAACACTCACTGGGACTGTTGTTCCGGGCGGCGATGCCATGAGTGACTCCGGCGAGAAAAAACACCCGGCGTCTGCCAAGAAGCTGCGTGACCAACGCAAGAAAGGCCAAGTCGCTCAAAGCCAGGATGTGGGCAAGTTGTTGGTGCTCACGGCCATCAGCGAAATTGCGTTATTCACCGCCGAGACGAGTTTGCAGCGTTTCCAGCAACTGATAGTGCTACCGATGTCGCGCCTGACTCAGCCCTTTGTAAGAACGCTGGAAGAAGTGCTGTTGGAGGGCCTGCTGGTATTTTTCTCATTTGCGCTGCTGATGGTGGGGGTGGCGATCACGGTTAAGCTGATCAGCAGTTGGATGCAGTTCGGAATCTTATTTGCCCCAGAGACCTTGAAGCTCGATTTCAAACGCCTTAATCCGCTCAGCCAACTCAAGCAAATGTTCTCTGCCCAGTCGCTGATGAACCTGCTGATGAGCATCTTCAAAGCGTTTCTGCTGGGGTTGGTTGTTTACCTGGTGGTCTGGCCTTCCTTGGGAGCGCTGATCAACCTGGCGACCAGCGATCTGCAAAGCTACCTGTTGGCGCTGATCGTGCTGTTCCGCTATCTGCTGCATGCCTGCCTTGGGCTGTTACTGGTGCTGGCGCTGATCGACCTGGCGTTGCAGAAACATTTCTTCGCCAAGCGCATGCGCATGACCCAAGTCGAGGTCATCAAAGAGTACAAGGACATGGAGGGCGATCCGAACGTGAAAGGCCAGCGCCGCGCGTTGGCTTATCAGTTGGCGCAGGAGGAACCGAAGGTCAAGCTGCCCAAGCTGGAGGAGGCGGACATGCTGGTGGTCAACCCGACGCACTTTGCCGTGGCCTTGTATTACCGCCCCGGTAAAACGCCACTGCCTTTACTGGTGGACAAGGGGACCGACGCCGACGCGCGTCGGTTGATTGCCCGTGCAAAAGCGGCTGACGTGCCCGTGATCCAGTGTGTGTGGCTCGCCCGGACGCTGTATACGAAAAAACTGGGTGCCAACATTCCCCGTGAAACCTTGCAGGCCGTGGCGTTGATCTACCGGACCTTGCGTGAGCTGGATGATGAAGCCAAGCGTGATACCCTCCAATTGCCGGAGCTTGACCAGCGTTAGTCACCCCAAGCAGCAGTCTGCCAGGCACGCGCCTTGGGTGAGCGGCAGCGCCGCCCACCCGGCGTTCTCAACGTTCCAGCGACACCGTCTGATAATCCGCCCGCTCCCCGGCGGGGCCAGGCTCGACGCGCATCTGCGGCGGCCACCAGATCACCAGCTTGTCCTTGTTCGACTGCGGGCGAGAGCAGGAGTCGCCCTTACAGGTCGGTGTACAGCCGGCGGCAAGCAGCGCTGCGCCGATCAGGGTGACGTAAAGCAAACGGTGTTTCATCGTACGGCCTTCTGGGGTGGAGTGATCAGGGAAGGGCGGGGCACGCCGAGGTGTTCATCCTTCGACACCGGACGCATGGCGATAAATACCTCCGCTTCCTCTCCCGGCTTGAGCCAGGCATTTGGCCAGACGGCAACTGCCAGCGTCTGGGAATTGCTGCATTCCTTTTCATCAATACGCACATTGCGCGTGAACTGGTTACGCACTACCACCACCGCTACGTTGTACTGCGGGCCGGCATACCATTGGCCGCGTTCGCTGTTCAGCGCCAGCAAATCGCGGGTGTTGCACAAGGTGCCCAGCGCCAGAGGCATCGGCGAGGCCTTGAAGGCCTTGGGTATTTCGCCACTGACCAGGTGCGCCAGGGTGCTGGTGATATCGCTGCGGTTGATGACCGGCTGGTGCGGCGCCAGGCGCCTGGCCAAGGGCTTGAGCGCTGCCTGCAGCTCGACTTGATCGTCCGCCGGCAAGTAGCGCGAAGGATCGGACTGATCGCCGATGACGCGCGGGGTAAGAATAAACAGCCGTTCGCGTCGGTTGTTCTGGCGTTCGGTCGAGGAGAACAGAGCCTTGCCCAGCAGCGGTATATCTCCCAGCAGCGGGACCTTGTTTTGTTTGTCGGTACTTTCCGTGACGTGGAACCCTCCGACGACCAGCGAGCGCTTTTCCGCCATGACGGCCTGGGTGCTGACCTTGCCTCGACGGACATCCGGGCCCAGGCGGTCCGGATTGGATTCGTCAAAGTTACCGTCCTCGATATCCACCGCCAGATGGATCTGGTGGCCGCCGCGGCTGGTGATGACCCTGGGCACTACCTGAAAACTGGTACCCACGATAATGGGCAAAATGGTTGCGTTCTCGCGGCCAGCCGTCAGGTACTGGGTCCGGTTGAAATCAATGACCGCGGGTTGGTTTTCCAAGGTCAGTACAGAGGGATTGGACACCATGGTTGCCAGCCCGCGGGATTCCAGTGCACGCACGTCGGCGTAGAAACGGTCGCGGTGCTTGATCGACAATTGCGAAGAGGTGCCGGGCTCCATGTTGACGCCGCCACGGAAGCGACTGTTCTGGAAGCCCCACTTGATACCGAATTCGTGCAATTGCGTGCGCTCGATGTCGAGGATGATTGCATCGATTTCCACTAGCTTTCGTGCGATGTCGAGCTGACTGATCAGTTCGCGGTACATGGCCTGGCGTTCCGGCACGTCATAAATCAGCACCGCATTGTTGTGCACATCGGCCTCTACGCGGATTCGGCTGGTGTTGACCTGTGCCCGAGGCGTGATCGCCATGCCGGTGTCGACAGGCGCGGTGCCGGCGTTTGTGCCGAGCATCTGCCCCAGCAACGGGTTGCCCAGGCGTGGAAAAGCGGGCATCACAGGTGCAGGCTGGGACTGGGCGGTGGAACGTTGTGCCAGCCCCGAGAGCGTCGAGCTTGAGCGTGGCTCCAGCAGGCCGCGCAGCATGGTGGCAACGCCTGGGAGGGTGATTTTTTCGCTGCGGTACTCTATTTGACGGTCCGTGGCGTTGGCGAACTTCAGTGGGTAGCTCAGCACGCTTTGTTTTTCATCCGCGGTACGGCGCTGGCTGCTGAATTGCCTGATCTGTTCGATATAGCGCCGCGGGCCGGAGACCAGCACGACACCGTCCTCAGGCAGTTCGCCCCAACCGAAACGACTGTCCAGCAGGCCGATATCGGTCAATGCCTGCTTGAGGTCGGCAAGGGTTTCGGAAGAGACCTCCAGGCGTGCCGATTCTTGCTGGTCCAGGGTGCTGATATACAGAGTGTTGTTGTACAGGTACCACTGAAAACGGTGCTCTACGCCCAGCCGATCGAGCATCGACTGCGGAGTATTGGCGCGTATCTTACCGTTGACGTTACCTTCCAGCAGACCCTCCACCTGCAGTTGCGTGCCAAAGGTCTGGGCAAAGTCTTCAAGCACTTCGCGCAAGGGTTTGTGTTCGGCTTCATAGGCGTAGGCGGTGTTTTTCCATTCGGGTGGGATCGCGGCGAAGCTGCCCGCCGTGGGCGCCAGCAACCAGGGCAGTATCAAGAGGCCGCGCCAGGGTGTTGGTCTGGACAGGTTTATGGGCAAGGGGCGGCACAAGCCCAAATGCTTGTCAGTCTTGTTGTACATGTTGAGTTCTCTGTTTAGAGCGCCACCGAGCATAGCGGCGAGGAGGGGCGTTTCAGGGCTTGAGCGGCCTGGTGCGTCACTGTTGCGCGCCAGATATCACGTTGATTCAGCAACGGTGTGACGCCGTTGGACTGGAGACTCGCGTCTCGTCCGTCCCGCAGGCCGCGAACCCGGCATAATTCGCCAGTGGCCGGGGCCTGGGCGCAAGTGTCCTGAAAAGAGCTGA
The DNA here is from genome assembly GCF_016937615.1 of Pseudomonas lactucae. Classification (GTDB taxonomy): domain Bacteria; phylum Pseudomonadota; class Gammaproteobacteria; order Pseudomonadales; family Pseudomonadaceae; genus Aquipseudomonas; species Aquipseudomonas lactucae. The sequence continues at coordinate 36,352 of NZ_JAFHKI010000092.1, read as the reverse complement.
GGCTGAACTCCCTGGGAGGCCTCCAACCTGCAATCAGCTCATTCAAATTACTGAACGCCATCAAGCGCAGTTTTGAGCAGCATATGTTCCGCACGGACTTGCTCGTTATAAGCAAACAAGGCCATGCGTTGGTTCCTGACCTGTTCAAAAAAAGAGACGTCCCCATCCAGGGTTCTCGGTTCCTCTAAAAGCTTATCCAGCCGGTCCGATTTAAGGGTGGCTTGTCTAAACAGGTGGTTTCTCTGGGCACCGAAATTTTCCATGGATATTTACTCAAGATGTGTGTGTGCTGTGTGGCATATGGATTGCCACCAGTTCCACCTGAGCCCGACTTTTTGAAACGTCGGTCGCGAGAGGCTACGGACTTGACTGCGGTGCTTCACGTATCAACAGCATGTCACGCAGCAAATACCAGTCGATGTGAAAATCACCTTCAGCCGTTTCCAACACCAGCGTCTGCTGTTTGATCCTTTCGTCAGGCCGTAGAGCCCAAAGCGTGATGTCCAGGGCGATAAGGCAGTGTTCCAGGTCATTGCGCTCAGCGGGATGGCACAGCAAGGTGGCCTGGACCACGGGCAGTTGATTGGCTGCCAGTTGCCTGACCAGCGCGGTGAGGCGTGCAGTGGGTGGGACGTCGTCCAACAAACAGCGATACGCTTGGCTGGCGATTGCCGCCGCGTACCGTTCCAGTTGTTCGCACATACTGTTTCGCTGCTGTTCCCATTGTCCCAGCACGAGGTTGGCTCGTTGCCAAAAGGCTATGTGCGCCTGTTCCGCGAGAGCGTCACGGTGCTGCACGGCCTCGCTGACCAATTGATCGGCGTGTGCCTTGGCATGTTCCACCAGTTCGTTGGCTCGCGTACTCTGGTCAAGCAATTCGCGCTTTACCAGCACTTGCGTGGAGTCAGAGGCACCTTCGTATAATTCAATCTTGCGTCGTCTGAGCATGATCGCGCCTTGCTTTATGGGGTTCGGTAGTCTTCGTCAATGGGCGACGTGACCCGCCAGACCAGTGCTTTCCATAACGTATCCAATCGCCCGTGTGTCTCGTGCAGAGCAGGGCGTTGTGCTTCCAGCTGCAATACGCGCTGTGGGGCAAATCGCAGCCGAAGACGCTGCCAAACGGCCGGGTCCACCCAGACCAGCATCAGCTGCAAGGGATCGGCATGGCTGGGTAGCAGGGTGTCGACCGTTATCGCCTTGGAAAGGCGCATGCACCATAAGTGCTGGGCTTCGCTCACAGCCCCATCGAAGGAGCTGTGGCAAATATGTCCCAGCAGTGCCAGCATCTGCTGCAATTGCTCGTTGGAGGCAAGCGCCAGTCGAAGAATCGTGAGATGAGGGGGAGGCGGCGGAGAAGGGGCGATGTTCAAGGCGATGCTTGCCCGAACATGCTCAGCGCGGCACAGGGCATCCACCCGGACCGATTTAAGTTCTTCCCACCCGTCATGGGCGTGGTTCCAAGGGTAAAACCACCAGCGCGCCCATGCCAGTGGCTCACTCATTGGTTACCGCCTGCGTACGCTGCCTGCGTCTGTACCAGAACACCACAGCCAAGACGGTCATTGCGCCGGCGAGGAGGGTCAGTAGTGCAGTGACGCGCCAAAACATGAGGTCCTGCTCGGGAAGCAGGAACGGGCCGAAATAGCTCAGCCGTTGCTGCTCCTGATAAGCCGCTGCCGGAACAAAGATGACTGTCAGTTTTTGTGAGTTTTCGGTTGCGCTCGTCATGCCGGGGATGCTGCTGGCAACCATTCGGCGCACACGTGCCCGGATGTTATCAGGTTCAAGCCTCGGGTCGTGTTTGATAAACACCGAAGCGGACGCGGGTTGGACGGGTTCACCCGGTGCAACACGTTCGGGCAGCACCACGTGCACCCGGGCGACGATAACGCCATCGATATTGGACAGGGTGGCCTCCAACTCTTGAGACAGTGCGTAGATGTAGCGAGCGCGCTCCTCCATTGGTGTGGAAATAACGCCTTCTTTACGAAAGGTATCTCCCATTGTCGTGCGGGCCATCCGAGGAAGTCCCGCAGCTTCCAGCGTGCGAACGGCGCGACTGATGTCAGGTGCATTGACACGAACAACGACACCGTCCTTGGCAGGAACCTTTTGCGCACGTATGTGCTTGTCTGCCAGCTCCGCGATGACCTCATTGGCTTCCTGTTCGGAAAGTTGTCGATGAAGTTCAACACTTTCAGAGCAGCCCGAGAGCCATAACATCAGCGATAAAACCAACCCCGTGGACAAAATGCGAATCATGGTGACCTACTGCAAATTGCTGATTTTTTCGATGAGTTGGGCACCTTTTCCCACGCTCTTGACCAGCATTTGCGTCATCAGCATCGTGTTTGACAGGTGAGATGAATAGCTGAGTCGGTGTTTTTCGCTGAGTTCGGAGTTGAAGGCTTTCAGGCTTTTTTTCATTTCACTCGACGATTTGTCTAAATAGTTCAGGGCGGCAGCCGTGACACCACTTGATGCTGGCGCTGGGTTGATCGGCCTCGTGGAAGGCTCCAGCAGTGAAGCAAAGAAATTCGTGTCTTCGTAATGGGAGGATGACGGGTTCTGATCATTGTGACGTGTAAGGCTGTCTGTATTTTCCTGATGAAGTGGACGTTCTATTTTCATACAGGACCTCAGGCTGGGGATGGAGGGAGGCCGTCCTTGTCTATAAACAAGGACGGCTTTTCACTTAGCGTATGGCGTCGATGTTTTTTTTCTGTTCGCTGATCTTGAAGGCCTCGATACCTTCTTTCAGCGACTTACGAGCCTCCATCTTCCTCTCTTGCTTCAAGTCTTCGTTATTGTCACCGATACCACCGTAGTAGGGTGGTGGAGTATATAGGCTGTTGCTAACTGGACCGGACATAGTGGCTCTCCGTTATTAGAGTTTTGACTTTTTGGCCTGGTGGATGCCTTGTTGCACACCGAAACGCACGGCCTGCGCTAAAGGCCCAAGCTCGTAGTTTGTGTGGTCGTGACGCTCTATGGAGTTCCATGTTTTGTAGCCGATCTGGATATTTAGTTTTTTCGTGGCAGTGCACCCAGAGGTATGCTCAGTTGTTTCATTCGGTAGTAAAGCGTTCTCTTGGCCATGCCCAATTCCTCTGCGGCTTCATCTACGCATTGAGCGTGACGACGCAATGACTCCTCAATCAATGCTTTTTCAAACTGTTGAAGGCGTGTTTTCAAATTCAATTGGGTGTCGGGGTGGGTTGTCACCGAGGCGGAAGATAGCGGCGAAATCCCCAGGGCGAAACGTTTGGCCGTGGAGCGTAGCTCGCGAACGTTACCCATCCAGGGGTGGCAAAGCAGTTGTTGTATCAGCGCTCCGGAAGGGCGTGTGAAGGTGCACTTGAAGTATTCGGCTTCCTCTCGAACCATATTCAGGAACAAGGGAATGATTCGTTCAGGACGGTTGCGCAGTGCGGGCAGATGAATGCTGACGACGTTCAGGCGAAAGTAAAGATCGCGTCTGAAAGCGCCTTGTTCGACCATGTCGTGCAGCGATTGCTGGGCTGAGGCGATGACACGCATGTCTACGGGAATGAAGCGCGTCGAGCCTAGTCGCTCCACGCCTCGGGACTCCAGGACCCGCAGCAGCTTGGCCTGCAGGGTCAGGGGCATACTGTCGATTTCATCCAAGTACAGCGTGCCCAGGTGCGCGGCTTCGATGAAGCCTGCCCGGGATTGTACGGCGCCGGTGTAAGCTCCACTGTTTACACCAAAAAGTTGGCTTTCTGCGAGGCTGTCGGGGATCGCGGCGCAGTTTACGGCGACAAAGTGCCCGCGCCGGCCCGACAACCGATGAATCCGTTGTGCCAGGGTGTCTTTGCCCGTGCCGGTCTCGCCCATTAACAGAACGTCAATATTTCGTGTGGCGGTAGTATTCAGCATTACTTCAATATAAGGGTCTTCAGTGATTGCTATATCCGTTTGGTGTTCATGAGAATAAAAAGCCGACATAGCTACTGTTCCATAATCGCTTGAGGTTACGGGACTCAGGAAGAGGCAGTAAAGCGTATTTTTGAGTTCTTGTCATCGCGAATCGCATATCTAAAGTTGAAGAGTGTTGTACGAAAAGTGAGTGGGGTGTGTGAGTGAGAACCTTAATAGGGTTTTTATTGTGGTTGTACTTTTTTATGTAGGAAAGTGCTTAATTTTTTAGTCTTTATATGGACGTTACTGCATTAGGCAGCGACGCACTGTAAAACCTTCAGCCACAAAAAAGCCGATGCAGAGCATCGGCTTTTTGTTTGCGAACGAGACCGTCAATAAAGCTTAGACGTTAAAGCGGAAATGCATCACATCGCCATCTTTAACAATATATTCCTTACCTTCCAAGCGCCACTTACCGGCTTCCTTGGCACCTGCTTCACCCTTGAACTGGATAAAGTCGTTGTAGGCAATCACCTCGGCACGGATAAAGCCCTTTTCGAAGTCAGTGTGAATCACACCGGCAGCCTGCGGTGCGGTGGCACCCACCTTGACGGTCCAGGCGCGGACTTCTTCGACACCGGCGGTGAAGTAGGTCTGCAGGTTGAGCATTTCGTAACCGGCGCGGATCACGCGGTTCAGCCCAGGTTCTTCCAGGCCCAGGGCCTCGAGGAACATGTCTTTCTCTTCGCCGTCATCGAGTTCGGCGATTTCCGCTTCGATCTTGTTGCACACCGGAACCACGATGGCGCCTTCTTCGTCGGCGATGGCCTTGACCACATCCAACAGTGGGTTGTTCTCAAAGCCGTCTTCAGCGACGTTGGCGATGTACATTACCGGCTTGGTGGTCAGCAGGTGGAAACCTTTGATCACGGCCTTCTCATCAGTGCCCATGTTCTTCATCAAGCTGCGCGCAGGCTTGCCTTCGGTGAAGTGAGCGATCAACTGCTCCAGCAGGCCCTTTTGGACCACTGCATCCTTGTCACCGCCCTTGGCGTTGCGCGCGACTTTCTGCAGTTGTTTTTCGCAGCTGTCGAGGTCGGCGAAGATCAGTTCAAGGTCGATGATTTCGATGTCGCGTTTCGGATCGACGCTGTTGGAGACGTGGATCACGTTCTCGTCTTCAAAGCAGCGGACCACGTGGGCGATGGCATCGGTTTCGCGGATGTTGGCCAGGAATTTGTTGCCCAGGCCTTCACCTTTCGATGCCCCGGCCACCAGGCCGGCGATGTCGACGAATTCCATGGTGGTCGGCAGGATGCGCTTGGGATTGACGATGACCGCCAGCGCGTCAAGGCGCGGGTCCGGCATCGGCACGATACCGCTGTTGGGTTCGATGGTGCAGAAGGGGAAGTTCTCCGCCGCAATACCGGACTTGGTCAAAGCGTTGAACAAGGTGGATTTGCCGACGTTGGGCAGGCCGACGATGCCGCAATTGAATCCCATGGTGTTTCCCCTCGGTAAGAGTCAGGCCTTCTGGCTGTGCAGGTTTTTCATCGCACGGTTCCATTCACCGGCGAAGATATCCGGCAGCACGCCGAGGGCAAAGTCGATGCTGGCATCGAGTTTTTCCTGTTCGGCGCGTGGCGCACGACCCAGGACGAAATTTGAAACCATACTGGCAACGCCTGGGTGGCCAATGCCGAGCCGCAGGCGGTAGAAATTATTCTGATTACCCAACTGCGCGATGATGTCGCGCAGGCCGTTGTGCCCACCGTGCCCGCCGCCCAGCTTGAGCTTGGCAACGCCGGGTGGCAGGTCCAGTTCGTCATGGGCCACCAGGATTTCTTCGGGTTTGATCCGGAAGAAGCCCGCAAGCGCCGCGACAGCCTGGCCACTGCGGTTCATGTAGGTGGTGGGAATCAGCAGACGAACATCCTGACCCTGGTGCGAGAAGCGCCCGGTCAGGCCAAAATACTTGCGATCGGCCACAAGGTTCACGCCTTGTGCGTGGGCGATACGCTCAACAAAAAGGGCCCCCGCGTTATGCCGGGTCTGTTCGTATTCGGCGCCTGGATTTCCCAGGCCAACGATCAGTTTAATGGCAGTCACGACAGGGGCCCTTCCTTTGGAGTTGTGGATAACATCGCCGACCTGGGTGCGGCGAAAGTGGGTGACAGGAGCTCACTTATCCAGAGATAAACTTCGCGTTGTCGCCCGCTTTCTCGCTACGTTCCGGTCCGCGATGTTGCCTCAAGCTCCGGCAAAACAGAGTGAATTACTCTGCAGCGCCTTCTTCAGCTTCTGGTGCAACGCGTGGAGCGTGTACGTTTGCAACAGCTTTGTCGTCACCGTGAGCCAGTGCAACGAACTCAACGCCTTTAGGGGCTTTGAGGTCGGACAGGTGAACGATTGCGCCGATTTCCAGAGCCGACAGGTCGACTTCGATGAACTCAGGCAGATCTTTCGGCAGGCAGGTCACTTCGATTTCGTTCAGGACGTGAGAGATCTCGCCGCCTTTCTTGACCGGAGCTTCTTCACCCACAAAGTGTACTGGAACGATAGCGGTCAGTTTCTGACCTGCTACGACGCGTACGAAGTCAGCGTGCAGTACGTGACCTTTGGACGGGTGACGTTGCAGTGCCTTGATGATGACGTTCTGCTTGGTGCCGCCAACGTTCAGTTCGATAACGTGGCTGTAGGCAGCATCGTTTTCGAGCAGTTTGGCAACTTCTTTGGCCAGCATGCTGATGGATTCAGGGGCTTTTTCGCCACCGTAAACTACAGCTGGAACCAGGCTTGCGAGACGACGCAGGCGGCGGCTCGCACCTTTCCCCAGGTCGGAACGCAGTTCAGCATTCAAAGTAAAATTGTTCATGTTGTATCTCCAAATTAACCACATTCGCCCCAGCGTTTGCGACCAGCGCTAAAGGCGATATGGGCAAAAAAGCCCCGCCCCAACAGAGTGCTGGGGCGAGGCGCTTTTCGTCAGGTTGATGTCGCTAAGGTTTGACCCTTAACGGAACATCGCGCTGATCGATTCTTCATTGCTGATACGGCGAACCGCCTCGGCAACGACCGGTGCGATATCCAGTTGACGGATACGCGCACAGGCTTGAGCGGCGGCGGACAACGGGATGGTGTTAGTCACCACCAGTTCGTCCAGCACGGAATTCTCGATGTTCTCGATCGCTCGGCCCGACAGCACAGGGTGTGTGCAGTAGGCGAAGACTTTAGCCGCACCGTGCTCTTTCAAGGCTTTAGCCGCGTGGCACAGGGTGCCGGCGGTGTCGACCATGTCATCAACCAGAATACAGGTACGCCCTTCGACATCACCGATGATATGCATCACTTCAGAGTGATTGGCTTTCTCGCGGCGTTTGTCGATGATCCCGAGATCCACGCCCAGGGATTTGGCAACGGCCCGTGCACGCACGACGCCACCAATGTCCGGGGACACGATCATCAGGTTTTCAAAGCGCTGATCTTCGATGTCATCCACCAATACGGGGGAGCCGTAGATGTTATCTACCGGAATATCGAAGAACCCCTGGATCTGGTCAGCGTGCAGGTCAACCGTGAGAACACGGTCGATGCCTACCACGGTGAGCATGTCAGCCACGACTTTCGCGCTGATAGCTACACGTGCGGAACGCGGACGGCGATCCTGACGGGCATAACCAAAGTAAGGGATTACAGCTGTGATTCGAGTCGCTGAGGAGCGGCGGAAGGCATCAGCCATCACGACGAGTTCCATCAGGTTATCGTTGGTCGGAGCGCAGGTCGGCTGAATAATGAAGACGTCTTTACCGCGAACGTTTTCATTGATCTCGGCTGTAATTTCGCCATCGGAAAATTTACCGACAGAGATGTCACCGAGAGGGATATGCAGCTGACGTACGACACGTCGAGCCAGATCGGGGTTGGCGTTCCCCGTAAAGACCATCATCTTGGACACGCGCAGTACCTAGAGGCTGAGGGTAACCTGGATGAGTAGAGAAAATGGCAGGGGCGGCTGGATTCGAACCAACGCATGGCAGGATCAAAACCTGCTGCCTTACCGCTTGGCGACGCCCCTGTATCTGTTGCAACGAGTACCCAGTACTCGATTCCTTTTAGAGCAGACTTTGCAGCTTGCGATGCAACATCGAAACGTTGCTTCCCTTTGCTACAAACCCTGTAAGGGTCTCTGTAAGAAGGGCCGAGACTTTATCAGCTTCAGCTTTGCTTGGGAAGCCCCCAAACACACAACTTCCAGTTCCGGTTAATTTTGCTTCGGTAAATTTACCTAACAAATTCAAAGCGTTACGTACTTCTGGATAACGCCTTGCTACAACCGGTAAGCAGTCATTTCGACTGTTTCCCTTGGGAACGGGGCGCACTTTAATGGGAGAAGAGTTACGTGTCAACAACGGATCTGAAAAAATTTCTGCTGTACTTACAGATACTTGCGGGACAAGCACGACATACCACGGCTCTTCGGGGAATTCCGGGGACAGTTTCTCCCCGACGCCCTCGGCAAAAGCCGCGTGTCCGTGCACGAAAACCGGGACGTCGCGCCCAGGGTAAGGCCCAGCGCGGCCAGGCGATCCTGGTCCCAGGCCAGTTGCCACAAGTGATTCAAGCCCAGCAATGTGGTCGCGGCATTCGAACTGCCACCACCGATCCCGCCCCCCATGGGCAGGATTTTATCGATCCAGATGTCGATGCCGAGCGGGCAGCCGGATTGTTCCTGGAGTTTTCTTGCTGCCCGCACGATCAGATTGCTGTCGTGGGGCACGCCTGCGAATTCGGTGTGCAACCGGATCACGCCATCATCGCGCACGGCGAACGTCAGCTCATCGCCATAGTCGAGAAATTGAAACAGCGTCTGCAACTCGTGGTAGCCGTCTTCACGGCGTCCGAGGATGTGCAGCATCAGGTTCAATTTGGCCGGGGAGGGCAGGGTCAGTGCTTCTACGCTCACGTCATTGCCCCAGCTTGCGCGGTTGCCAGTCCTTGATCACCAGCGTGACGTCCAGGTCGGTGCCATGCAATTTGATGCGCTCAGGCAGCCAATAACCGCTTTGCTGCACATAACTGAGGTATTCGACCTGCCAGCCATCCTGTTCCAGAGTGGCCAGGCGGCTGTCGCCATTGAGGCTCAGGCGACTCTTGCTGTCTGGCGCGGGCAGGCCGCGCACCCACCACACCAGGTGCGAGACGGGCAGTTTCCAGCCGATCTGTTCTTCCAGCAGTGCTTCCGGCGAAGTCGCTTCATAGCGGCCCTGATTGGCCACCTCCAGGCTGACTTGCCCCGGGCGACCGGTCAGGCGGGCCGCGCCACGGCCCAGCGGGCCCGATAAGCGAATATCGTAGTAGTCCTGGCGTTGCAGCCAGAACAAGGTGCCGCTGCCGGAGTCCTTGGGGGCGCGAACCCCGACTTTGCCTTCGATCTGCCAGCCGTCGATGCTGGCGAGTTGATCCTTGTGCTGCTTCCATTGCGCCGGGTTGCCCTGGCCTTCAACGGATTCACGGCTGCCGATGCCCGCGCAACCGGCGAGCAGGGCGATAAGGCTGAATACTGCAATGTGGCGAAAGAACATAAGCTTAAAGAGTCTCGGAACCGGTCAGGCGCTTGATGGTGCCGCGCAGGATGGGGCTTTCGGGTTGTTCCTTGAGGAACTTCTCCCAGATTTGGCGTGCTTCGCGCTGCTTGCCATTGGCCCACAGCACTTCGCCCAGGTGAGCGGCGACTTCCTGGTCGGGGAAACGCTCCAGCGCCTGGCGCAGCAAGCGTTCCGCTTCATCCAGGTTACCCAGGCGGTAATTCACCCAGCCCAGGCTGTCGAGCACGGCCGGGTCTTCGGGGTTGAGCTTGTGCGCCTGTTCGATCAGCACCTTGGCTTCGTCGTAGCGCGTGGTGCGGTCGGACAGGGTGTAGCCCAAGGCATTGAGCGCCATGGCGTTGTCCGGGTCGCGCTTGATGATCAGGCGCAGGTCTTTTTCCATCTGCGCCAGGTCATTGCGTTTTTCCGCCTGCATGGCGCGGGTGTACAGCAGGTTCAAATCGTCGGGGAATTGCAGCAAGGCTTGCTGCAGCAGTTTCCAGGCGCGCTCGCCCTGATTGTTGGCCGACAGGGTTTCGGCCTGGATCAGGTACAACTGGATTGCGTAATCCGGCTCGGCGTCGCGGGCCGCGGCCAGGCGTTTTTCGGCCTCGTCGGTGCGGCCGTTGCTCATCAGGATATCGGCCTGGCGCAATTGGGCCGGCAGATAGTCGTTGCCGGGGCCGACCTGAGCGTATTCGAGCAGCGCGGCCTGCGGGTCGTTGCGCTCTTCGGCGATACGGCCGAGGTTCAGGTGCGCCGAGTCCACATGGCTTTCGCGTTCGATCAGCTCTTGCAGGTAACCCTTGGCCTCGTCCCAGGCCTTGGCTTCCAGGCACACCAGCGCCAGGGAGTAACGCAGTTCGTCGTCGTCCGGGTACTGCTGGACCAGATTGGCGAACTGCACTTTGGCGTCCTCCATGCGGTCCTGTTCGACCAGCATGCGCGCATAAGTCAGGCGCAGGCGCTTGTCGTCCGGGTACTTCTTGATGCTTTTTTCCAGCAGCGGAATGGCTTCCTTGCCGCGATTGAGGTTCTGCAGCAGGCGCGCGCGCAGCAGGATCGGTGCGATCTCGCCTTCGTCCGGAGGGTTTTGCTCCAGCAGCTTCAAGGCTGCTTCGGCTTCGTCATCCTGCTGCAGCAGCAGTGCCTTGCCGAAAATCAGCTGGCTGTTCTTCGGATGCTTTTGCAGCAGGCGGTCGAAACTCTTCATCAGCCCGTTGCGGGTGTCTTGGTCGGTGTCGGCGGCCGACAGCGCGAGGAAGTCGAAATGCGTGTCGCCCTTGCCCTGCAGGACCTTCTCCATATAAACCATGGAGTCGTCGTAACGCCCGGCCCGCGCCAGTTGAATGGCCGCCGCGCGCTGCGCTTCCAGATCGTCCGGCGCGTTCTTCGCCCAGATCAGCGAGGTGTCCAGCGCGGCCTGATCGGCGCCCAGGTATTCGGCGATGCGAAACGCCCGCTCGGAAATCCCCGGGTCCTGGGTGTTGATGGCCTGGGTCACGTAGTTGTCCAGCGCAATATCGAAGCGATTGCGCTGGCCAGCCAGTTCCGCACTCAGCAGGCTGAACACCGTTTCTTCAGTAAACGAGGAGTAAACCTTGGGCTTTTCAGGGGCGGGGGTGCTGTCTTCTACCGGCGGCGTACCGTCCGGCGACACGGGGGCCATGGCCTGGCAGCCGCTGAGAAAGACAAAAGCAAGGAGCAACGCGGAAGATCTATTCATATAGGAAGAGGACGACTAACCTGCGGTCGGATCATCATGACACAAGCCTTCGGCCAAACATAACCGAGACTCAGTGGATACCTTTCATAGGCACAAGGTATAGGGACAATAGACGACGGTGGTTGTTCTGAATCTATCGAAGTAGGACAATTGTCGGCTTCCCGACATCATCAGCGATATTGAATGGCCTTCCTCGCACTCGGTATTAACCACAAGACTGCCTCCGTAGACGTGCGCGAGCGCGTGGCGTTTACGCCAGAGCAGTTGGTTGAGGCCTTGCAGCAGCTCTGCCGGCTCACCGACAGCCGCGAAGCTGCGATCCTTTCAACCTGCAATCGCAGTGAGCTTTATATAGAGCAGGAACATCTTTCGCCGGATGTCGTGCTGCGTTGGCTGGCCGATTACCACCATTTGAGCCTCGATGACCTGCGCGCGAGCGCTTACGTGCACGAAGACGATGCGGCAGTTCGTCACATGATGCGTGTGGCCGCCGGTCTCGATTCGCTGGTACTTGGCGAGCCGCAGATCCTTGGCCAGATGAAATCCGCCTACGCCGTAGCGCGCGAGGCCGGGACCGTCGGCCCGCTGTTGGGGCGCCTGTTCCAGGCCACGTTCAATTCGGCCAAGCAGGTGCGCACCGACACTGCCATTGGTGAAAACCCGGTGTCCGTGGCGTTTGCCGCGGTGAGCCTGGCCAAACAGATTTTCAGCGACTTGCAGCGCAGCCAGGCCTTGCTGATCGGCGCCGGCGAAACCATCACCCTGGTTGCCCGCCATCTGCATGATTTGGGGGTCAAGCGCATCGTGGTCGCCAACCGCACCCTGGAGCGCGCGAGCATCCTGGCCGAACAGTTTGGCGCCCACGCCGTGCTGCTGGCAGATATTCCGGCTGAACTGGTGCGCAGCGATATCGTGATCAGCTCCACCGCCAGCCAGTTGCCTATCCTTGGCAAGGGCGCGGTGGAAAGCGCGTTGAAGCTGCGCAAACACAAACCGATCTTTATGGTGGATATCGCCGTTCCGCGGGATATCGAGCCCGAAGTCGGCGAGTTGGACGACGTTTACCTCTATAGCGTCGATGATTTGCACGAAGTGGTCGCCGAAAACCTCAAGAGCCGCCAGGGCGCAGCCCAGGCCGCCGAGGAGATGGTCAGTACCGGCGCCGAAGACTTCATGGTGCGCTTGCGTGAACTGGCGGCGGTGGACGTGCTCAAGGCGTATCGTCAACAGGGCGAACGCCTGCGTGACGAGGAGCTGATCAAGGCCCAGCGCTTGCTGGCCAACGGCAGCAGCGCCGAAGAAGTGCTGATGCAACTGGCCCGGGGCCTCACCAACAAGCTGCTCCACGCGCCCAGCGTACAATTAAAAAAGCTTACCGCCGAAGGCCGCCTCGATGCGCTGGCCATGGCCCAGGAACTCTTTGCCCTCGGTGAGGGCGCGTCAGAAAGCTCTTCGGATAAAAAATCGCAATGAAAGCGTCACTGCTCAATAAACTGGACGTGCTCCAGGACCGTTTCGAAGAACTGACCGCCTTGCTCGGCGACGGCGAAGTCATCTCCGATCAGGCCAAGTTCCGCACCTATTCCAAGGAGTACGCGGAAGTTGAGCCTATCGTGACCACCTACGGGCAATGGCTGAAAACCCACGCCGACCTTGAAGGCGCCCAGGCGCTGCTCAAGGACAGCGACCCGGACATGCGCGAAATGGCCGTGGAGGAAGTCCGCGAAGCCAAGGACAAGCTGATAGCGCTGGAAAGCGACCTGCAACGTATGCTCTTGCCCAAAGACCCCAACGACGGGCGCAACGTGTTCCTCGAAATCCGCGCCGGTACCGGTGGCGACGAGGCGGCGATTTTTTCCGGCGATCTGTTCCGCATGTATTCGCGCTATGCCGAGCGGCGTGGCTGGCGGGTGGAGATCCTGTCGGAGAACGAAGGCGAGCATGGCGGCTATAAAGAAGTCATCGCGCGGGTCGAAGGCGAGAACGTCTACGGCAAGCTGAAGTTCGAATCCGGCGCCCACCGCGTACAGCGAGTACCGGCGACCGAATCCCAAGGGCGTATCCACACCTCGGCGTGCACCGTGGCGGTGTTGCCCGAGCCGGACGAGCAGGAAGCTATCGAGATCAACCCGGCGGACTTGCGTGTCGACACCTACCGCTCGTCGGGCGCCGGTGGTCAGCACGTCAACAAGACCGACTCGGCGATCCGCATCACCCACTTGCCATCGGGCATCGTGGTGGAATGCCAGGAAGAGCGTTCCCAGCACAAGAACCGTGCGCGGGCCATGTCCTGGTTGTCGGCCAAGCTCAACGACCAGCAGACCAGCGCCGCCGCCAATGCGATTGCCAGCGAGCGTAAATTGCTGGTCGGCTCGGGCGACCGTTCCGAGCGTATTCGTACCTACAACTTCGCCCAGGGCCGGGTCACCGACCACCGGGTCAACCTGACCCTGTACTCCCTCGACGAAATTCTCGCCGGCGGTGTGGATGCGGTCATCGAGCCGTTGCTCGCCGAATACCAGGCCGATCAGCTGGCGGCGATAGGTGAATAAATGACCATCATTGCCAGCCTGTTGCGCGCCGCTGACCTGCCGGACTCGCCCAGCGCGCGCCTGGATGCCGAACTGTTGCTGGCCGCTGCCCTGGGCAAGTCGCGCAGCTATCTGCACACCTGGCCCGAGAAAATCGTCAGCAGTGAAGACGCGCTGACCTTTGCCGGCTACCTGCAACGCCGTCGCGTCGGTGAACCGGTGGCTTACATTCTCGGTCAGCAAGGCTTCTGGAAACTCGACCTGGAGGTCGCGCCGCACACGCTGATCCCGCGCCCGGACACCGAATTGCTGGTGGAGGCCGCGCTGGAGTTGTTGCCGGCCACGCCGACTCGGGTCCTCGACCTGGGCACCGGCAGCGGCGCCATCGCCCTGGCCCTGGCCAGCGAGCGCCCGGCCTGGCACGTTACCGCCGTCGATCGCGTGCTCGAAGCCGTGGCCCTGGCCGAACGCAATCGCCAGCGCCTGCACCTGCATAACGCCACGGTGCTGAACAGCCATTGGTTCAGCGCCCTGCAAGGTCATCGCTACGACCTGATCATCAGCAACCCGCCGTATATCGCCGAGAACGACCCGCATCTGGTGGCGGGCGATGTGCGTTTCGAGCCGGCCAGTGCGCTGGTGGCAGGCCATGATGGTCTGGACGATCTGCGCTTGATCATCAACGAGGCCCCGGCGCACTTGAATGCCGGCGGTTGGTTGCTGCTCGAACACGGTTATGACCAGGCTGAGGCCGTGCGTGACCTGCTGCTGACCCAAGGCTTTGAGGACGTTCACAGCCGCATCGACCTGGGCGGTCACGAACGCATCACTCTGGGACGCCGGCCGTGCTGACCGATCAGGAGCTGTTGCGCTACAGCCGCCAGATTCTGTTGCAGTATGTCGACATCGACGGCCAGTTGCGCCTGAAAAATGCCCGCGCGCTGATCGTCGGCCTGGGTGGCCTCGGCGCGCCGGTGGCGCTGTATCTGGCGGCCGCCGGCGTGGGCGAGCTGCATTTGGCTGACTTCGATACCGTCGACCTGACCAACCTGCAACGCCAGATCATCCATGACACCGACAGTGTCGGGCAGACCAAGGTCGATTCGGCCGTGCGCCGCCTGACGGCGATCAACCCTGATATCAGCCTGATTCCTCATCGCCGTGCACTGGACGCTGACTCCCTGGCGGCGGCCGTGGCGGCGGTGGACGTGGTGCTCGATTGCAGCGACAACTTCGCCACCCGCGAAGCGGTCAACGCCGCCTGTGTCGCAGGTGCCAAGCCGTTGATCAGCGGCGCGGCGATTCGCCTTGAGGGGCAATTGTCGGTGTTCGACCCGCGCCGCGCCGATAGCCCGTGCTACCACTGTTTATATGGGCATGGCAGCGACACCGAACTCACCTGCAGCGAAGCCGGCGTGGTCGGTCCGTTGGTGGGCCTGGTGGGTAGCCTGCAGGCGCTGGAGGCCTTGAAGTTGCTGGCCGGTTTCGGCGAACCGCTGGTGGGCCGCCTGCTGCTGATCGATGCCTTGACCACGCGGTTTCGCGAATTACGCGTCAAACGTGACCCCGGCTGCAGTGTCTGCGGGACGCCACATGGTTAAGGACGCGCCGATCGGTGTGTTCGATTCCGGTGTCGGCGGCGTGTCGGTGCTCGATGAAATCCAGCGGCTATTGCCTCACGAATCGCTGTTGTATGTCGCCGATGGCGGGCATATTCCCTACGGCGAGAAAACCCCAGCCTTTATTCTTGAACGCTCCCGGCGGGTTGCCGAGTTTTTCCGCGAAAAAGGCGCCAAGGCATTTGTGATCGCCTGCAACACGGCGACCGTCGCGGCGGTTGCGACCTGCGCCAGGATTTCCCCGACTGGCCGCTGGTTGGAATGGAACCCGCCGTCAAACCCGCCGCCGCCGCCACCCGCAGTGGCGTCGTTGGAGTGCTGGCCACCACCGGCACCCTGCAAAGCGCCAAGTTCGCGGCCTTGCTCGACCGTTTCGCCACCGATGTGCGGGTGATCACCCAGCCGTGCCCCGGCCTGGTTGAATTGATTGAAACCGGCGACCTCACCAGCCCTGCCTTGCGCACGCTGTTACAGGGTTACATCGACCCGCTGCTCAGCGCCGGCTGCGACACCATCATCCTCGGTTGCACCCACTATCCCTTCCTCAAGCCCCTCCTGGCGCAAATGCTGCCCCCCAGCATCACTCTCATCGACACCGGCGCCGCCGTGGCCCGCCAACTCAAGCGTTTGCTGGGTGAGCGCGACCTGTTGGCCGTCGGAAATCCAGCGCCTGCGCAGTTCTGGACCAGCGGTGATGTGTGTCATCTCAGAAATATCCTACCGACACTATGGAAACATCCCGGAGTTGTGCGAAGCTTTGGCTCGTGAAAATTTCGTGAAAATTCGCTGAACTTCTGGTTGTGAGTCAGCTTCTATAGCGAGATTGCCTGTAAAAAATCACACCTTTTCCGTTTTCAAAGGACTGTTTCTTATGAAGCGCTTGTTCTGTTTGGCCGCGTTTGCGGCGTCGTGGTGGGACACTCGGTTTCGGCCCAGGCTGCCGGCCTGGAATTTGGCGTGGGAAGCACCAGCGACTCCACCATGACGTACCGGCTTGGCTTGACTTCAGACTGGGATAAAAGCTGGTGGCAGAGCGACGTGGGCCGTTTGACCGGCTATTGGAGCGGCGCCTACACCTACTGGGAGGGCGACGAGCGCGCCGGCGCCAGCAGCCTGTCCTTCTCGCCGGTCTTTGTGTATGAGTTTGCCGGCCAGTCGGTCAAACCCTACATCGAGGCCGGGATCGGGGTGGCGGTGTTCTCCCGCACCAAACTGGAAGACAACAACATCGGCCAGGCCTTCCAGTTCGAAGACCGCTTGGGTTTCGGCCTGCGGTTTACTGGGGGACATGAAGTGGGCATTCGCGCCACGCATTACTCCAACGCCGGGATCAGCAGCAACAACGATGGGGTAGAGAGCTACTCGCTGCACTACACCATGCCGCTGTAATTCCCAGGCACGCTGAAAAACGGTGTGGGAGAGCGGTACGACGATTCTCGGGAGCAAGTCGAATCGTCGCACCGCCCCTCTCACATTTTGATCAGCGATACGCCGTCGCAATCCCCTGGCGCTCGTCCAGGCATTCCGGCGCCCCCATCTCGAATTCCCGGCAAATCAGCGGTCGCCGTTCATAAATCGTGCACATCATCGTGTCTCGATCCAGCGCCGCGCACCAGCCGTCGTCCAGGCGCAGCATCACTTCGCCGCCCCAATCATCCGTGTCGATATAGCGCTCCGGCACGCCGGTGTCGGTGATCAGCATCACTTCCAGCTGGCAGCAGCAGGCCGCGCACGTTGAGCAGGTGACGGCGGGTTCGGTGATTTGGGTGTGGGGTATGGTGGTCATGGGCGCCAGCTTCAAGCTTTAAGCGGCAAGCTGCAAGGAGAAGCCGACCGCTTTCATCTTTTACTTGTCGCTGCCGCGGTCAGCAGCGTAAACACCCCGGCCCACAGCACGGCCAGCAAGGCCATCGTCGGCCCCAGCCCGTAGCCGAACTGTACGCCAGCCAACTGGCTCCCGGCGTAATAGGACAATGGCCCGCCGACAGCGCCCAACAACGCCGCGCGCCACCAGGGCCTGGCGCTCCAGGCCAGACAATGGTGCAGCGTGGTCGCCAGCAACGCCCACAGCAACATCAACCAGAAAGGAATCAACGGCCCCGGTTCGCTGAAGTGGAAGACGCCCAGGCTGCGCAGCAGCGTATCCAACAGCGTGCCTGCCAGCGTGACGCCGATGATCAATACACCGTCCTCGGCGGCCGAACTTATCCACAGCAGGTGGATGATCAGCACGCCCACTCCGACCAGCAGCCATGGGCTGTCACCGCCGAGTACACAGGCAAACCAGCCGCACTGGAACAGCGCGGCATTGGCCAGGGTTTTAAGCACTGAAACGCCCCAGCAGCGGCGGGGTGATCGCCGAGGGCTTGGCCAGCAATAACTGCGCGGTGCCAATGGTGCGCTCCATGAAGCCGCCTTCGCAGTAGCACAGGTAGAACTCCCACAAGCGCAGGAAGTATTCGTCGTAGCCCAATTGGGCGAGGCGGCCGTGGGCGCGGCGAAAGTTCTCGTGCCACAGACGCAGGGTGCGTGCGTAGTGCAGGCCGAAGTCTTCCATGTGCAGCAGGTTCATGTCGGTGTCGCGGCTGACGATGTGCAACATATTCTGCACACTGGGCAGGGCGCCGCCGGGGAAGATATAGCGCTGGATGAAGTCGACGTTGTTTTTGGCCTGTTCGAAGCGTTGCTCACGGATGGTGATGGCCTGCAGCAGCATCAGGCCATCGTTCTTGAGCAGATGCGCGCATTGCTTGAAGTAGGTCGGCAGAAAGCGATGGCCCACCGCTTCGATCATCTCGATGGACACCAACTTGTCGTACTGGCCGGTCAGATCGCGATAGTCCTGCAGCAACAGCGTGACCTGGCCCTGCAAGCCCAAGGCTTGGATGCGCCGCTCGGTGTAGGCGAATTGCTCCCTGGACAGGGTCGTGGTGGTGACCTTGCAGCCGTAATGCTGCGCCGCATACAGCGCCATGCTGCCCCAGCCGGTGCCGATTTCCAGCAGATGGTCGGTGGGTTTGAGGGCGAGCTTCTGGCAGATGCGCTCCAGCTTGTTCAGTTGCGCTTGTTCCAGGGTGTCGTCGGCGTTTAAGAATTGCGCGGCCGAATACATCATCGTCGGGTCGAGGAACTCTTCGAACAGATCGTTACCCAGGTCGTAATGGGCGGCGATGTTTTTTTGCGAGCCCTTGCGCGTGTTGCGGTTCAGCCAGTGCAGCCCTTGGGTGAGTGGCCGAGCCAGGCGCGCCAGGCCACCCTCCATCGCGTCGAGTACGTCGAGGTTGCTGACCATCACGCGGACCACGGCGGTCAGGTCCGGGCTGCTCCAGTACCCATGGATAAACGCCTCGCCGGCGCCGATGGAGCCGTTGGCCGCCACCAGCCCCCAGACTGCCGAATCGACGATCTGGATTTCTCCCAGCAACTGCGCTTCCCGTGCGCCGAAAACTTGCCGTTCGCCGTCCTCGATCACCACCAACTGCCCGTGGCGCAATTGGCTGAGTTGACGCAGCACGCCCTTGCGCAGCAGCGCGGTGGTCATACTGTTGACGTTCAGGCGGTTGGCCTTGACCGATAAGCTAGGGGATTTCATGGCGGCGATCCTTGGTGTAACCGACGGCTGTGCGAGAGGCGCCATCGGCGGCCCGGTGGGAAAAAATCGGTGTGCGCTTGAGCAGCAGACGCAGGGCCTGCCAGTAGATCGCCAGGCAGGTCTTGGCGGTCATCCACGGAAAATGCCGCAGATAGCGATGCAGGCTGGCGCGATTCAATGCTTCTTTTTGCAGGCTCAGGGTGGCGTCGAAGACTTTCAGTTCGCCCTGCCAGTCGGCCATGTGCACGCCAAGTCGCGCAGCGGGCGGGCTGAAACTCATGCGGTATTCCAGGTCGCGGGGTAAAAACGGCGACACATGAAAGGCCTTGGCCACGGCGAAGTGCTGGTGCTCGTCGGTGCCCAGGGCTTGGGCCGGCAGCACGTAGTGGTAGCGCTCGCGCCAGGGGGTGTTGGTCACTTCACACAGGATCGCGGCCAGTTGCCCATCGGCCTCGAAGCAGTAGAAGAAACTCACCGGATTAAAAGCCAGGCCCCAACTGCGGGCCTGGGTCAGCAGGCAGATAACGCCCTGGGGCGTATGGCCCAGGGCCTTGCCGACTTCCTGGCGCACGGCATCGCTCAAACTCATGCCATGGCGCGTCAATTCACGCAGGTAATCCTGCTGGCGAAAGCCGAAAGGTGCGAACAGGCTGCGTCCGGCCAGGGGGGACAGCCCAAGCACGGCGTCTTCTTCGCTCAAATCCAGGTACAGCAGGCCGATTCGGTAGCGAAAGGCGTGAGCCCTGGGCGCAAACCGACGATGGGCGATCCAGCCGCTGTACAAGGCGCTGTTCACAGGGCTTCCCCAAATGCCTGGGCCACGCGCAAGGCGCTGACCACGCCGTCTTCATGGAAACCGTTGGCCCAATACGCGCCGCAATAAAAGGTGTGTTGTGCGCCGGCCAATTCTTCCCAACGGTTTTGCGCGGCCACCGCCGCCAGGCTGTATTGCGGGTGGGCGTAGGTATAGCGCGCCAGGACTTTCAGCGGGTTGATCATCGCCGTCTGGTTGAGGCTGACGCAAAACGTGGTGGCGCTGTCGATGCCTTGCAGGATGTTCATGTCGTAGGTCACGGCCGCCTGGGTCTGCGTATGGCTGCCCAGTCGGTAATTCCAGCTGGCCCAGGCCAGTTTGCGGTCGGGCAACAGGCGGGTGTCGGTGTGCAGCACCACGTCGTTGTCGGCGTAGGGCAGGGCACCGAGGATTTCCTGTTCGGCCTGGCTCGGGTCGACGAGCAACGCCAGTGCCTGGTCGCTATGGCAGGCGAACACCACCTTGTCGAAGGCCTCGGTGCCGGTGGCGCTGTGGATAATCGCGCCGTCGGCGTTGCGCTCCACCCGATGTACGGGACAATTGAGGCGGATGTGCTGGCGAAAGCTGCGTGTCAGCGGCTCGATATAGCGGGAGGAACCTCCTTCGATCACGCACCATTGCGGGCGATTGTTCACCGACAGCAAACCGTGGTTCTTGAAAAAACGCACAAAAAACTGCAACGGGAAACCCAGCATGTCCGCCAGGGACATCGACCAGATCGCCGCGCCCATCGGCACGATGTAATGCCGCACAAACCGCTCGCCGTAACCGCCGGCGGCGAGGTAGTCGCCCAGAGTCATCTCGGCGTTGATGCGTTGCTCCTGCAAGTCCCTTGGCGCCTCGCGGTTAAAACGCAGTATGTCGCGCAACATGCCCCAGAACCCTGGCGACAGAATATTGCGCCGCTGGGCGAACAGGCTGTTGAGGTTATTGCCGTTGTACTCGAAGCGCGTGCTTTCGTCGCACACCGAAAAGCTCATCTCGGTAGGTTTGAATCGCACGCCAATCTGCCCCAGCAGGCGGATAAAGTTGGGGTAGTCCAGTCGTTGAATACGATAAAACCGGTGTCCACCGCGTAGCTTTTGCCTTCCACCGTGACATTGACCGTATGGGTATGCCCGCCGATGCGGTCACCCGCTTCAAACAGCGTGATGTCGTGCTGGCGATCAAGCAGATAGGCGCTGGTCAGCCCGGCAATGCCGCTGCCGATGATGGCGATCTTCACAGGTCGTCCTTCTTCGGCGGCGGGCTGCGCAGCATGCGTTTGCCGATGATCAGTTGGGCGCGGTTGGGCAGTTTCGACAGCGGCCACAGGGTGGCGATGAACATCGCGGGGAAGGCGATTTCCAGCGGACGTTTCTCCAGTTTGGCGAAGATGTGCCGAGCGGCTTTTTCGGCCGGCCAGCTCAGGGGCATCGGGAAATCATTGCGTTCGGTCAGCGGGGTGTCGACAAAGCCTGGGCTGATCACGGTGACGTCGATGTTCTCCGGTGACAAGCTGATGCGCAGGGATTCGAACAGGTAGCGCAGGCCGGCTTTGGACGCGCCATAAGCTTCAGCGCGGGGCATCGGCAGGTAGGTCACCGCGCTGGCGACCCCCACCAGATGCGGGGTAAGCCCTGCGCGTAACAACGGCAGCGCCGCTTCGATGCAATAACTGCTGGCCAGCAGGTTGGTGCGCACCACATGCTCGATGATCGAGGAGTCGAATTGCCGCGCATCCACGTATTCGCAGGTGCCGGCATTCAGGATCACCGTGTCCAGCGCGCTCCAGGCGCTCTGGATCTGCTCGCCGATTTCACGCACGGTCTGGCTGTTGGTCAGGTCGCCGGCCACCACCAGCACTTGGCCGGGGTAGCGTTGAGCGAGGGCTTCCAGCGGCTCCCGCGACCGCGAGCTCAGCGCCACATGGGCACCGCTGTCGAGCAATTCCACGGCCAGCGCGGCACCGATGCCACTGCTGGCGCCGGTCAGCCAATAACGGCGGGGCGACGTTGTGTTCATCCCATTCTCCTTTTCAGCCAACGGACGACCCGGCCCAATACCGGCAAATGTTCGTAGAGCAGGGCGCCCGCATCGAAGTAGTCGCGATGGTGGAACACCTTGTTGTCGCGCCACATCAGGTGCGAGCAGCCCTCCACCCGGATGACTTGGCCGTTGGCCAGGCGTGGGTGGCAAAAACTCATTTTCCAGCGCAGGTAGCCTTCGCCTTCGGCAACCTGATCGAAGCCATGAAAATCGAAACGTAGCTGTGTGACGTTGCTGTACAACGATTCGAAATAACCGTGCAGCGCGTTCAGGCCGTGTAACGCGTGCAGCGGGTCGGTGAAAGCGATGTCCTTGCTGTAGAGGCTGTCGAGCAGGTGCAGGTTGTGCTTGTCCAGCGTGGCGAAGGTGTGCGCGAAGCGCTGCAGGAAATCACTCATGTTCGGCCACCTCCTGGCGTGAAGGCAGGCTGCGGAAGGCGGCCAACGCGCGCTCGCGGGATTTTTTCAAGTCGACGATGGCGCGTGGGTAATCCGCCACGCCAAACAGCCCGCCGACCGCTTCGGGGTTGTGGACGTCCTTTTTATTCAACGCGGCCAGCTCCGGTAGCCAGTGCCTGATGAACACGCCGTCGCTGTCGAATTTTTCCGATTGGCTCAAGGGGCTGAAAATCCGGAAGTACGGCGCCGAATCGGTGCCGGTGGACGAACTCCACTGCCAGCCACCGTTGTTGGCCGCCAGATCGCCGTCGATCAGGTGGCGCATGAAAAAGCGCTCGCCTTCGCGCCAGTCGATCAGCAGGTTCTTGGTGAGGAACATCGCCACCACCATGCGCAGGCGGTTGTGCATCCAGCCGGTTTCCAGCAATTGGCGCATTGCGGCATCGATGATCGGCAGACCGGTGCGCGCTTCTTGCCAGGCCGCCAGGTCCTTGGGCGCATGGCGCCAGGCCACGGCCTCGGTTTCGGGGCGGAACGCACGGTGGCGCGACACCCGTGGGTAGCCCACCAGAATGTGTTTGTAGAACTCGCGCCAGAGCAGTTCGTTGATCCAGGTGATAGCGCCGATATCGCCGCTTTCGAACTCACCCTGGTTGCTTTGCAGCGCGGCATGCAGGCACTGGCGCGGCGAAACCACGCCGGCGGCGAGGTACGCCGACAGCTGGCTGGTGCCGGGCTTGGCGGGGAAGTCGCGTTCGTCTTTGTAGTAGCTGATCTGCTGGTCGGCAAACGCGTCCAGGCGCCGCCGGGCTTCGTCTTCACCTGCGGGCCACAGCGCGCGCAGGCTGTCGCTCGGTGGTTCGAAGCCGTCGACGGTTTGCGGTACAGGGTCACTGTTGAAGGCCAGCTTTTGCTGGGCCTTGGGCGTGGCCACGATGCGCGGCAAGGCGCTGTGCAGGCGCGAATAACAGACCTTGCGGAACTGGCTGAATACCTGGAAATAGGTGCCGGTCTTGGTCAGCACGCTGCCCGGCTGGAAAAACAGTTGGTCCAGGTAGCGGTGGAAAGTCACGCCGCAGGCTTCCAATTGCTGGGCCACCGCCGCATCGCGACGGCTTTCGTGGATGCCGTATTCCTCGTTGACGTGCACCGACTTCACCGACAGTTCCCGGCACAGTTCGCTGAGTACGGCGGGCGCCTGCTGCCAGGTTGCAGCGCTGCGGATCAGCAGGGGAATGTTCAACTCGCCGAGGGTCAGGCTCAGTCGTTGCAGGTTGCGCAGCCAGAAATCCACTTTGCACGGCGCATCGTCATGGGCCCGCCACTGCTCGGGCGTGATCAGGTACACGGCCGCCACCGCGCCGCGCTGGCTTGCGGCGGCCAGGGCGGTGTTGTCGTGAAGGCGCAGGTCGGTGCGCAGCCAGATCAGATGCATTACAGGAGTCCACGCTGGATCAGTTGCTGGTGGGCCGCCAACGCATCTTCGGCGACGAACAATTGCGGGATGTCATGGGTTAACACGCCCAACTCGGTCTGGTGGATGCACACCGCGGGGCCGACCAGCACGGTTGGGCAGTCGATGCCGCCCAGCAGTTTGTTCAGCGCCGGCAGGTTCAGGGCCTTGCTCGAATACAGCAGCACCGCGCGCGGTTGCAGGTGCTCCACCGCCAGGGCGAGTTCGCCGGCGGGCAATGGCCAGTCGAAGACTTCCACCGGGCAATCGGCGCTGCTGGCCAGCCAGGCGCTGAGCCACAGGTGCGGCTCCAGGGGCAGGTCGGACTGGTTGACCAGCAGCAACGGCGTGCCCTGCAATTGGCGATTGTTGTGGTAAATGCGCGCACCGAACTTGCTGCGCAGCCAGGACAGGAAAAACACCCGTTCCATTTGCGCACCGAACTGGCCTTGCCAACGCTGTTCAAGCTCATTGATCAGCGGCAGCAGCAGTTGCTCGCAGAGGGTGCGCGGCGGATACAGCGCCATGGCCTGGTTGAAGGCGTCGTCGACCCGGCGCTCGGCCAGTTCGCTGATGGCGGTGACCAAGGTCTGGCGCAGGGCATGCCATTCATTTTCGACGGCGTCGGGGCTGGCCTGGGCCGAGTCGATCAAGGCCCTGACCTGGCTGACCGGCACGCCACGGTTGAGCCAAGTGAGGATGGCATGGATACGTTGCACATGTTCGGCGCTGAACAGCCGATGGCCCTTGGGCGTGCGCTGCGGCACGACCAGGCCATAGCGGCGTTCCCATGCGCGCAGGGTCACGGCGTTGACGCCGGTCTGGCGCGCCACTTCACGGATCGGCAGCCAGCCATCCTGGAGGGCTTGGGCGATGTCTTCGCCGGGTTCGTCTTGCGGGGCAGGCTTCATGGTCTAGATCGCATTGCGCAGGCTGAGGTTTTCCGGGTGCGGCTGCAGGTACGCCTGCTGCGCGATGTAGCGGTCCGGGTGTTGGCGAAAGTGATGCTTGAGCAGCGTCAGCGGCACCACCAGCGGCACGATACCGTGGCGGTACTGGTCGATGACGGTTTGCATTTCCTGCTTGTCGTCGGCGCTGATGGCTTGCTTGAGGTAGCCGCTTATGTGTTGCAGCACGTTGGTGTGAGTGCCGCGTGTGGCGCACTTTTTAAGGCCGGTCATCAAGTCGCTGAAGTAGCCGGAGGCCAGCGCATCAAGGTCGGTGGTTTTATCCATGCTGCCCAACACGTGGCCGAGGCTCTTATAGTGCGCCGGGCTGTGGGCCATCAGCAGGTACTTGTAGCGGGAATGAAAGGCCAGCAGGCGCTGACGGCTGAGCCCATCTGCCAACAATTGCTGCCAGGCGGCATACACAAATACGCGGGCCAGGAAGTTTTCCCGCAGCACGGGGTCATTCAGACGACCGTCTTCTTCCACCGGCAGGTTGGGGTGACGCGCGCAAAACGCCTGGGCGTAGATGCCGCGCCCACCGCCATCCACAGGGGCGCCGTTTTCGCGGTAGACCTTGACCCGCTCCAGGCCGCACGACGGCGACTTCTGCATGAAGATGTAACCGCACAGGTCGGTGTGCTCAAGTGCCATCTGTTGGCCGTATTCATCCAGCGGCTGGGTGACGTTGAGTTCACGGTGCACTGTGCCGACCGCCTGCGGTTGGGCGGGGTCGCCCACCAGGCGGATGGTTTCGCGAGGGATGCCCAGGCCGATGGCGACTTCGGGACACAGTGGCACGAAGTCGAAATACTCGGCGAGCGTCTGGCTGCACAACAGCGATTGTTTGTGCCCGCCATTGAACCGCACGTTCTCACCCAGCAGGCAGGCGCTGATACCGATCTTGGGTTTTGCGGCGCTGGACATGGGCAAACCTCTGCAAAAATTCCTGTACAGATTGAAGTGGCTGTACAACTAATTGCATCATAGGTTTGATGCTGTACAAGTCAAATTATTTGTACAGGTATTTGCGGCCAGACTATTTCCAGCCCATTTTCCAGCAGTCGGGGTTTTGCAGGGTTTGCCACGTCATGCGCTCACTGCGCAGGGTCATGACGGCCTGCAGTTCGATTTCCACTACGGTGTTTTCCTCGTCACGAAACAGTTCCGTGACGAGAAAGTGTTTTTCTTTGTTTTGCGGTGACGTGGCTGTCCATTTCGACAGCAGCAGCTTGGCCGGGTTGATGCGATTCATTGCAGGTGCTCGATCAAGCGTCGCGCCGCTTCCTGGCCGCTGAGCCACGCGCCTTCGACTCGCCCGGACAGGCACCAGTCGCCGCACACATACAGGCCCAGGTCGGCGTCGGCGAGTACGCCAAACTCATGGGCGTTGGCCGGTCGCGCATAGAGCCAGCGGTGCGCCAGGCTGAACGACGGCGCGGGCATGGCGCTGTGCAGCAGCTCGGCGAAGGCGCCGTGCAGGTGTTCGATCACGGCCTCCTTGGACAGGTCCAGGTGCGCCTTGCTCCAGGTGCTGGTGGCGTGCAGTACCCATGTGTCCAGAGCAGTGTCGCGCCCGGGCTTGCTGCGGTTGCGCGCCAGCCAGTCGAGCGGGCTGTCTTGCACGAAGCAGCCCTCCATGGGCGTGTCCAGCGGTTTGTCGAAGGCCAGCGCGATGGCCCAGGTGGGGTCCATTTTCACCCCGGCGGCGGCGCTCGCCAGTTTCGGCGCGGCGGCCAGCAGCGTGGTGGCCTGCGGCGCCGGCGTGGCAATGACCACATGGCTGAAGGGCCCGTGATGCCCGCCGTCGGCATCGAGCAGGTTCCAATGTTGCGTGCCTTGGAATACGTCTGTGATGCGGCAGCCGAACTCGACCGGCAGGTCGTCGAGCAGGGCGCGGGTGATGGCGCTCATGCGCGGCGTGCCGACCCAGCGGATCTGCTCATCGGGAGAGGGGGTGAGTTGGCCGGATTTGAAATTGTACAGCTGGGGCTTCCATTGCTCGGCCCAGCCGTTGCTTTGCCAGCGTTGCACCTCGTTGACGAAGCGCCGGTCGCGGGCAGTGAAATATTGCGCGCCCATGTCCAGTGCGCCGGCATCACTGCGTTTGCTGGACATGCGGCCACCACTGCCGCGGCTTTTATCGAAGAGTTGTACGACGTGCCCGGCTTCTTGTAACGCTCGGGCGGCGGAGAGACCGGCGATGCCGGTACCGATGATCGCGATGGGGACAGTCATGGGAGGCCTCGTTTACCGTTGGGTACAGACTACGCCGACACCAATAGCTGTACAATATCGTTTTTTGGTATAAGTTTTGGCGTACCTGATCGTGTGGCGTGACCTATGGTTAAAGCTAAGGCTAAAACCAACGTTACGCCCGATTATTAAATTGATCCCTGCTTATTAAAATAGACCAGTGATCGGCGGCGAACGTTACATGAGGAGTGTCCCATGCATATTTTGCTGACCGGCGGTACCGGCTTGATCGGTCGCCAGCTCTGCCAACACTGGCTCGCCCAGGGCCATCGCCTGACGGTCTGGAGCCGCCGCCCCGAAACAGTCGCCAGGCTCTGCGGTGCCCAGGTACTTGGCGTCGGCGAGTTGCGCGAAGTGATCGGGACGGTGGATGCGGTGGTCAACCTCGCCGGCGCGCCGATTGCCGACCGCCCCTGGACGCACAAACGCAAGGCGTTGTTGTGGAGCAGCCGTATCGGGCTCACCGAAACCCTGTTGGCATGGCTGGAAGGCCTTGCGCAAAAACCGGCGGTGTTGATCTCCGGTTCTGCGGTGGGTTGGTATGGCGACGGCGGCGAGCGTGAATTGACCGAAGCCAGCGGCCCGGTGCTGGACGATTTCCCCAGCCAGCTCTGCATCGCCTGGGAAGAAACCGCCCAGCGCGCCGAAGCCCTTGGGATGCGTGTGGTGATGGTGCGCACGGCCTGGTGCTGGCGGCCGAGGGCGGCTTTTTGTCGCGGCTGTTGCTGCCGTTCAAACTGGCGCTGGGCGGGCCGATCGGCACGGGTCGGCAGTGGATGCCGTGGGTGCATATCAAGGATCAAATCGCCCTGATTGATTTTCTTCTGCACAAGGATGACGCCAGCGGTCCTTATAATGCCTGCGCGCCACACCCGGTGCGTAACCGCGAGTTCGCCAAGACCCTGGGCCAGGTGTTGCACCGCCCCGCGTTCATGCCCATGCCGGCGTTTGCGCTGAAGGTTGGCTTGGGGGAGTTGTCCGGTTTATTGCTGGGCGGGCAGAAGGCGGTGCCCGAGCGCTTGCTGGCTGCCGGTTTCACTTTCCAGTTCACTGAGTTGCGTGCGGCCTTGGACGACTTGTCCGGCCGCCTTTAGCCATAGGATGTTGCATGACGGATCACGCGTTGTTACTGGTCAACCTGGGTTCACCGGCGTCCACTTCGGTGGCCGATGTACGCAGCTACCTGAATCAGTTTTTGATGGACCCCTACGTGATTGACCTGCCATGGCCGGTGCGGCGCCTGCTGGTGTCGCTGATTCTGATCAAGCGCCCCGAGCAGTCGGCCCATGCCTATGCATCGATCTGGTGGGACGAGGGCTCGCCGCTGGTGGTGCTCAGTCGCCGCTTGCAACAGCAGATGACCACTCGATGGACCCAGGGGCCCGTGGAGTTGGCGATGCGTTACGGCGAGCCGTCGCTGGAAACCACGCTCACCCGCCTGGCCGCACAGGGTATTGAGAAAGTCACTTTGGCGCCGTTGTACCCGCAGTTTGCCGACAGCACCGTGACCACGGTGATCGAAGAGGCGCGCCGCGTGGTGCAAGAGAAAAAACTGCCTGTGCAGTTCTCGATCCTGCAGCCGTTCTACGACCAGCCGGAATACCTCGATGCCCTGGCGGCGAGCGCACGGTCGTACGTCGAGCAGGATTACGATCATTTGCTGCTGAGTTTCCACGGCTTGCCCGAGCGCCATCTGACGAAGCTCGACCCGACCGGCCAGCATTGTTTCAAGGACGCCGACTGCTGCAAGAACGCCTCTGCCGAGGTGCTTGCCAAATGCTACCGGGCGCAATGCTTCAGCGTTGCGCGTGACGTTGCCAAGCGTCTGGGCTTGCCGGACGGTAAATGGTCGGTGGCCTTCCAATCGCGCCTGGGCCGTGCGAAGTGGATCGAACCCTACACCGAGGCGCGCCTGGACGCACTGGCCCGACAAGGCGTGAAAAAGTTGCTGGTAATGTGCCCGGCGTTTGTTGCCGACTGCATCGAGACCCTGGAAGAAATCGGCGATCGTGGTCGTGAGCAGTTCCGTGAAGCGGGGGGCGAGGAGTTGGTGCTGGTGCCGTGCTTGAATGATGACCCGCAGTGGGCGGTGGCGCTCAATACGCTGTGTGAAAGAGCGCCTCTTTCACTGTAATTGAGCTTGGCGCCCCTCCCACATTTTTGATCTGTGTTACAGATTGAGGGTCAGGCTGACCGTGAAGTTACGCGGTTCACCGGGGTTGACCCAGTAATTGCTGTAGGACCGCTCGTAGTATTTTTCATTAAACAGGTTGTTGAGGTTCAGGCCCACGGTCACGTTTTCGGTGGCCTTGTAATGAGCCAGTAAGTCCACGGTGTGGTAGGCCGGCAGTTCAAAGCTGCCGCCTGCTTCGCCCGAGCGGTCGCCCACATAGGTGAACGCCGCGCCCAGGTCTGAACCGCGCAACGCGCCATCCTGGAATTCATACACGCCCAACAGACTGCCGCTGCGCTTGGCCACGCCGAGAATGCGGCTGCCCGTTGGAATGGTTTTGTCACCCTTGGTCACTTCGGCGTCGATGTAGGCGAAGGCGCCGATTACACGCACTGCATCGGTGAGTTGCCCGGTTAGTTGCAGGTCAACGCCCTGGCTGCGCGCCTTGCCCATGGCACGGTTGGTGTTGGTGGCCGGATCCAGGGCCAGTACGTTTTCCTTTTCGATATGGAACGCGGCGAGGGTGGTGCTGAGGCGGTCGTCGAACAGCTCGCTCTTGATCCCCACCTCATAACCCACGCCTTCTTCGGGCTTGAAGGTGTTGCCGGTCGCGTCCAGGCCACTGTTGGGCTTGAACGAGGTCGAAGCATTGGCGAACACGCCGATTTCGGGCGTGAGCTGGTAAAGCAAGCCGGCGCGCTGAGTGAGGGCGTCGTGGGTTTGTCGGCTCTTGGCGTGGTTGCGGGTGAAATCATCGGTGCTTTGTTCGAAATGCTCCAGGCGCACGCCGACCATGCCACGCAGGCGCTCGGTGAAGACAATCTGGTCCTGCAGGTTCAGCGCGTGGCTTTTGGTCTGCTCAAAGAAGTCGGTGCCGGAGCGTGCGCCGTTGGGCTTGGGCTGGCCGTAGACTGGGTTGTAGAGGTCAATGGGGTAGCTGCCCGCGATCGCGGTTACGCGTTCCTTCTTACGGTAATCCTCGTATTCGGTACCCACCAGCAGTTCGTGCTGCCAACTGCCGATATCAAACAGGCCGCGCAGTTCCAGTTGCGTGATGCTGTCATGCCAGCCCGTGGAGCGTTCGCGATAGCGGCGGTTGAGGGTGTGGTCGTCTGCGTTCAGTGCACGGTTTTCCGAAGCGTCGCCCCACAGGCTGCCCTGTTTGTAGTGGCTGGCCAGGCGCAGTTTCCAGGCGTCGTTGAGGTGATGTTCCAGCGTGGCCTGGATGCGGTTGTTGTGGTTGTCGATGTCGCCGTCGTTGGGTTCGCCAAGGAAGGTGGCGCGTGATACGCCGGGGGCGTCGACGATGCCACGATCAAAGGTGGAGCTATGGCGCACGAATTCGCTTTCCACCAGCAGGTGAGTGTCCGGGTCCAGTTGCCAACTGAACGAGGGCGCGACGAACACACGTTTGCTCTGCACGTGATCGCGGAAGCTGTGGTTGTCTTCCACGGCCAGGTTGACCCGTGACAGCACATTGCCCTCGGCGTCCAGCGGTGTGTTGACGTCGAGGGCGGTGCGATAGCGGTCCCAACTGCCGGCACTGGTTTGCAGGGTGGTGAAGGCTTGCGGCTGGGGCTTCTTGGTGACGATATTCACCGTGCCGCCCGGATCGCCACGCCCATACAAGCTGGCGGCGGGGCCTTTGAGCACTTCGATGCGCTCGATATTGGCCACATCCGGCGTGCTCGGGTAGCCCCGGTTGGCGCTGAAACCGTCCTGGTAGAATTCCGAGGTGGTGAAGCCACGCACGCTGTATTCGTAGAGTGTCAGGCCGCCGAAGTTGTTTTGCTTGGACACGCCGCCGGCAAATTCCAGGGCGCGCTCTACATGGGTGCTGCCCAGGTCCTTGAGGACCGTGGCGGGAATCACGCTGATGGATTGTGGGATATCGCGCAGAGCCGTGTCGGTTTTTGTCGCGCTGGCCGAGCGAGTGGCGCGGTAGCCGTTGACCGGGCCTGTCGCGGACTCATAAGCGTCGGAGGTGACGCTGATGGTATCGAGTTCCAGGGTGTTTTCTTCGGCGAAGGCGGGGTCCAGCAGCAAACCCAGGGCAAGGCCAGCCAAGGGGGCAATTCTTCGAGACGGCATGATAGAGCGTTCCAATGTCGATATTGAAACAATATAACATGTCCAATGAGAATGAATTGCCTTGAAATATCAGGTGCCCGCACAGGAGCACCTGGAACCGCGGCTTATTCCTCTTCTTTCACCGGTGCCGGCGGCGGACGCAGGCCGATTTCCGCTGACAATTTGATCTCCTTACCGTTGCGCATCACCAGGATCGCCACCTTGTCGCTTGGCTTGATCCGTGCCACCTGGTTCATTGACTTGCGTCCGTCGCCGGCCGGTTCGCCGTTGATGTTGAGGATCACATCCCCCAGTTGCAAACCGGCTTTCTGCGCCGGACCGTCGCGGAAGATCCCGGCGACCACGATGCCAGGACGCCCGGTCAGGCCAAACGACTCGGCCAATTCCTTGGTCAACGGTTGGACTTCGATCCCCAGCCAGCCGCGAATCACCTGGCCGTGCTCGATGATCGACTTCATCACCTCCATCGCCAGTTTCACCGGGATCGCAAAACCGATGCCCTGGGAGCCGCCGGACTTGGAAAAAATCGCCGTATTGATGCCGGTCAGGTTGCCATTGGCATCCACCAGCGCGCCGCCGGAGTTGCCGGGGTTGATCGCGGCGTCGGTCTGGATGAAGTCTTCGTAGCTATTGAGCCCCAGCTGATTACGCCCGGTGGCGCTGATGATGCCCATGGTGACGGTCTGGCCCACTCCGAATGGGTTGCCGATGGCCAGCGCTACGTCACCTACCCGCAAGCCATCGGAGCGGCCGAGAGTAATGGATGGCAGATTCTTCAAGTCGATTTTCAACACGGCCAGGTCGGTTTCCGGATCGCTGCCCACCACGCGGGCCAGGGTTTCGCGGCCGTCGCGCAGGGCCACCACGATCTGGTCGGCGCCGGTGGTTACGTGGTTGTTGGTGAGGATGTAGCCTTCCGGGCTCATGATCACGCCGGAACCCAGGCTGGACTCCATGCGTCGCTGCTTGGGACCGTTGTCGCCGAAATAGCGGCGGAACTGCGGGTCTTCAAACAACGGGTGCGCCGGTTTGTTGATAACTTTGGTGGTGTACAGGTTGACCACGGCCGGCGCGGCGATGACCACCGCATCCGCGTAGGTCACCGGGCCTTGTACCACCGTATTGGTTTGCGGGGCCTGTTGCAGGTATACATCAAGGCTTGGTAAGCCCACCCACTGTGGGAAACGCTGAATAATCAGCATCGCGATCAGCACGCCAGCCAACAATGGCCATCCAAAAAAACGCAGTGCCTTGAGCATCAAGTAAGTCCTGACAGGTTGCAGGGGGCGGGAGAGCGCCCATAATGTCGCGCATTATACGAGGCTGCGAGCACCTCGGAACCGGATATTTAGGAGTCTTTTATGGCCGTCCCCCTGACCACCCTCGTTGAGGAAGCGGACCGCTACCTCGCCAGCGCAAAAATTGCCGATTACTGCCCCAATGGCCTGCAGGTCGAAGGTCGTCCGCAGGTGATGCGCATCGTCAGCGGCGTGACCGCAAGCCAGGCCCTGCTGGACGCCGCTGTCGAAGCCGAGGCCGATCTGATCCTGGTGCACCATGGCTATTTCTGGAAAGGCGAAAACCCCTGCATCACCGGCATGAAGCAACGCCGCCTGAAAACGTTGCTCAAGCACGACATCAGTTTGCTGGCCTACCACCTGCCGCTGGACCTGCACCCCGACGTCGGCAATAACGTGCAACTGGCCCGCCAATTGGATATCACCGTCGAAGGCCCGCTGGACCCAGGCAACCCCAAGATCGTCGGCCTGGTTGGCTCGCTCGCCGAGCCCCTGTCGCCGCGCGATTTTGCCCGCCGTGTACAGGACGTCATGGGGCGTGAGCCGCTGTTGATCGAAGGCAGCGAGATGATCCGCCGCGTCGGCTGGTGCACCGGCGGTGGCCAGGGTTATATCGACGACGCGATTGCCGCCGGCGTCGACCTGTTCCTCAGCGGCGAAGCCTCCGAGCAAACCTTCCACAGTGCCCGCGAAAATGACATCAGCTTTATCGCCGCCGGCCATCACGCCACCGAGCGCTACGGTGTGCAGGCGCTGGGCGATTACCTGGCGCGGCGCTTTGCCCTGGAGCATTTATTCATCGACTGCCCCAACCCGATCTAACTACCTCCCCTCCCTCAGAAAGCCCAAACCTGGCGGCATATTCATATACCGTTTCGATCTAGCCGGCGCCCTGAATAGAAGCAGGTGCTGTGCTAGCATGCCCCGCTCGAACACGGCCCGCTTGGCCGTCCATAAGATCGTTTTTCCGTGAGTAACCATGGTCGACAAACTGACGCATCTGAAACAGCTGGAGGCGGAAAGCATCCACATCATCCGCGAGGTCGCCGCCGAGTTCGACAACCCGGTGATGCTCTACTCGATCGGTAAAGACTCCGCCGTGATGCTGCATCTGGCACGCAAGGCCTTCTTCCCGGGCAAGTTGCCATTCCCGGTGATGCACGTCGACACCCGCTGGAAATTCCAGGAGATGTACCGGTTCCGCGACAAGATGGTCGAGGAACTGGGCCTGGACCTGATCACCCACGTCAACCCGGATGGGATTGCGCAGGGCATCAACCCGTTCACCCACGGCAGCGCCAAGCACACCGACATCATGAAAACCGAAGGCCTCAAACAGGCCTTGGACAAACATGGTTTCGACGCCGCGTTCGGCGGTGCCCGTCGTGACGAAGAGAAGTCCCGCGCCAAAGAGCGCGTGTACTCGTTCCGCGACAGCAAGCACCGCTGGGACCCGAAAAACCAGCGGCCCGAGCTGTGGAACGTCTACAACGGCAACGTCAACAAGGGCGAGTCGATTCGTGTGTTCCCGCTGTCCAACTGGACCGAGCTGGACATCTGGCAGTACATCTATCTGGAAGGCATCCCGATCGTGCCACTGTACTTCGCCGCCGAACGCGATGTGATCGAGAAAAACGGCACGTTGATCATGATCGACGACGACCGCATCCTCGAACACCTGTCCGACGAAGACAAAGCCCGTATCGTCAAAAAGAAAGTACGTTTCCGCACCCTTGGCTGCTACCCGTTGACCGGCGCGGTGGAGTCCGAAGCCGAGACGCTGACGGACATCATTCAGGAAATGCTCCTGACGCGAACTTCCGAGCGCCAGGGCCGCGTCATCGATCACGATGGTGCAGGCTCGATGGAAGACAAAAAACGTCAAGGTTATTTCTAAGGGGCTGTCATGTCGCATCAATCTGATTTGATCAGCGAGGACATCCTCGCCTACCTGGGCCAGCACGAGCGCAAAGAAATGCTGCGCTTCCTGACCTGCGGCAACGTCGACGACGGCAAGAGCACCCTGATCGGGCGCCTGCTGCACGACTCCAAGATGATCTACGAAGATCACCTGGAAGCCATCACCCGTGATTCGAAAAAATCCGGCACCACGGGCGATGATATCGACCTGGCCTTGCTGGTCGACGGTCTGCAGGCCGAGCGGGAGCAGGGCATCACCATCGATGTTGCCTACCGCTACTTCTCCACAGCCAAGCGTAAATTCATCATCGCCGACACACCCGGCCATGAGCAGTACACCCGCAACATGGCCACCGGTGCGTCCACCTGTGACCTGGCGATCATCCTGATCGACGCCCGCTACGGCGTGCAGACCCAGACCCGTCGCCACAGCTTCATCGCTTCGTTGTTGGGCATCAAACACATCGTGGTGGCTGTCAACAAGATGGACATCAACGGTTTTGACCAAAGCGTATTCGAGTCGATCAAGGCCGATTACCTGAAGTTCGCCGACGGTATCGCGTTCAAGCCGAGCACCCTGGCCTTCGTGCCGATGTCGGCGCTCAAGGGCGACAACGTGGTGAACAAGAGCGAGCGTTCGCCCTGGTACACCGGCCAGTCGCTGATGGAGATCCTCGAAACCGTCGAGATCGCCAACGACCGCAACTACACCGACCTGCGTTTCCCGGTGCAGTACGTCAACCGTCCGAACCTGAACTTCCGTGGTTTTGCCGGCACCCTGGCCAGCGGCATCGTGCACAAGGGCGACGAAGTCGTGGTATTGCCGTCGGGCAAGAGTAGCCGCGTCAAATCCATCGTCACCTTCGACGGTGAGCTGGAGCACGCCGGCCCAGGCCAGGCCGTGACCCTGACCATGGAAGACGAGATCGATATCTCCCGTGGCGACCTGCTGGTACATGCCGACAACGTGCCGCAAGTGACTGACGCCTTTGACGCCATGCTGGTGTGGATGGCCGAAGAACCGATGCTGCCGGGCAAGAAATACGACATCAAGCGCGCCACCAGCTACGTGCCGGGCTCCATCACCAGCATCGTGCATCGCGTGGACGTGAATACCCTGGCCGAAGGCCCGGCGAGTTCGCTGCAGTTGAACGAGATCGGCCGGGTCAAGGTCAGCCTCGACGCCGCCATCGCCCTGGACGGTTATGACAGCAACCGCACCACCGGTGCGTTTATCGTCATCGATCGTTTGACCAATGGCACCGTGGCCGCCGGCATGATCATCGCGTCGCCAGTGTCCCATGGCAGCGCGGCGCATCACGGTCAGTTGGCCCATGTCGCCACCGAAGAGCGCGCCCAGCGTTTCGGTCAGCAGCCGGCCACCGTGTTGTTCAGCGGCTTGTCGGGTGCCGGCAAGAGCACCTTGGCCTATGCGGTCGAGCGCAAGCTGTTCGACATGGGCCGCGCGGTGTTCGTACTGGATGGCCAGAACCTGCGACACGACCTGAACAAGGGCCTGGCCCAGGACCGTGCCGGCCGCACCGAGAACTGGCGTCGTGCCGCTCACGTCGCGCGTCAGTTCAACGAAGCGGGCCTGCTGACCCTGGCCGCGTTCGTCGCCCCGGATGCCGAAGGCCGTGAGCAGGCCAAGGCGCTGATTGGTGCCGATCGTCTGCTGACCGTGTATGTGCAGGCGTCGCCGCTGGTGTGTGCCGAGCGTGATCCGCAAGGTCTGTACGCTGCCGGCGGGGATAACATCCCGGGTGAATCCTTCCCGTACGACGTGCCGTTGAATGCCGATCTGGTAATCGACACCCAGGCCCTGTCGCTGGAAGAGAGCGTCAAGCAAGTGCTGGAGCTGTTGCGTCAGCGCGGCGCGATCTAAACCTCGCGGCCACAAAAAAGCCCACCACCGAGTGATCGGTGGCGGGCTTTTTCACATCTTCAAGATCGGGCGCGGTCAAATGTGGGAGGGGCTTGCCCGATAGCGTGGGTCAGCTACAACTGCATCAACTGATGCTCCGTCATCGGGGCAA
>NZ_JAFHKI010000091.1 GCF_016937615.1 Pseudomonas lactucae | reverse complement strand
GGGTAAAAAGTGATCTGTGGCGAGGGAGCTTGCTCCCGTTGGACTGCGCAGCAGTCCCATTCTTTGTAAACAAGAGCGGGGCCGTTTCGCGGCCAACGGGAGCAAGCTACCTCGCCACAAACAGTGTTGTCCCTTAACTGACTGGCATTAGGGCTTGCCCCGATAGTGGTGGATCAATCACTGATGTATTGACTGACCCTATGCTATCGGGGGCAAGCCCCTCCCACATTGGTACTTCATTGCGCTTCAGGGCTTGCGGGTCTCATGCATCCGCGCCAACTGCCGCTCCAGCATCGACGGATACGGCTCCATCAAACGTTCCACACAGCTGGCCCCTTCAGGGCTGGCAATCGGGCGGATGCGCGCGCGTTGGCGGATCAGCGTGTCTTCGCTGATCTTGCGCTCTACCAGCAGCAGATTGCGGCTGTGCTGGGACAGGGCCAGGGCGTCCTGGGCGATTTCGGTGAGCAGCAGGTCTATCTGGCTCATGCCAAACAGGTCATCGCCCACGGTCAGCCCAAGCTGCAATTGCAAGGTGATGCCGCTGTCGGCCACTTCAATCTGCAGGGCATGGCCCAGGGCGCGCAGCAATTCGCCACAGCAGATGGCGTTGGTCAGGTAGTCCTCACCGCTGTCTTCACTGTGGAACAGCATCAGTGTGCTGCCATCGTTGAGGGTATGCAGTTCGCTCTGGTACAGCGAGGCAGCCTGGTCGAGGCAATCGCGGTAGCGCTCGAGCAATTCGGTCAGGCGGGCGCGGGGCAGGCGCCGCAGTTGGTCCTGGGCCCCCAGTTGCACAGCCAGTACGGCACTGTACTGGGGTTCGGTGCTCTTGACCGGCAGCAGTTTGGGGGCGACAGCCGGCGCGCTGGCCGAAGTGTCGCGCAGGTCGGCGAACGGGTCTTCGTCGTCCGGCTCGTCCTCTTCGGCCTTGAACGCCTTGTGCGCAGCGGGCTTCAAGCCGCCACCGGGGCGTCCTCGACCTCAAACGCTTCGTCGTAGTCGCCGTCATCGAACTCGGGCTCTACCTCAGGCACCACCGGCTCCGGAGCGAAACTGGCATGGAGCTGGCGGGCGAGGTCGCCGATTTCATCCTGGCGATCGGTGGCCGGGGTGTGTTCGTCGATATCCCGCAGCCAGATGCGCAGCTGCATCAATGGCGTGGAGATATGCCGGCCCAGGCGCAGGCTCAAGGCCAGGGCCAATGCCAGCAGGATCGCGCTGAGGATGCCCATGCTCTGCAGGCTGATGGTCATCGGCTGCTGGAACTGCTGCATGTCGAGGCTGATGCGCAGTTGACCGGCTTTAACATCCTGAAAGGTAATGTTGCTCTGATACAGCCCTTCGGCTTCACCCAGCAGGCCATTCTTCGGGCGCTGCCCGGCTTCGGCCATGATGCGGTTGTCCACGCTGTAGATGGCGGCGTGGGCCACCAGCGGGTTCTTGGTCAGGTTATTGAGCAGCACGTTCAGGCTGAGGATGTCGTTGGACACCAGCAACTCAGTCGCCGAGGTGGCCGTCTGGGTGGTCAGGCTCTCGCCCAGGGCGTCGGCTTGCTCATGCATGGCCTGCTTGAACTGCAAACCCATCACACAGGCGTAGATCACCAGGGCCAGGGCGACCAGGATCACGTTATGGCTGGCGATGCGTAATGCGATCGGTACACGGCGGTGGCGCAGTGCCCGGAAGATCAGCAGGAAGAAGTTATCGGTTTTTACTGGCGTGGGCCGGTTCACTTGAGCTCGGCTCTTGGTCCGTGAAGTTGACGCGCAGTATAGCGACAGGCCTAACACCGGCAAAGCGCTGGCTGTGCCCGATGGTCACTGAAAGTGGGTAGAATGCGGTTTTTTTCCAGCCTGGGGGTGCGCCTTGCGCGAAATTGTCCTGATTAACATCACCGGGGAGGACCGCCCGGGTCTTACCGCCGCCATTACCGGTGTCCTGGCCCAGGGTGGTGTGAACATTCTCGACATCGGCCAGGCCGTGATCCACGACACGCTGTCGTTCGGCATCCTGGTGGAAATCCCCAGCACCGAGCAGGCCTCGTCCGTGCTCAAGGACATTCTGTTTACCGCGTACAAACTCGATCAGCAGGTGCGTTTCACCCCGGTGTCCGAAGAGGATTATCGGCATTGGGTGGCCGGTCAGGGCAAGAAACGCCACATCGTTACTCTGCTGACGCGCAAGGTCACGGCTGAACAGCTGCAGCGCGTCAGCTCGATCACCGCGCACTACGGTTTGAATATCGATCATATCGACCGTCTGTCGGGGCGCATGCCGCTGGACACACCGGCTGATCAAGGCAAGGGCTGCATCGAGTTCTCCGTGCGCGGTGAACCGGCCGATCCGCAAGCCCTGCGCGCCGAGTTTCTCAGCGTGGCCCAGGAGCTGAACGTCGATATCGCCTTCCAGGAAGACTCACTGTTTCGCCGTAACCGTCGCCTGGCGGTGTTCGACATGGATTCCAC
The DNA here is from genome assembly GCF_016937615.1 of Pseudomonas lactucae. Lineage (GTDB taxonomy): Bacteria > Pseudomonadota > Gammaproteobacteria > Pseudomonadales > Pseudomonadaceae > Aquipseudomonas > Aquipseudomonas lactucae. The sequence goes on along the minus strand of NZ_JAFHKI010000091.1, from coordinate 55,907 downwards.
GCTGATCGAAGCCGAAGTCATCGACGAACTGGCCAAGGCCGCCGGGGTGGGCGAGCAGGTGTCGGCGATCACCGAGCGCGCCATGGCCGGCGAGCTGGATTTCCGTGCCAGCTTCAAGGAACGCCTGGCGTTGCTCAAGGGCCTGGATGTGAGCGTGCTGGATTCCATCGGTGCGTCCCTGCGCCTGACCGAAGGCGCCGAAACCCTGTTCGCCGAACTCAAGCGCCTGGGCTACAAGACCGCGATCCTCTCCGGTGGCTTCACCTACTTCGCCAAGCAATTGCAGACCAAGCTGGGCATCGACTACGTGTTCGCCAACGAACTCGAAGTGGTGGACGGCAAAGTGACCGGTGTGGCGGTGGAGCCGATTGTCGACGCCCAGCGCAAGGCGGACTTGCTGAAGGAATTGGCTCACAAGGAAGGCTTGCGTCTGGAGCAGACCATTGCGGTCGGCGACGGGGCGAATGACTTGCCGATGCTGGCGATTGCCGGGTTGGGCGTGGCGTTTCGCGCCAAGCCACTGGTCAAGCAATCGGCGAAGCAGGCGATTTCGACCCTGGGGCTGGATGGCGTGCTTTACCTGCTGGGCTTTCGCGACCGTGATGGTCAGTTGTAACTGAAGAAATGCAGTAAAAATGTGGGAGCAAGCCCCTCCCACATTTGATCCTTGCAGTTTTCAGATCAGGCTTTAGGCAACGCGATACCCTGGCCCATCTGCACCGGCGAACCGGCCACCAGTTCTTCAGCCCACTTCACCTGATCCGGCCCGAACAGCACGATCGCGGTCGAACCCAGCTTGAAGCGGCCCAGCTCGGCACCCTTTTCCAGATGAATCGGCGCACGCGCGGCTTCGTCGTAACGGAAGGTTTTCAGTTCGCGCTTCGGCGGCGTGACCAGACCAGCCCACACGGTTTCAATCGACGCCACAATCATCGCACCCACCAGCACCACGGCCATTGGGCCGCGTTCGGTGTCGAACAGGCAGACAACACGCTCATTGCGCGCAAACAGTTCCGGTACGTTTTCGGCGGTGGTCTGGTTGACCGAGAAAATCCGTCCTGGCACGTAGACCATTTCGCGCAAGGTGCCGGCCAATGGCATGTGCACGCGGTGATAGTCCTTCGGTGACAGGTAGATGGTGGCAAAGTCGCCGCCCATGAAAGGTGCCGCCACGGCCGCATCGCCACCCAGCAATTCCAACACGCTGAAACTGTGGCCCTTGGCCTGGAACACACGACCATGTTCGATCGGACCCAGCTGGCTGACCGCGCCATCGGCAGGGCTCAGCACCGCGCCTGGGGTTTGATCCAGCGGGCGCGCGCCGTCCTTGAGGGCGCGGGTGAAGAAGGCGTTGAAGTGCTCGTAGGCGGTCACGTCTTCCACCAGGGCCTGGGACATGTCCACTTGATAGCGCTTGGCGAACCAGGTGGTGAACGCGTTCTTGAACCAGCGTACACGGCACTCGGCAATGCAGCCGGCCAGGCGCGACAGCAAATGGTGCGGCAGCAAGTACTGGCTGAGGATAAACAACTGCTTTTTCATAACTGTCCTTAAACCTTAAATCTCAACGGGGGTATCGGGGTGGTTGCCCCATTCGCCCCAGGAACCGGCATAACCTTTGACTCGCGGATAACCGAGCGCCTTGGCCACCAGGTAGGTGAAGCCAGAGCGGTGGTGAGTCTGGCAGTGGGTGATGATTTCTTTGTCGCGGGTTAGCCCGAGGTCTTCGAGGATCTGCGGCATGTCGCGGCGGATACGCAGGTTGCGCGCCTTGTCCATGCCGGCGGTCCATTCGAAGTTCACGGCGCCGGGGATGTGCCCGCCTTTGGCGGCAAGCACCTTCTCACCGGAGTATTCCAGCGGGCCGCGTGCGTCCCAGATGCCCAGGTCGCGGCGCCGAGACGGCTTTGCAGGTATTCGCGGGTGGCGGTGGGGCCGTCGTGCAGCGTGAGGCTGACCGGGCCGCCGACGGGGGCGGCACGTCGGTGGAAATCGGGTGCTTTTCTTCCAGCCAGGCCAGCAGGCCGCCGTCCAGGTAGTGGTACTTCTGATGGCCGATCACGTCGAGCATCCAGATGAATCGTCCGGCCCAGCCGCCGCCTTCGTCGTCGTAGACCACGTAGGTGGCGTCCGGGGTGTGGCCCAGTTCGCCGAACAGTTTCTCAAGATCAGCCTTGTTGGGCAGCAGGCCGGGTGCCGGCGGCTGGCCCAGCTGGGTGCGTTTGGGGTCAACGAAATGCGCGCCGGGGATATGCCCTTCGGCGTAGCGGGCGGCGCTGGTGAGGTCCACCAGAATCAGGTGTTCGGCATCAAGGCGACCGATCAGGTCGCTGGATTCGATCACCAGCGGCAAGCCAGAGAAGTCAGGCATGTGAGGTCTCCTGGGCACAAATGTTGGCGATAAAGGAGGGCGATTGTAGCGCAAGCATCAGACGCTGCGGTTGGTAAAGCAGTGCAGGGCTTTTTCGATGCATTGGGCGGTTTTGCCGAAGGCCTGCACGGTGGTTTCCGAGAACGGTCCGCCGCCCTGGTCGGCCACCATCAGCATGACCACCTTGCCGTTGCAGCTCAGCGAGCGCAGCAGCAGGTGTTCACCGTTGAACAGGCGGCGCAGGATCGGCGGCAGTAAGGCCGAGAACTGGGCATGGTTATCCGGGGTGAGGCGTACCTGGGCAGACTTTTCCAGCAGCCGCTGCAACAGCGTGCTGTTGACCGCGTCCAGGCTCAGGTTGGCGGCGTCCTTCGGCAGGCCGTCGACCTGATGCACACGCAAGGTACTCTGGGCGCGGTCGGTCATCAGCAGCATGACCCGCTGCATGCCGCTGGCCACCAGGGCTTCCTTGGCGCAAGTGGTCAGGTGCATGGCGTTGGCAAAGCGGCTTGGCTCTACCAGCAGTTCGGTGCAGCGCTTGCGCCAGATCGCCAGTGCCTCGGCGGTGGGTGGCGCTGCCGGCAGCAGGCCGCGATGAATCTTCTGTACATGCCATGGCCAGATCAACGACAGCGCCGGGTGCCAGAGGTCGGGCATCAGGGTGGTGCGGGCGCTGGTCACGGCTTGTTGATGGGAATGTTGCTGCACCTCGGCCAAGGGCTGTTGCAGGTATAAAGCGGTCAGGTACTGCCAGCGCTGGGTGTGCGGGCAGCTCCAGGATTCCTGGGCGGACATCGCCAGACCATTGGCCAGCAGCACGGTATTGGCTGGCTGGTTCAGCCAGCGGCGCAGGTTGGGCTCGGCGTCGAGCAGTTGCTGGTGGCGCAGGGCGTCGTCCTCGCGGGCGATATGCAGCGCCTTGACCAACAAACGCTGTTCGCTCTGCATCAGGGTATAGCCTTGCGAAACCCAGATCGGCAGATGCCAGGCGTCGCTCAGGCCCAGGCACAGGTCCAGCAGACGCACGCCGAACAGCTCCTGCTCGACCTTGCGTGCCGACTCGCCCTTGTGGATGACGCGCAGCTCCCATTCTTCCAGCAACTTGGGATAAGCCACGGCCATCGGCCACAGCGGCGACAGAAACAGCAGGCTGCCCCAATGAATGTCCTGCCAGAGTCGCGCCAGGCGGTTGCCGAACAAACCATTGGCTTGCTGTGACGCGTGTTGGCTCACCAGCAATAACTGGCGCAGCGCCACGGGAATCTCATGGGCCGGCACCGAGGGCAGGCGCGCCAACAATTCTTCGGCGCGCTTGAGGCCCAGGCGGTTGAGCGCCACTTCGAGGTTTTCAGCCGGTTCCGCCAGGCTGCCATGGGTGTGGCTGTTGGCCTCGCGCATCACACTGAGCACCAGCGCCGGGCTGTTTTGCATCAGTTCGGCAATATCTCGCAACGAACTGCGGCTGTCGCGGATTGCCTTGCATACGCGGTCGTGGCTGGCCTGGGGAACAGGCAGCAGCACTTCGTCCAGACGCTTGATCCAAGCGGCGAGAGAGAAAGGTCTTACAGGTGGGACTGTCGTTTCATTTGCCATGATTGGGGCGCGATCATCACTTGCGGTCAACACGCCCGGAGCGGGCCGAACTGGCTTTTCGCCTTAACGGCCTATAGTCTGGCGCAGTTTTGCCGATAAGTAGAACAAGAGTTTTTCAGTTCCCCCAAATATGTCCATGAACCCGACGGCGCAAGTACTCATCTCCTATGGCTAAAATTATCGGCATCATCGTCGTCTTCGCGAGCGTGCTCGGCGGGTACGTCCTGTCCCACGGTAAAATTGCGGCACTGATCCAACCTTTTGAGGTGATGATTATTGGTGGTGCGGCGTTGGGTGCTTTCCTGCAGGCCAACCCCGGCTACATGACCATGCACGTGATCAAAAAATCGCTGAGCATGTTCGGTTCGCGCTTCACCCACACCTTCTACCTGGAAGTGCTGGGCCTGGTGTACGAGATCCTCAACAAGAGCCGCCGCGAAGGCATGATGGCCATTGAGGCCGACATCGAAGACGCCGCGGCCAGCCCGATTTTCGCCAAGTACCCGGCTGTGCTCAAAGACGAGCGCATGACCGCTTATATCTGTGATTACCTGCGCATCATGTCGTCCGGCAACATGGCTCCCCATGAGCTTGAGGGCCTGTTCGACATGGAGCTGTTCAGTCTTAAAGAGGAGCTGGAGCATCCATCCCACGCCGTGACCGGCGTCGCTGACGGCATGCCCGGTTTCGGTATCGTTGCGGCGGTACTCGGTATCGTGGTGACCATGGCTTCCCTGGGCGAGGGTGACCAGGCGGCTATCGGCATGCACGTAGGTGCGGCCCTGGTGGGGACCTTCTTCGGTATTCTCGCGGCCTACGGCTTCTTCGGCCCGCTGGCGACCTCCCTGGCCCACGACGCCAAGGAAGAAATCAACCTGTACGAGTCGATCAAGGCCAGCCTGGTGGCATCCGCTTCCGGCATGCCGCCGTCGCTGGCGGTGGAGTTCGGTCGCAAGGTCCTGTACCCGAAGCATCGCCCAAGCTTCGCCGAGCTGGAACAAGCGGTTCGCGGTCGCTAAGCCATGGAAAACAACCAGCCGATAATCATCAAGCGCGTCAAGCGCTTCGCTGCGGGGCACCACGGTGGCGCCTGGAAGATCGCCTTTGCCGACTTTGCCACGGCGATGATGGCGTTCTTCCTGGTGCTGTGGCTGATGTCTACGGCCACGCCTGAACAGAAGATCGCCATTGCCGGCTACTTCAAAGACCCGATTGGCTTTTCGGAAAGCGGCACGCCCTTTGTGATCGACCTGGGCGGCTCGCCGCAGTTGGCGCCTGAGCGCACCATCAACCCCGAGGTCAAGACCGAAGCGCCGCAGGAAAAAATTCCGATCGAACGCGATACCGTCGAGACCATGGCCGAGCAGGTCGAGCAGGAGCGCCTTGAGCTGCTGCTGCAAGAGTTGCAGAACAAGGTCGAAGAAAATCCGCAGATGCTGAAGTTCAAGGATCAGATTTCGTTCGAGATCACTCCGGAAGGCTTGCGCATCCAGATCACCGACGCCGCCAACCGGCCGATGTTCGACTCTGGCAGTGCCCGCTTGAAACCGTACTTCGAAGACATCCTGCTGGCCATGGCCGACACCATCAAGACGGTGCCGAACAAGATCAGCATCAGCGGCCACACCGACGCCAAGCCGTATGCAGGCCAGGGCGACTTTGGCAATTGGGAGCTTTCGGCCAACCGCGCCAACGCTGCGCGCCGTGCACTGGTGGCCGGTAGCTACCCGGACCCGCAGGTCGCTCGCGTGGTGGGTTTTGCCTCCTCGCAGCTGTTTGATCACAAGGATCCGTTCAATCCGGCCAACCGGCGCATCGACATTGTCGTGCTGACCAAAAAGGCCCAGCGTGCGATTGAAGGTGATCAGCCGCAGCCGACCCCAGGTGCCGGTGCGCCAGGCGAAGTGCCTGCCGACCCGAACGCGATCCCGCCGGGGCAGGAGCCGTTGCCGGCCCACGAGCTGCGGCAGAAGCTGAACCTGTTTGATGATGGTGGGGTGAAAGATCCTACGGTGCCTAAAGCTGGGTCGTAAGTACTTTATGGAGATGTGGTGAGCGGGCAAGCCAGCTCACCACAGCAAGCGTGCTTACCCGGTACTGCGAGGGGTGTTCAGTAACTGCTCTCCGGCAAACTCGCAATAATCGACCGATAGCTGTTCATCCGCTGCTGCTGCACGCGGCCGTCTTCCAGGGCCTTGAGCAGCGCGCAACCCGGTTCGCGGTCGTGTTTGCAGTCGCGGAAGCGGCAGGTGCCGATCAGGTCGTTGAACTCGATGAAGCCCGCCTCCACATCGCTGCGGCTGACGTGGCCGAGGCCGAATTCACGAATGCCCGGGGAGTCGATCAACTCGCCGCCGCCGGGGAAGTGGAACAACCGCGCCGTGGTCGTGGTGTGGGTGCCCTGGCCGGACAGCTCCGACAGCGGGCCTACGCGGGTGTCGACTTCCGGCAGCAGGCTGTTGACCAGCGACGATTTGCCCACGCCGGACTGGCCGACGAACACACTGATACGCCCGTCGAGCTGCTGCTGCAGCTGTTCCATGCCATTGCCGTGATGGGCCGAGACTTCCAGCACCGGGTAGCCGAGGGTGCGGTAGACCGCCAGCAGCGCATTCAGCGCCGGGGCGTTCTGCTCGTCGATCAGGTCGAATTTGTTCAGCAGCAACAGCGGGCGGATGCCGGCATGCTCGGCGGCCACCAGGTAGCGGTCGATCAGGTTGGCATGAGGCTCGGGCAGTGGCGCGAACACGATCACGATCATGTCGACGTTGGCCGCCACCGGCTTGAGCTGGCCGCGGCTGTCGGGCCGGCGCAGTTCGGTGGTGCGCGGCAACTGGGCGACGATCACGCCGATGCCCTGGTTGCCGGCACGCCACACCACTTTGTCGCCGGTCACCAGCGCAGGCAGGTTGGCGCGCAGGTGGCAACGGGACACTGAGCCCGCGAGCTCGCCTTCCAGGGTCTCGACTTCGACCTGCACCCCGAAGTGCGCGATCACCAGGCCCGTTTGCTCGGGGCCCAGGTCGCCGCCTTCAAGCGCTTCCACGGCGGAGGATTCACGTTTGGCGGCGCGCGCGGCGCGTTCACCTTGAATCTTTTCGATGCGCCAGTTTTGGCGACGATTGAGCTGGCGTTTGGCCATTGGTGTTCCGTGTCGATAATGCAAAGGTTTGGGTAAAACGGTCGCGAGTCTAGCACGGCCCCGCCTGCTAAACTGCGCAGCTACGCCAAGGTGCCAAGAGAATCAAGCCATGCAAAACCCACAGAACCTGATTTGGATCGATCTGGAAATGACCGGTCTGAACCCCGACACCGACGTCATCATCGAGATGGCCACCATTGTCACCGACAGCAACCTCAACACCTTGGCTGAAGGACCGGTGATCGCGATCCACCACAGCGACGCGGTGCTGGCCACCATGGACGAGTGGAACACCCGCACCCACGGCAATTCCGGCCTGACCCAGCGTGTGCGCGACAGCCGCATCAGCATGGCCGAAGCCGAAGCCGAAACCATCGCCTTCCTGGAAAAATGGGTGCCCAAGGGCAAGTCGCCGATCTGTGGCAACAGCATCTGCCAGGACCGTCGCTTCCTTTATACGCACATGAAGGGGCTGGAAAGCTACTTCCACTACCGCAACCTGGATGTGTCGACGCTTAAAGAGCTGGCCGCACGCTGGGCGCCAGAGGTCAAGGACAGCTTCCATAAAGGCAGCACTCACTTGGCGCTGGATGATATTCGCGAGTCGATTGCCGAGCTGCAGCATTACCGCAAGCATTTCATCAAGGCCTGAAGCTGTAGCGACTCAGCTGACGTCATAGTAGGCAAGCCCACACATTTTAGTTTGTGAACACATTCCAAATGTGGGAGGGGGCTTGCCCCCGATGGAAGACGACTCGGTTTATCGCCAAGCGCCCTCTTTTGGTGCCATCAGCAAATGATTAGACTGCCGGCCTCTTTGCAAGGATCGCCATCATGTTGCTGATGCTCTACCTCATCGCCATCACCGCCGAAGCCATGACCGGCGCGTTGTCCGCCGGCCGGCGTGGCATGGACTGGTTTGGTGTGGTGCTGATCGCCTGTGTGACGGCATTGGGCGGCGGCTCGGTACGCGACGTATTGCTCGGCCACTACCCGCTGACGTGGGTCAAGCATCCGGAATATCTGGTGCTGACCTCCATCGCGGCGCTGGTGACGATCTTTATCGCACCCTTGATGCGTCGCCTGCGCTCGCTGTTCCTCGCGCTGGATGCCGTGGGCCTGGTCGCGTTCACCTTGATCGGCTGCATGACCGCGCTGGAAATGGGCCACGGCATGCTGGTGGCCTCGGTCAGCGGGGTGATCACCGGGGTGTTCGGCGGCATTCTGCGGGATATCTTCTGCAACGACATTCCGCTGATCTTCCGCCGCGAGCTGTACGCCAGCGTGTCGTTCCTCGCGGCGTGGTTCTATTTGCTGTGCCTTTATCTGGAACTGCCCAGTGAGCAAGCGATTCTGCTGACCTTGTTCAGCGGCTTTCTATTGCGCCTGCTGGCGATCCGTTTCCACTGGGAAATGCCCAAGTTCGTCTACAACGACGACGTGCACTAGCGTGTGGCGTGCTGGTTCAGCGCCCACTCCACATGTTCGCGTACCAGCTCCGACGGGTAATCCCGGCGCGCCTTCAAGGCTTCCAGCACCACAATACTCGACGGTGCATTGCCCAGGCCCACCGCCAGGTTGCGCAGCCAGCGCTCGTAGCCGGCCCGACGCAAGGGCGAACCTTCGGTGCTGCTGAGGAATTTATCCTCGTCCCACATGAACAATTCGGCCAGTTCCGCGTTATCCAGGTTATGCCGTGGCTGGAAATCGCCCTCGGCGGTGGATCGGGCGAAACGATTCCACGGGCAAACGATCTGACAGTCATCACAACCGAATACACGGTTGCCGATCAGGGGGCGCAGGTCTTCAGGGATCGCGCTCTTCAATTCGATGGTCAGGTAGGAAATACAGCGCCGGGCGTCCAGCACGTAGGGGCCGACGAAGGCGTTGGTCGGGCAGATGTCCAGGCACGCGGTGCAGCGGCCGCAATGTTCAGTGCGGTGGGGCTCGTCGAGCGGCAGCGGTAAATCGACAAACAGTTCACTCAGGAAGAAATAACTGCCGGCCTTGCGATTGAGTACCAGGGTGTTTTTACCGATCCAGCCAAGGCCGGCCTGTTCGGCAATGGCTTTTTCCAGCACGGGCGCGCTGTCGACAAAGGCCCGAAAGCCAAACGGGCCGATTTGCGCCTGGATGCGGTCGGCCAGTTGCTGGACGCGCTTGCGGATGAGCTTGTGGTAGTCGCGGCCCAAGGCGTAGCGCGAGATATAGGCTTTTTCCGGCTGGGCCAGCAATTGCGCCATGTGCGTGTCGCCGGGCAGGTAGTCCATGCGCAGCGACACCACGCGCAAGGTGCCCGGCACCAGTTCTTCGGGGTGGGAGCGTTTGCTGCCGTGGGCGCCCATGTAATCCATCTCGCCGTGGTAACCCGCGTCGAGCCAGCGTTGCAGGTGCTGTTCATGCTCAGCCAGGTCAAGGCCGCTGATGCCGACTTGTTGAAAGCCCAGCTCGCGGCCCCAGTCTTTGATCGATTGGGCGAGGGCGGGCAGATCGAAGGTAATAGCGGGCATGAGACAGGGGAAACCACAGGTTAGATGCGTATAATTCTGCCAGACATCGGAGCTTGAAGACGCATGCCTCAGACAAAACACCCAATAACCGACGTTCAGCCGCTGTTGTTCGGCCATTTGCCGCAACTGGCTGCGCGTTCCCCCAGTGCCCATAAAGGCCAGTTCGGACACTTGCTGGTGCTCGGCGGTGACCATGGTCTTGGCGGCGCGGCATTGCTAAGCGCCGAAAGCGCATTGCGCAGCGGTGCCGGCATGGTCTCGCTGGCGACCCGGCCCGAAAACGTGCCGGGAGCACTGGCAAGACTGCCGGAAGTCATGACGGTCGGCGTGAGCTCGGCCAACCAATTGATGGGCCTGCTGGAAAAAATCTCGGTCATCGTCATTGGCCCAGGCCTGGGCGAGGCGTCCTGGGGTAAAAGCCTGTTGTCAGTCGCCGCCAATGCGCGCCAGCCGCAGGTGTGGGACGCCGATGCGTTGAATCAACTGGCAACCGGCAGCGTGAGCCTTCCAGCCAATTGTGTGATTACACCGCATCCGGGCGAGGCCGCGCGTTTGCTGGGCATTTCGACAGCCGAGGTTCAGGCTGACCGTCTTAAGGTGGCGCGCGCGTTGAGTCAGGCATTTAATGCGGTGGCTATTCTCAAGGGGGCTGGCAGTTTGATTGCAAGCCCGGATGGACGTGTTTCGCGCTGTGATCAAGGCCATCCGGCGATGGCGACGGCGGGGCTGGGCGATGTGCTGGCCGGCCTGGTGGGGGCGTTGCTGACCCAGGGCATGCCCGCCTATGAGGCAAGCTGCCTGGCGGTTTGGGTGCATGCCACGGCGGGAGAGCGCCAGGGCACTTTGGGTCGCGGCTTGGCGGCCAGTGACCTGATCCCTGCCATTCGTCAATTGTTGGAGGAGCAGTCTCCGTGTCTGAAGTAATCCTTTTCCTGGCCGATGAAGACGCCATGGTGGCGTTTGGTCATCGTCTTGCGCGGGCCACACAGGGTCGGGGGCTGATCTTTCTCGAAGGCGATCTGGGGGCGGGCAAGACCACGCTGTCACGCGGGATCATCCGCGGTTTGGGCCATGCCGGGGCGGTGAAAAGTCCGACATTTACCTTGGTCGAACCTTATGAGATCGGCGACCTGCGCGCTTTTCACTTTGACCTCTATCGGCTGGTCGACCCCGAAGAACTGGAGTTCATGGGCATCCGTGATTATTTCGAGGACGATGCGCTGTGCCTGATCGAGTGGCCAAATAAAGGCACAGGCTTTTTGCCAAAGCCGGACCTGACCATTACCATTACGCCGCATGAGCACGGACGTCAGCTGAAGTTGTTGCCCCAGAGCCCGCGCGGTGAATCGTGGTGTGTGGCTCTGGCATTGGAATTCAAATAATTGGTGGGGTTAGGTATGCGCTTTCGCGCGTTGGTTGCTGTCGTAGGGGTGTTGCTTGCGGCAATGACTGTCAATGCTCTGGCTGCTTCACAGGTGAAAAGTGTGCGCCTGTGGCGAGCACCGGATAACACGCGACTGGTGTTCGACCTGTCTGGCCCGGTCCAGCACAGTGTTTTTACCCTCACGGCGCCTGATCGCCTGGTCATCGACATTAACGGCGCGACCCTGGCCGCGCGTTGAAGGTGTCCACGGCCAACACCCCGATCACCTCCATGCGCTCGGCCCAGCGCACGCCGACCGACTTGCGGGTGGTCATCGACCTGAAAAAGGTGGTGACGCCGAAAAGCTTCTCCCTGGCCCCGAATGCCCAGTACGGAAACCGCCTGGTGGTCGACCTGTTCGACAACGCCGCCGATGCCGCACCGCCGCCTGCGCCGACCCCGAGCGTGGCGACGGTGCCGGCCGTGCCGGTCAACCCGTCACAGCCCCAGGTCAAATTGCCGCCGCCACCACCGGCGCCGGCCGGCAAGCGCGACATCATCGTAGTGATCGACGCCGGCCATGGCGGTGAAGACCCGGGCGCCTCCGGCTCACGCGGCCAGCATGAAAAAGACGTGGTATTGGCCATCGCCCGCGAGCTGCAGCGCCAAGTCAACGGCATGAAAGGCTACCGCGCCGAACTGACCCGTACCGGCGACTACTTCATTCCGTTACGCGGACGTACCGAAATTGCGCGCAAGAAGGGCGCCGACCTGTTCGTGTCGATCCATGCGGACGCCGCGCCCTCCAGCGCCGCGTTTGGTGCCTCGGTGTTTGCCCTGTCGGATCGCGGCGCGACGTCCGAGACCGCCCGTTGGCTGGCCGACAGCGAAAACCGTTCCGACTTGATCGGTGGCGCCGGTAATGTGTCCCTCGATGACAAGGACAAGATGCTCGCCGGGGTCTTGCTCGATCTGTCGATGACCGCCTCGCTGACCTCCAGCCTGAACGTGGGTCAGAAGGTCCTGAGCAATATCGGTCGCGTGACGTCGCTGCACAAACAGCGTGTGGAGCAGGCCGGGTTTATGGTGCTGAAATCGCCGGACATCCCGTCGATCCTGGTGGAAACCGGTTTTATCTCCAACGCCAACGAAGCCTCCAAGCTGGCCAGCGCCAGCCACCAGCAGGCGTTGGCGCGCTCCATCAGCGCTGGCGTGCGCCAGTTCTTCCAGCAGAACCCGCCGCCGGGCACTTACATCGCCTGGCTGCGTGACTCCGGCAAAATCGCCCAGGGCTCGCGTGACCATCGCGTCCAGCCCGGCGACACCCTGGCAATGCTGGCGGTGCGCTTCCAGGTGTCGGCGGCGACCTTGCGCAGCGCCAACAATCTGCAAACCGATGAATTGAAAGTTGGACAGGTATTGACCATCCCTGGCACTGAATTGGCGGCACAGTAATGAGCGAATCAACCTTGGATAGCGGGTCGCGCATTGAATTGCTCAGCCCGCGCCTGGCTAACCAGATCGCTGCGGGTGAGGTGGTCGAGCGTCCCGCATCGGTGATCAAGGAGCTGCTGGAAAACAGTATCGATTCCGGCGCCAAGCGCATCGATGTCGACGTGGAGCAGGGCGGTGTCAAACTGTTGCGCGTGCGCGACGACGGCAGCGGCATCTCTTCCGATGACTTGCCGCTGGCCCTGGCCCGCCACGCCACCAGCAAGATCCGCGACCTGGAAGACCTTGAGCGGGTGATGAGCCTGGGTTTTCGCGGTGAAGCTCTGGCGTCGATCAGCTCCGTGGCGCGCCTGACCCTCACCTCGCGCACGCGCAACGCCGAGCAGGCCTGGCAAGTGGAAACCGAGGGCCGTGACATGGCGCCTCGGGTCCAGCCGGCGGCGCACCCAGTGGGCACTTCGGTGGAAGTGCGCGACCTGTTCTTCAACACGCCGGCGCGGCGCAAATTCCTCAAAGCCGAAAAAACCGAATTCGATCATCTGCAAGAAGTCATCAAGCGCCTGGCCCTGGCGCGTTTCGACGTGGCGTTCCACCTGCGCCATAACGGCAAGACCATCCTCAGCCTGCACGAAGCCCATGACGAGGCCGCGCGGGCACGTCGTGTGTCGGCGATCTGCGGTGCAGGCTTCCTGGAGCAGGCGCTGCCGATCGAGATCGAACGCAATGGCCTGCGTCTGTGGGGGTGGGTCGGGTTGCCGACGTTCTCCCGTAGCCAGGCGGATTTGCAGTACTTCTTCGTGAACGGCCGCGCGGTGCGCGACAAACTGGTGGCCCACGCGGTGCGCCAGGCGTATCGCGATGTGCTGTTCAACGGGCGGCATCCGACGTTCGTACTGTTTTTCGAGGTCGACCCTGCCGTGGTCGACGTCAACGTGCACCCGACCAAACACGAAGTGCGCTTTCGTGATGGGCGCATGGTGCACGACTTCCTGTATGGCACCTTGCATCGCGCTCTGGGCGATGTGCGCCCGGATGATCAACTGTCGGCGCCGATTGTGACCGCGGTGGTGCGCCCCAGCGGCCCCGAAGCCGGAGAGTTCGGCCCACAAGGTGAAATGAGCCTGGCGGGCAACCTGCTGCAATCACCATCGCCACAGCCTTCCTACTCGTCGCCGCCGGGTTCCGGCTCGGGTGCGGGTTATCAATACCAATACACCCCGCGTCCACAATCGACCGTACCGGTAGCCGAGGCCCAGGCGGCCTATCGCGAGTTCTTCGCGCCGCTGCCTGGGGCTGAGCCAGGCGCGGCGGTGTCCTTGCCGGAAGGCGGCGGGGACATTCCGCCGCTGGGTTATGCGCTGGCGCAGCTCAAGGGCATTTATATCCTTGCGGAAAACGCCCACGGCCTGGTGTTGGTGGATATGCATGCCGCCCACGAGCGAATCATGTACGAACGCCTGAAGATCGCCATGGCCAGCGAAGGCCTCAGCGGCCAACCGCTGCTGGTGCCGGAATCCCTGGCGGTCAGCCAGCGCGAAGCCGATTGCGCCGAAGAACATGTCAGCGTATTCCAGAAACTGGGCTTCGAACTGCAACGCCTCGGCCCGGAAACCCTGGCGATTCGCCAGATTCCCGCCTTGCTCAAACAAGCCGAAGCCAACCGACTGGTGGCTGACGTGCTGGCGGACCTGATGGAGTACGGCACCAGTGACCGTATCCAGGCGCATATCAACGAATTGCTCGGCACCATGGCCTGTCACGGTGCCGTTCGCGCCAATCGCCGCCTGGCTCTGCCGGAAATGAACGGTTTGCTGCGAGACATGGAGAACACCGAGCGCAGCGGTCAGTGCAACCATGGCCGACCAACCTGGACCCAGATGGGCCTGGACGATCTGGACAAATTGTTTTTGCGCGGCCGTTGATGAGTGCCTTGCCCCCCGCGATCTTCCTGATGGGCCCCACGGCCGCGGGCAAGACCGACCTGGCCATCGAACTGACCAAGGTGCTGCCGTGCGAGCTGATCAGTGTCGACTCTGCCCTGGTTTACCGGGGTATGGACATCGGCACGGCCAAGCCTTCCAGAGCACTGCTGGCCCAGCATCCGCATCGCCTGATCGACATCATCGACCCGGCCGAGAGCTATAGCGCCGCGGATTTTCGCAGCGATGCCCTGGCCGCCATGGCCGAAATCACCGCGCGGGGCAATATCCCGCTACTGGTGGGCGGCACGATGCTCTACTACAAGGCTTTGCAGGAAGGCTTGGCCGACATGCCGGCCGCCGATGCCCAGGTGCGCGCCGAACTTGAAGAAGAGGCTGCACGCCTTGGCTGGCAAGCCCTGCACGACCAGCTGGCGGCGGTGGACCCGGTATCGGCGGCGCGTATTCACCCCAATGACCCCCAGCGCCTCAGTCGCGCGCTGGAAGTCTGGCGTGTCAGCGGCCAGACCATGACTGAACTGCGGCTGAAACAAACTGCGCAAAGTGCTGACGCAGGCGCATCTGGACAGTCACAATTGCCCTATACTGTGGCAAATCTGGCGATTGCTCCGGCAAATCGCCAGGTGCTGCACGAACGAATTGCACAAAGATTCACAATTATGTTGGAACA
The DNA here is from genome assembly GCF_016937615.1 of Pseudomonas lactucae. GTDB lineage: Bacteria > Pseudomonadota > Gammaproteobacteria > Pseudomonadales > Pseudomonadaceae > Aquipseudomonas > Aquipseudomonas lactucae. The sequence continues at coordinate 40,866 of NZ_JAFHKI010000091.1, read as the reverse complement.
GGGGTTTATCGACGAGGTCGTAGCACTGCGTTCACGAGGTGACCTGCATCCAGGGCTGCCTTCGATACGTGCTGTAGGCTACCGCCAAGTCTGGGATCATCTGGATGGCAAGCTGACGTCAGCCGAAATGCAGGAGCGCGGCATCATTGCCACGCGCCAATTGGCAAAGCGCCAGTTCACCTGGCTGCGCAGTTGGAGCGATTTGCACTGGTTGGACAGCCTGGACAGCGACAATCTGTCACGCGCCTTGAAATACTTGGGAACGGTCTCCATATTGAGCTGAGTCCTTGCAATTGCCGTCTATCCTTGGGGGTGTGACGGCCCTGAGCTACCTATTTTCCGATTTTTTATTATTGATCCTTAAAGGAGTGCGGCACATGTCAAAAGGGCATTCGCTACAAGACCCTTACTTGAATACTTTACGTAAAGAGAAAGTGGGGGTTTCCATCTATCTGGTCAACGGTATCAAGCTGCAAGGCACGATCGAGTCGTTCGACCAGTTCGTGATCCTGCTGAAAAACACCGTCAGCCAGATGGTTTACAAGCACGCTATCTCGACAGTCGTCCCTGTTCGTCCAATCCGTCTGCCTAGCGCAGCAGGTGATGATGCAGTTGACGCTGAGCCAGGTAACGCCTGATAGGAGTCTCCTTTGTTCTTTGAGCGCCACGGTGGTGGTGAGCGAGTGATCCTCGTTCACTTGGATGGACAGGACCCTGAGGCGCGCGAAGATCCGCAGGAGTTTCAGGAGTTGGCAAATTCGGCCGGCGCCGAGACCGTTGCGTTTTTTAACGTGCCGCGTCATCGGCCAACCGCCAAATTTCTGATTGGCAGCGGCAAGGTCGAGGAATTGCGCGACCTGGTCCACGCCGAAGAAGCCGATCTGGTGATCTTCAATCACACCCTCACGCCCAGTCAGGAACGTAACCTCGAACGTGTTTTCGAGTGTCGCGTGATCGACCGTACCGGCCTGATTCTCGATATTTTCGCCCAGCGCGCCCGTACCCATGAAGGCAAGCTCCAGGTTGAACTGGCCCAGCTTGACCACATGAGCACCCGGCTGGTTCGCGGCTGGACTCACCTTGAGCGTCAAGGTGGCGGTATCGGCATGCGCGGCCCGGGTGAAACCCAACTTGAAACCGACCGGCGCCTGCTGCGGGTTCGCCTGCGCCAGATCAAGGGCCGCCTCGAAAAAGTACGCAGCCAGCGCGAGCAATCGCGACGCGGCCGTTCGCGTGCGGATATCCCGACCGTTTCCCTGGTGGGCTACACCAACGCCGGCAAGTCCACGCTGTTCAACAACGTGACCAAGTCCGATGTGTATGCGGCCGACCAACTGTTCGCCACCCTCGATCCGACCTTGCGCCGTCTGGACATCGACGACCTGGGGCCGATTGTCCTGGCCGATACCGTGGGTTTCATCCGTCACCTGCCCCACAAGCTGGTCGAGGCATTTCGGTCTACGCTCGAAGAGTCGAGCAATTCCGACCTGCTGTTGCACGTGATCGATGCGGCTGAACCGGATCGCATGTTGCAGATCGAGCAGGTGATGGTGGTGCTGGGCGAGATCGGGGCCCAGGACTTGCCGATCCTCGAGGTCTATAACAAACTCGATTTGCTTGAAGGCGTTGAGCCACAAATCCAGCGCGACGAGAACGGCAAGCCCCAGCGGGTATGGCTGTCGGCGCGCGATGGCAGTGGTTTGGAGCTGCTTGAACAAGCCATTGCCGAACTGCTCGGCAGCGATTTGTTCGTCGGCACCTTGCGCTTGCCTCAGCGTTTTGCTCGACTGCGTGCACAGTTTTTCGAGCTGGGCGCGGTACAGAAAGAAGAACACGACGAAGAAGGTGTCAGCTTGCTGGCCGTTCGATTGCCGCGCTCGGAACTGAATCGGCTGGTCAGCCGTGAAGGTGTGGTTCCGGCAGAGTTCATCGAACAACACACTTTGCAATAAAAGCCTCCGAAAGCGGTTGTGCCGCAGTAGCAGGCATTCTGTAGCATTGGTCGCGCGCCGTGGGTGCGTCTTTGCTTTATCAGATGGAGAGCGCTATGGCTTGGAATGAGCCGGGTGGCAACTCGAATAATCAGGATCCTTGGGGTGGTAAACGCCGCAATAATGGCGACCGCAAGGGGCCACCAGATCTCGACGAGGCCTTCCGAAAGCTGCAGGAAAGCCTGAATGGGTTGTTCGGTGGTGGGAAAAAACGCGGTGGTGACGACGGCGGTCGCACAAGCAAGGGCGGCGGCTACGGCCTGCTGGGCCTGGGTCTTGTCGTGCTGGCGGCCGTCTGGCTGTACAGCGCTGTCTACGTAGTCGACGAACAGGAGCAGGCCGTGGTGCTGCGCTTCGGCAAGTACTACGAGACGGTCGGTCCGGGCCTGAACATCTACTTCCCGCCGATCGATAAGAAGTACATGGAGAACGTCACGCGTGAGCGTGCCTACACCAAGCAGGGCCAGATGCTGACCGAAGACGAGAACATCGTCGAAGTGCCGCTGACCGTGCAGTACAAAATCAGTAACCTGCAGGACTTCGTGCTGAACGTTGATCAGCCGGAGATCAGCCTGCAACACGCAACCGAAAGCGCCCTGCGCCACGTGGTGGGTTCCACCGCCATGGATCAGGTGCTGACCGAAGGTCGTGAATTGATGGCCAGCGAAATCAAGGAGCGCCTGCAACGGTTCCTCGATACCTATCGCACCGGTATCACCGTCACCCAGGTGAACGTACAGAGCGCAGCGGCACCGCGTGAAGTGCAGGAAGCCTTCGACGACGTGATCCGCGCCCGTGAAGACGAGCAGCGTTCGCGCAACCAGGCGGAAACCTACGCCAACGGCGTCGTGCCGGAAGCGCGTGGTCAGGCCCAGCGCATCCTTGAGGATGCAACGGTTACCGCGACGAAGTGGTCTCCCGCGCCAAGGGTGAGGCGGATCGTTTCACCAAGCTGGTGGCCGAGTACCGCAAGGCCCCTGAAGTGACTCGTGAGCGTCTGTACCTGGACACCATGCAGGAAGTCTTCAGCAACACCAGCAAGGTCCTCGTGACCGGCAGCAAGGGTGGGCAGAACAACCTGCTGTACCTGCCGCTGGACAAGATGATCGAAGGTGGTCGTAGCAGCTCCAGCGCACCGTCCGCCGGCTCCAATGCCGCTGCCAACGAAGCGAGTGCCCGTGCGGCCGCTGACTTGCTGCAACAGCAAACACGTACCAGGGAGAGTCGTTGATGAGCAATAAATCGCTGACCGCCCTGATTGTGGGCGTCGTCGTGGTCATCGCCGCCTGGAACTGCTTCTACATCGTGGCTCAGACCGAGCGCGCGGTGCTGCTGCAATTCGGTCGCGTGGTCCAGGCGGACGTCCAGCCGGGCCTGCATGTGAAAGTCCCCTACGTCAACCAGGTGCGCAAGTTCGACGCCCGCCTGATGACCCTGGATGCACCGACACAGCGTTTCCTGACCCTGGAAAAGAAAGCCGTGATGGTTGACGCCTACGCCAAGTGGCGCGTCAAGGATGCCGAGCGCTTCTACACCGCGACCTCCGGTCTCAAGCAGCTTGCCGACGATCGCTTGTCGCGTCGTCTCGAGTCGGGCCTGCGCGACCAGTTTGGTAAGCGCACCCTGCACGAAGTGGTCTCCGGTGAGCGTGATGCGCTGATGGCGGATATCACCCGCTCGCTGAACACGATGGCGGAAAAAGAGCTGGGCATCGAAGTGGTCGATGTTCGGGTCAAGGCTATCGACCTGCCCAAGGAAGTGAACCGCAGCGTGTTCGAGCGTATGAGCACCGAGCGTGAGCGTGAGGCCCGCGAGCATCGCGCCAAGGGTAACGAGTTGGCTGAAGGTATCCGTGCGGATGCCGACCGTCAGCGTCGTGTACTGCTGGCGGAAGCGTATCGCGAGTCTGAAGAGACCCGTGGTGATGGTGATGCTCAGGCGGCGGCGATCTACTCCAAGGCCTACGGCCAGGACCAGGAGTTCTACGCGTTCTACCGTAGCCTGCGTGCCTACCGTGAAAGCTTCGCGAACAAAACCGACGTCATGGTGCTGGACCCAAGTAGCGATTTCTTCCGCTACCTGGAAAAATCCAAGTAATCAGCTCGTCACTGTGTAGGACACACTCCGTCGGGCGGCTAAAACGCCTGGCGGGGTGATCCTTTCAGAAAACGGGTGTATGATGCGGCAGCCGGGAAATTCCCGGCTTTTTTGCGTCTGCATGTTTGATTCGGCAGACGTGACAGGTTTTTCGAGGAAGGTGCCCGACGAGGCCGGTGACAGGTCGTTCGTCACGTCGCTCTTGCGCGTGGTTTATGCAGGCTGCGGGTATTTTCTGCTTCACTCAAGGCTCGGCCGAGGGCTGGCCGCCCGGATCATAGGGGAATGGCGTAATGGCAACGGTAGACCGCTGGCTGCTGCCAGATGGCATCGAAGAAGTACTGCCACCGGAGGCTGCGCGCATTGAAGTAGCGCGTCGCCAGGTGTTGGATCTGTTCCAGAGCTGGGGTTACGAGTTTGTCGTGACCCCCCATATCGAGTACCTGGAATCCCTGCTTACCGGTGCGGGCCAGGACCTGGATCTGCGCACCTTCAAGGTCATCGACCCGCAATCGGGCCGGCAAATGGGTTTTCGTGCCGACATCACGCCGCAAGTGGCGCGTATCGATGCGCACACCCTGCGTCGCGAAGGCCCGAGCCGCCTGTGCTACGCCGGCAGCGTACTGCACGCCCAGCCGCGCGCCTTGTCGTCGTCCCGTAGCCCGATTCAGTTGGGCGCCGAGTTGTACGGCGACGCAAGCCCGAGCAGCGACGTTGAAGTGATCAGCTTGATGCTGGCCATGCTGCAACTCGCTGACGTACCGGATGTTCACATGGACCTGGGTCACGTCGGTATTTACCGTGGCCTGGCGCGCGCCGCCGGTTTGTCCGGTGAAGTGGAGCAACAGTTGTTCGATGCCCTGCAACGCAAGGCCATCGATGAGGTCATTGCCCTGACCGAGGGCGTGCCTGCCGACCTGGCCGGCATGCTGCGGGCGCTGGTCAATCTGTGCGGTGGTCCTGAGGTGCTGGTCGCTGCCCGTGAGCGCCTGGCGAATGCGCCGGCGCCAGTGTTGGCGGCATTGTACGACGTGCTGGCGATTGCCGAGCGGTTGTCCGCGCGTTTCCCGCAGTTGCCGTTGTACTTTGATTTGGGCGAGTTGCGCGGTTACCACTACCACACGGGTGTGGTGTTCGCGGTGTTCGTTCCGGGTGTTGGCCAGGCCATCGCCCAAGGTGGTCGTTATGACGATATCGGTGCCGACTTCGGTCGTGCGCGTCCGGCCACCGGTTTCTCCACCGATTTGAAAACCCTGGTGACCCTGGGGCGTGCTGAGGTCGAGCTGCCGTCTGGTGGCATCTGGATGCCCGACAGTACGGACGCAGCACTCTGGCAGCAGGTGTGCCAGTTGCGCAGTGAGGGTCAGCGTGTTGTCCAGGCTTTGCCTGGCCAGCCATTGGCCGCCGCCCGTGAAGCGGACTGCGACCGGCAATTGATTCTGCAGAACGGGCTTTGGCAAGTATCGCCACTGGCTTCTTGAGTTTTCCTGCCGGCCATCGCCGGCACCAAGTTTGCGCGAATGAGGACAAGTGTTATGGGTAAGAATGTCGTAGTCCTGGGCACCCAATGGGGTGATGAGGGCAAAGGCAAGATCGTTGATCTGCTGACCGAACATGCTGCCGCCGTAGTGCGCTACCAAGGTGGTCACAACGCTGGCCACACCCTGGTCATCGACGGCGAAAAAACTGTCTTGCACCTGATCCCGTCGGGTGTCCTGCGCGAAGGCGTGCAGTGCCTGATCGGCAACGGCGTGGTGGTTGCACCGGATGCCCTGTTGCGCGAGATCACCAAGCTGGAAGAGAAAGGCGTGCCGGTGCGCGAGCGCCTGCGTATCAGCCCGTCCTGCCCGCTGATCCTGTCCTTCCACGTTGCGCTGGACCAGGCCCGTGAAAAGGCGCGTGGCGAGTTGAAGATCGGCACCACCGGTCGTGGCATCGGCCCGGCCTACGAAGACAAAGTTGCGCGTCGTGGCCTGCGTGTGGGCGACCTGCTCAACATGCCGCGCTTTGAAGACAAGCTGCGTGAACTGGTGGATTACCACAACTTCATGCTGGTGGGTTACTACAAAGAGCCGGCCATCGAGTTCGACACGACCCTGGCCGAGTGCAAGGAATACGCTGAGCTGCTCAAGCCGCTGATGCTGGACGTGACCGCCGAGCTGCACGACCTGCGTCGCGCCGGCAAGGACATCATGTTCGAAGGCGCCCAAGGTTCGTTGCTGGACATCGACCATGGCACCTACCCGTACGTGACCAGCTCCAACACCACCGCTGGCGGCGTGGCAACCGGTTCTGGTGTTGGCCCGATGTTCCTGGACTACATCCTGGGCATCACCAAGGCTTACACCACTCGTGTCGGTTCGGGTCCATTCCCGACTGAACTGTTCGACGACGTCGGTGCGCACCTGGCTAAACAAGGCCACGAATTCGGCGCGACCACTGGCCGTGCTCGTCGTTGTGGTTGGTTTGACGCCGTTATCCTGCGTCGCGCTATCGATGTGAACAGCATCTCGGGTATCTGCCTGACCAAGCTGGACGTGCTCGACGGCCTCGAAGCCATCAACATCTGCACCGGCTACAAAGATGCACAAGGCAACGCTGTTGCGCCGACCGACGCTGACAGCTACGTGGGCCTGCAGCCGGTATACGAAGAAGTGCCGGGCTGGACCGAATCGACCGTGGGCGCCAAGACCCTGGAAGAGCTGCCGGCCAACGCTCGTGCTTACATCAAACGCGTTGAAGAGCTGATCGGTGCGCCGATTGACATTATTTCGACGGGCCCGGACCGCAACGAAACCATCGTTCTGCGTCATCCGTTCGCTTAATAAGCTGTTGATGTAAAAAGAAAAGGACTCCCTCGGGAGTCCTTTTTCGTTTGGATTCGCCAAGCGGCACGACCCTTGCTGTATTTCCTTCTTTCGCGGTGCTATCAAATTACTGGCACCCGTGGTGGAGGGATTACCGATGTCTGCCGTTCTCTCATTGTTACAAAGCCGTCTGTTGCGGCCGGTGTTCGTTACCCTTGGTATCGCCCTTTTGGTGCAAGTGCTGGTGGCGGTCGCGCTGACCCGGAGCACGGTCACTGCACTGGAAGCCGAGTTAGGCGCGCGCCTGGGTGTGGATAGCCAGAAACTGTCTGGCGAGTTGGCACAGGCCGGCAAGGAGGTCACGTCGAGCCTGGACAGCTTGTCCGCCAGCACACGCCAGCGTCTGACGGCCGGGCTTTCCTCGCGTCTGCAGGAAGAGCAGAAACAACTGCGCGCGACCCTGGAAAAAGACCTGCAAGACTCTGCCAACGATATGGCGCAACTGCTGGCCTCGGTGGCACCGCGCGCCATGTGGGACAGCGATGTACCGACGCTGTCTGAGTTTGCCCGGCGTGCCCAGCGCAATCCCAACGTGCTGTTTGTGGTCTACGACGACGCCGCGGGTGAGCACTTGACCCGTTACCTGAACCGCGAAAACCCGATCAACAAGGCGCTGCTGGAAAAAGGCCAGGGCGACCGCGCCTTGGATAAGGTCCTGAATGCGGCGAAGCATGATCCCTCGGTGTTCTACGTCGAGGCCTCCATCAGCCCCAATGGCGTAGAAATCGGCAAAGTACTCATGGGCGTGTCGACCGCATCGGTCGAGGCTGACCTGCAGGCGCTGGACAAGCGTTTTGCCGCGCTGATCGCCAGCGGTGATCAGCTGGTGGGCGACAGCCTCAAAGGCGCCGCCGCGGACAGTGCTGCCGCCATGGGCGCCCGCCTGCAATCGGCGCAAGCCACCGCCACCCAGATGACCGCCAACACCACTGGCGCCGTGCAAGAGGCCGCCGGCACCTTGCGCTGGCGTATCGGCATGGGCCTGGCGGTCGTCGGTTTTGGTGTATTGCTGCTGATCGCCGTTGTGCTGGGTCGTCGTGTGGTCAATCGCCTGAAACTGCTGATTGCCGCCATGGACGACCTGGCGGCGGGCGAGGGCGATCTCACCAAGCGCGTGCAGATCAGCAGCAAGGATGAAATCGGCGACATGGCCTCGGCGGTCAATCGCTTTGTGGATAAATTACAGCCGATCGTGCGCGAGGCGGGCGATGTGGCCCAGCGTACCGGCGTAGAGATCGGCGCCATGACATTGCGCAATGCCGGCGCTGATGCGGCGGCAGGCCTGCAGCGTGATGAAGTGGCGGAAAGTCTGCGCGCACTCTCGCAAATGGCCGACGAAGCCCAGGCTGAAAGTCATGCCATGCAGGCGGCCTTGCAGCAGGTGGTGGATATTCGCCAGGCCACGGATGAGAACGCGCGTACCTCGGCCGAGGTCGGCAGTTTGATCGAGGCATTGGCGGGGCAGGTCCAGGCGGGTTCGCAGGTGATCGAGCGTCTGGCTCAGCAGAGCGAACAGATCGAGGTAGTGCTGACGGTGATTCACGGTATCGCCGAGCAAACCAACTTGTTGGCCCTCAACGCCGCCATCGAGGCGGCGCGCGCCGGTGAAACCGGGCGCGGCTTCGCGGTGGTGGCGGACGAGGTGCGAGCGCTGGCCAGCAAAACTCAAAGTTCCACGGGGGATATCCAGGCGCATATCGTCGCGTTGCAACAGGGCGCGCGTGAGGCGGTGGAGACCATCGGCAAAGCCGGGCGCCAAGCCAGCGAGGGCTTGTTGGTGCTGCGCGACAGCGTGCGCTTGCAGCAGACGGTGCAGGCGTCGGTGGAGCAGGTTCATGCCGCAATCGGCCTGGCGACGCGAGCGGCCGAGCATCAAGCCCAGGGCGCACATGCGGTGCGTGGGCGGGTCGAGGTGATCCATGCCCAGGCTGAGCGCGCTGCGCAGGCGGTGGTCGAGACAACCGCCAGTGGCAAGGTGCTGGATGGCCTGGCGGCGCAGTTGAAGGCGAGTTTGGGGCAGTTTCGGGCCTAGTGTCGTCTGTTCCGACCTCATTGGGGGCAAGCCCCCCCCCTCCCACGCTGTACACACTCCACGGATGGAGCTCGGTCAATGTGGGAGTGGGGCAAGCCCCCGATAGCGATATCAGAGACTCAGATGTACCCGAGTCGTCAGCAACAGGCACTCTTCGGCTGTCTCACTGCCATGAAGCGTGATGATGAGCGCAAACGCTAAGGTTTCTCATATGCGGAGAAGGGGCAAATCAGGCGCGGGGTTTTTAAACCCCGGAAACGAAAAAACCCGCTTTCGCGGGTTTGATCTGAATTTGGTGCCCAGGAGAAGACTCGAACTTCCACGACCTTGCGATCACCAGCACCTGAAGCTGGCGTGTCTACCAATTTCACCACCTGGGCATTATCAAGCAACGTTGCCGCTGTTGATGGGGCGAACTATACGGCGGGCTTTTTGATCTGTAAACCCCTGATTCAAAAAAATAAATCGAGATTCTCGTTAAAAATCAGAGGCCTGAAACGAAAAAACCCGCTTTCGCGGGTTTGATCTGAATTTGGTGCCCAGAAGAAGACTCGAACTTCCACGGCCTTGCGGCCACCAGCACCTGAAGCTGGCGTGTCTACCAATTTCACCATCTGGGCAGTATCTTCAACGTTGCCGTCGTCGATGGCGCGCACTATACGGAGTGGAATTTTGGCTGTAAACCCCTGGCATTAAAAAAGCCTGGAAAATTTCGCCAATGGTCGCGCAAGGTGCGCGTCGAGGGCGATAAAGGGCTTTTAAACGCTTGTTGATACCTGAAATTTCCCGTTTCAATACGCGTATGCCAAACTAACCCGCATATAGACAAGGTGAAAACTCTCTAATGGCCGATTGGCAGTCCCTCGATCCCGAGGCCGCTCGTGAAGCGGAAAAATATGAAAACCCTATTCCTAGCCGCGAACTGATCCTGGCGCATCTCGCCGATCGGGGCTCGCCTGCTAGCCGCGAGCAGTTGGTTGAAGAGTTCGGTCTGACCACCGAAGACCAACTCGAAGCCCTGCGCCGCCGTTTGCGTGCCATGGAGCGCGACGCTCAGCTGATCTACACCCGTCGTGGCACGTATGCGCCGGTGGACAAGCTTGATCTGATCCTCGGCCGCATTGCCGGCCATCGTGACGGCTTCGGCTTCCTGATCCCGGACGACGGCAGTGACGACCTGTTCATGAGCCCGTCGCAAATGCGCCTGGTGTTCGATGGCGACCGTGCCCTGGCACGCGTTTCCGGCCTGGACCGTCGCGGTCGCCGTGAAGGCGTGATCGTCGAAGTGGTGTCCCGTGCCCACGAGTCCATCGTCGGTCGGTACTTCGAAGAAGGCGGCATCGGCTTTGTGGTCCCGGATAACCCGAAGGTGCAGCAGGAAGTGCTGATCACCCCGGGCCGCAATGGCGCCGCCAAGGTTGGTCAGTTCGTCGAGGTGAAAATCACCCACTGGCCAACCGCGCGCTTCCAGCCCCAGGGCGATATCGTTGAAGTGGTCGGCAACTACATGGCGCCGGGCATGGAAATCGACGTGGCGCTGCGCACCTACGATATTCCTCACGTCTGGCCTGATGCCGTGCTCAAGGAAGCCGCCAAGCTCAAGCCGGAAGTCGAAGAGAAGGACAAAGAAAAACGCATCGACTTGCGCCATCTGCCGTTCGTCACCATTGACGGCGAAGATGCTCGCGACTTCGACGATGCGGTCTACTGCGAAGCCAAGCCCGGCAAGCTACGCCTGTTCTCCGGCGGCTGGAAGTTGTACGTGGCGATTGCCGACGTCTCCAGCTATGTGAAGATCGGTTCGGCGCTGGATAACGAAGCCCAGGTGCGCGGCAACTCCGTGTATTTCCCTGAGCGCGTGATCCCGATGCTGCCCGAGCAGCTGTCCAACGGCCTGTGCTCGCTGAACCCGAAAGTCGACCGTTTGGCCATGGTGTGCGAGATGACCATCTCCAAAACCGGCGAAATGACCGATTACCAGTTCTACGAAGCGGTGATTCACTCCCAGGCGCGGCTGACCTATAACAAGGTCAGCACCATCCTGGAAACGCCGAAGACCAGCGAAGCCAAGGCCCTGCGTACTGAATACGCTGGCGTGGTGCCGCACCTCAAGCAGCTGTACTCGCTGTACAAGGTGTTGCTGGGTGCCCGTCACGTGCGTGGCGCGATCGATTTTGAGACCCAGGAAACCCGGATTGTCTTCGGTTCCGAGCGCAAGATCGCCGCCATCACCCCGACGACCCGCAACGATGCGCACAAGCTGATCGAAGAGTGCATGCTGGCGGCCAACGTGGCCACCGCTGAGTTCCTCAAGAAACATGAGATTCCTGCGTTGTACCGCGTGCACGACGGCCCGCCGCCGGAGCGTCTGGAAAAGTTGCGCGCCTTCCTCGGCGAGCTTGGCCTGTCCCTGCACAAAGGCAAGGAGGGTCCGACGCCGAAGGACTACCAGGCACTGCTGGCCAGCATCAAGGACCGTCCGGATTACCACGTGATCCAGACCGTGATGCTGCGTTCCCTGAGCCAGGCGGTGTACAGCGCCGACAACCAGGGCCACTTCGGCCTCAATTACGAAGCGTACACTCACTTCACCTCGCCGATCCGTCGTTACCCGGACCTGCTCACGCACCGCGCAATCCGCAGCGTGATCCATTCCAAGCAGAACACCCCGCACGTCAAGCGCGCCGGTGCCATGACCATTCCGAAGGCACGGATCTATCCGTACGACGAAGCGGCCCTGGAACAGCTGGGCGAGCAGTGCTCCATGAGCGAGCGCCGCGCCGACGAAGCCACCCGCGACGTGGTGAACTGGCTCAAGTGCGAGTTCATGAAGGACCGTGTGGGCGAATCGTTCCCAGGCGTGATTACCGCCGTGACCGGCTTTGGCCTGTTTGTCGAATTGACCGACATTTACGTCGAAGGCCTGGTACACGTCACCGCATTGCCGGGCGATTACTACCACTTCGACCCTGTGCATCACCGCCTGGCGGGCGAGCGCACCGGTCGCAGCTTCCGTCTGGGCGACACGGTGGAAGTGCAGGTCATGCGCGTCGATCTCGACGAGCGCAAGATCGACTTCGGCATGCCGGACAAGCCAGCTGAGTCGCCGAATAGCCGTAAAAAACGTGGCAGCGAAACCGCAGCGCCTGCGAGCAAGGGCAAAGGTACGCCTGCAAAAACGGCAGAGCCTGAGCCTGCCAAGGCCGGTCGCCGTTCGTCTGCCAAGGACAAGGCGCCCGAAGCCTACCGTCCCAGCGATGCAGCAGCGAAAAACGCCGAACTGCGCAAGAGCCGCGAGTTGAAGCAGCAGTTGCTCAGCGAAGCCAAAAGCGGTGGTAAAGCGGCGTCTGGGGGAAAGTCCCACGGGGCGGAAAAGCCGTCGAGCAAGCCAAGTAAACACCGTAAAGGCCCGCCCAAAGCGGTTCGGCTCCCGCGAAAAGCGGCGGGTCGCGCAAACCTAAGGCCAAGCCATGAGTCTGGAAAAAATCTACGGCGTACACGCCGTAGAAGCACTGCTGCGTCACCACCCTAAACGCGTCAAGCAAGTGTGGTTGGCGGAAGGTCGCAGCGAGCCGCGCGTGCAAGCGCTGGTTGAACTGGCCACCCAAAACAAGGTTGCCATCGGCCAGGCCGAGCGTCGTGAAATGGACGTATGGGTCGAAGGTGTTCACCAGGGCGTGGTCGCGGATGTCAGCCCGAGCCAGGTCTGGGGCGAAGCCATGCTCGACGAGCTGCTCGACCGTACCGAAGGCGCGCCACTGTTGCTGGTGCTGGACGGCGTTACCGACCCGCACAACCTCGGCGCCTGCCTGCGCTCGGCGGATGCGGCCGGTGCGCTGGCGGTGATCGTGCCGAAGGACAAGTCGGCTACCTTGACGCCAGTGGTACGTAAAGTGGCCTGCGGTGCGGCGGAAGTGATTCCGCTGGTGGCCGTGACCAACCTGGCGCGCACGTTGGAGAAGCTCCAGCAGCGCGGCCTGTGGATTGTGGGCACGGCGGGAGAGGCCGAGGTCAGCATTTATGACCAGGACCTCACCGGGCCGACCATCCTGATCATGGGCGCCGAAGGCAAAGGCATGCGCCGTCTGACCCGTGAGCATTGCGATTACCTGGTGCACCTGCCGATGGCCGGTAGCGTCAGCAGTCTGAACGTGTCGGTGGCGACCGGCGTGTGCTTGTTTGAAGCCCAGCGTCAGCGTGGGGCCAAAAAGGCAGTCGCTTCGCGCAAGTCGTAAGCTTCAAGCTGCAAGTTAAAAGCACGGTGGTTGACCACTTGTAGCTTGTAGCTTGCAGCTTCCCCCCTGCTCCTCTACTATTGCGCCCCTTGCCCACCCGGCAGGCGCCTATGTGCCTCCCTTGCGGCAAGATCCATAAGTGTCATTCACTCCTTGTCTGACCGTTTTTGAGCGGCAGGCTACAACCCGTAAGGAGCATTCATGCGTCATTACGAAATCATCTTTTTGGTCCACCCGGATCAAAGCGAGCAAGTCGGCGGCATGGTTGAGCGTTACACCAAGCTGATCGAAGAAGACGGCGGCAAAATCCACCGTCTGGAAGATTGGGGCCGTCGTCAACTGGCCTACGCAATCAACAATGTTCACAAGGCTCACTACGTGATGCTGAACGTTGAGTGCACTGGCAAGGCCCTGGCCGAGCTGGAAGACAACTTCCGCTACAACGATGCAGTGATCCGTAACCTGGTCATCCGTCGCGAAGAAGCCGTTACCGGCCAATCCGAGATGCTCAAGGCTGAAGAAAACCGCAGTGAGCGCCGTGAGCGTCGCGACCGTCCTGAGCACGAAGGCGCTGATAGCGCTGACAGTGATGACAGCGACAGCAGCGATAACGCTGACGAGTAATCCACGGACCTTATTAAGGAGCCTATCAAATGGCACGTTTCTTCCGTCGTCGTAAGTTTTGCCGCTTCACCGCTGAAGAAGTGAAGGAGATCGACTACAAAGATCTCAACACTCTGAAAGCCTACGTATCCGAGACCGGCAAAATTGTTCCAAGCCGCATCACCGGTACCAAAGCTCGTTATCAGCGTCAGCTGGCCACCGCTATCAAGCGCGCCCGCTTCCTGGCCCTGCTGGCCTACACCGACAGCCACGGCCGCTGAGACCGGGCAGTCGACAAGTAGTAAAGGATTGAATGCATGCGCGCCTTAGCTGAGTTCATCATGCGCGGTCGTATGCAGGCCACTCTGGTAGTGGCTGGCTGTGCGGCATTGCCGTTGCTTTATTGGTTGGGTGCTGCCGCAGGTTGCCTTGTGCTGCTGCGGCGCGGTTTGCAGGACGCCGTTGGCGTCCTCGCCCTGGGATTGCTGGCCGCTTTGTTCTGGTGGCTGAAGCTGGATGAGCCCAAGGTACTTCTGGTACTGCTGGGGTCATCGAGCCTTGCGTTGGTTCTGCGCGCAAGTGAGTCCTGGGTCCGTACGCTGCTGGTCAGCGTGGCATTGGGGTTGGTGTTTTCGCTGTTGATTGACGCGGCTTTCCGCCCGCAAATCGAGGTGGTGGCGCAGGAGATCGTCAAGGTCCTGCCGCTGGCCCTCGGGGAACTCTACCAGCAGCTTTCGGTAGATGAGCGAGCGCGTCTGGCAACACTGATTGCACCGGTCCTGACCGGCCTTATGGCGGCAATAATGCAGGTCGTCAGCGTGCTGAGCCTGATACTTGGGCGTTATTGGCAGGCGCTGTTGTACAACCCGGGTGGTTTTGGTCGCGAATTTCGCAGTATCAGAATCCCCGCGGGCCCGGCGATGTTGCTGCTGGCATTGATGGTTGTCGGACCGAACCTCGGTCCACAGATGGCCTTTTTGATGCTGTTTTGCAGCGTACCGCTGGTGTTTGCCGGATTGGCCCTGATTCACGGGCTGGTCGCGCAGAAGCGCCTGGCCAAGTTCTGGCTGGTGGGGTTGTACGTCACGATACTGCCGTTCATGCAGCTGATTTATCCGTTACTCGTGGTGATTGCCATTGTCGACGGCCTGATTGATTTTCGCGGACGTCTGGCGTCGAAAGATGCCGATGGCGCGAACGGTGAAGGTTAAAAGTTAGAGGATTTTCACATGCAACTGATCCTTCTGGAAAAAGTCGCCAACCTGGGCAACCTGGGCGACAAAGTAAACGTTAAGGCCGGCTACGGTCGTAACTACCTGCTGCCATACGGCAAAGCCACCGCTGCAACCGCTGCCAACCTGGCTGCGTTTGAAGAGCGTCGTGCCGAGCTGGAAAAAGCCGCAGCAGACAAGAAAGCCTCGGCTGAAACGCGCGCTGCCCAACTGGCTGAGCTGGAAGTGACTATCACTGCCACCGCCGGTGACGAAGGCAAGCTGTTCGGTTCGATCGGTACTCACGACATCGCTGATGCACTGACCGCCTCCGGCGTTGAAGTGCAGAAGAGCGAAGTTCGTCTGCCGAACGGCACCATCCGCAACGTAGGCGAATTCGACGTAGCCGTGCACCTGCACGCCGAAGTTGAAGCCACCGTACGCGTTGTCGTGGTAGCAGCTTAAGCAGCACCTAACTGACTGGCACCTCGTGTGCCAGGCGGTTAACATCGGGCACGATCCTGTTTACAGGTCGTGCCTTTTGTTTTTCTACAACCCCCAAATTCCAAGTGGCCATGAACGATATTTCAGCTCCTGAGCAATACGATCTGCAAACCGCTGCCCTGAAGGTGCCGCCGCACTCCATCGAGGCCGAACAGGCCGTGCTCGGTGGCTTGATGCTGGACAACAACGCCTGGGAGCGCGTGCTGGATCAAGTCTCGGACGGTGACTTCTATCGCCATGACCACCGCCTGATCTTCCGCGCCATCGCCAAACTGGCCGACCAGAACTCGCCGATCGACGTAGTGACGCTGGCCGAGCAGTTGGACAAAGAAGGTCAAACCTCTCAAGTCGGCGGCCTGGGCTACCTCGGTGAGTTGGCGAAAAACACGCCGTCCGTCGCCAACATCAAAGCCTATGCCCAGATCGTTCGTGAGCGCGCCACCCTGCGCCAGTTGATCGGCATCAGCACCGAAATCGCCGACAGTGCCTTCAACCCCGAAGGCCGCACCGCTGCCGAGATCCTTGACGAGGCCGAACGCCAGATTTTCCAGATCGCCGAAGCGCGTCCGAAAACCGGCGGCCCGGTCAGCGTCAACGATCTGTTGACCAAGGCCATCGACCGCATCGACACGTTGTTCAATACCGACGCCGCCATTACCGGTATTTCCACCGGCTACACCGACCTCGACGAGAAAACCAGCGGCTTGCAGCCGTCTGACTTGATCATCGTCGCCGGCCGTCCGTCCATGGGTAAGACCACCTTTGCGATGAACCTGGTGGAAAACGCCGTGTTACGCAGCGACAAGGCGGTACTGGTGTACTCCCTTGAGATGCCAGGTGAATCGCTGATCATGCGTATGCTCTCGTCCCTCGGGCGAATCGACCAGACCAAGGTGCGTTCCGGCCAGCTGGAAGACGACGATTGGCCGCGTCTGACCTCGGCGGTCAACCTGCTCAACGATCGCAAGCTGTTTATCGATGACACCGCCGGCATCAGCCCGTCGGAAATGCGTGCACGTACCCGCCGCCTGGTGCGTGAGCACGGCGAGATCGCGCTGATCATGATCGACTACCTGCAATTGATGCAGATCCCCGGTTCCAGCGGCGACAACCGCACCAACGAAATTTCCGAGATCTCGCGTTCCCTCAAGGCCCTGGCCAAGGAATTCAACTGCCCGGTGGTGGCGCTGTCCCAGCTCAACCGCTCCCTGGAACAGCGCCCGAACAAGCGCCCGGTCAACTCCGACTTGCGTGAATCCGGCGCGATCGAGCAGGACGCCGACGTGATCATGTTCGTTTACCGCGACGAGGTGTACCACCCCGAAACCGAACACAAGGGCATTGCCGAGATCATCATCGGCAAGCAGCGGAACGGCCCGATCGGCTTTATCCGTCTGGCGTTCATCGGTAAATACACGCGCTTCGAGAACCTGGCGCCGGGTAGTTACAACTTTGATGACGACGAATAAGTCGCTCAGCGCTGAAAAATCGCTCTGATCGTTGCTTCGTCGTATTGGTAATTCCAACGCAGTTCGGTGGCAGCGGGTATATCCTGCGTGGCGAATAGCGCGGTAAGGATCGCCTGTTCCTGCGGTTTTTCGCCGACCTGGGTCATTACCCGAAATTGTGCCGCTTCGGTGTTGTAACCGGTTGCCGCCTGCCTGACCGGCTGCCCGTTCTCATATTCAAAAATAGTGTTGATTCTGGACAGAATGTTGTCTCCCGAGAGCACAGGTTGCATGTTCAGCGCGTAAGGTGAGGTTGGTCTGATATCCCTGATCTGCATCAAGTAAGGGTCTCGACGTCTTCGGGCAATCTCATATGGCAACACCTCCCCGCCATAAACACCCAGGGGCTCGCCTTTACTGATCGCGCGTCTGCTGACCACGGCAGCCTCGCCGATCATTGCGGCCTCCGGTGCAAATTTTTGATGAGCTGCGGTAAAGGTTACGAGCTCCAACTTGTCTTCATAAAGGCGTGCGACGTCTTCAAAACCTTCCCAGCGGATATAAGGCCGAAGCACGTCGCTCTTTCGCACCTCGCCAGTGATCAACGATTTCGAGTGACTTTGTATATGTCTGATACGCATTGGAAGGCCCTGTTCATCGCGCAGCGGGTAGCGCCCGTTGTTGGCGCGGTCATAGATGCGGCGGTAGTTCTGACTGTACTGATAGCCACGCATCGAGCGCATATACGCTAACTCATTGGCGCTGTAGCGTAGTTCCACCGTACCCTCTGTAGCGGACTCATACTCGCTGGCAGAGGACTCGGCGGTGATGAAGTCACTGCTGCTGGTATCCATGGAATCGTCCGGGGATGACGGTAGGTCTTTCAGGCCTCCCAGCAGCGCTCCGTTGACGGGGTCTATTTCCCAGCCGCCGCCGGTTTTGCGGCGCACGTAAGGCTGGTAAGCCCTGAATCGGCTCCGGGCGTCGATCAGTCGCCAGTCTGACCCATCGGGTTTGATTTGAAAGTAAGCGCCCTGTTCCTGTACGTAATAACGATAGCTGCCATCCGGCTGCGCAAGGCTCTGATAGGTACCATCAGCGCGCAGCGTCAAGCCCTCGGGTGGAGTGGGGGCGGCGAAAAGAGGATCGAAAGGCTGACCCTCGCCGGCAACCGCTTGCTCACGATTGATCGCTGCACGCAAAGGGGCTTCTTGGGCCTGCGACCGCGAGCAGGCCTTGCGCACGGCCTCGCGCAAATCCTTTGCTCCTGATTGCTGGAGCAGGTTGTCGCGCTCGGTGTTGGACAGCGTTTGACCAATGGCGTCGAAGAGCGTGGTCGACTCGTGCAGTCGTTTTTTGGTT
This sequence comes from Pseudomonas lactucae, assembly GCF_016937615.1. GTDB lineage: Bacteria > Pseudomonadota > Gammaproteobacteria > Pseudomonadales > Pseudomonadaceae > Aquipseudomonas > Aquipseudomonas lactucae. The sequence goes on along the minus strand of NZ_JAFHKI010000091.1, from coordinate 22,516 downwards.
ACGCCATCGTAGGTCGCATACATATCGCGTTCAGTTACCAAGATGTGGTGGGTAGCAGCGCTTTTGTCGCCGATGCGGTAAAGCAACTGACCGTTGCTTTTATTGACTTCGATCTGCCGCAAAGGCGGCCAGCCGGGCAACTGCTCCAGGCTATGCAATATCAGCGGCACGCTGTCGGAATTGTTCATCGAGTCCAAATAGACGCCTTCGTAAACCGCACGATTGCGGGCATCGCTGGCGTACTGTTCGGCTTCCCAGCGTTGCAGGGAACTCAGGCTTTTTTCACGTTGCAGGCGTGTTCGTTCCTGCGGGCCAAGCACGGCAGCCATCTCCTCAAGATGGCTTTTCGAAAGCTCGGGGACGAGTGCGTGAATATCGGTTTGAATCGGGTCGTTTGTCTTGTCATTGATCGACTTGAGCCAGGTAAACAAGGTTTGATGCCGGGTCTGCGCAGTGGCGTGAAGGTTCCTTGCCAGGTTCTCCACTTTGGTCAGGTATGTCAGGTAGAGATTGGGCATCAGCCGGTTGAATTCGGCTTGTGACAACTGTTGTTCCAAGGCGTGCAGCAGTTCGCCTTTTCTGAAGCGTGCCTCTGGGATCCGTATTTCAATCGGGCCGGTGCCTTGACTGATCAGCACGTTTTGCTGCTCATCGACGATTTTCAGCGTGCGATTCGTTGGCCAGTCACGCAGTGAGCACACCAGGTAGAGCTGAATGAAAGGTGAGTGTGGCGTCACGCTCGCACCTTCGGCGCGGTTCAGATCGAACTCCTTGAGTTCTTGTTGCAGGTTGAAGTGCTTGACCGTGTCACGCAGCTTCGGCGCAGGGCGAAGGACATCCTGATGGACCTGGCGCAGGGCCGCCGTGTCGACACCGCCAATCAGCAATATAGGTTCGACCATGGGCTGCTTGATATTCGCGGCGTCGGGCCCCAGTCGTTTTATCAGTTTGAGGTCGTCCCAGTCCCGCGAGCTTTCATGGGCATGGCGCCAGCCGCCAACGCCGTTACTGAGCAATGGCGGCTTGTAAGCTTGCGGATCGGTAGGGTGAGGCAGTTCCCACTGGTCGCCCTTGGCGGTGCGTTGTACCGCGTGAATGCCATCATCGATGTTCAGAAACTGCTGTTGTTTATGCCGGTAGATGCCCTGGCTATCGGCGGCAAGCCCCTGAGGTAGCGTCGTGGGATGCAGGTAGGGAGCCAGGTCCGGGTTCCAGAGACGATAGCCTTTGTTGCGCAAGTGGACTTTCACCAAACCGGCGGTAAACCCCGTGGCTTTGATGGCGCCGGCCGTGACCACGGCTTGCGCGACGGTGTCCACCACATCCAAAAGGTCATTTAAAGCTTCGTCGCTGTCGCCGCGGCTCCAGGCGGCAAAACCGTTATAAACGCTATGAATCAACTGACCGGCCGTGACGGCCAGCAACACTTCCCCAACGATGGGGATAAACGACGCCGCAAAGAACAGCAGTGACTGGCCCAGATCCTTCCAGCGCTGCAGGCGTTTCTGCCGGCTGACGATATCGATATCGGCTGTGGAGACCGCCAGGACGCGTGCGTCACTTTTGATCTGGGCGATACGCCGGCGGGCCATGGCCTGAAACACGTCGCCCTGGGTCGGCGTCAGCGTCATCGGCTCCTTCAGGCGGGCATACGAGGAGACTATTCGCTGTCCGATCAGTTGCCCCTTGTCGACCCATTCAATCCCTCCCGGCTTCAGGGCCAACAATGTGCCTTGATGCTGCAAAGGCACCAGGCGATTGAAAAACGCCAGGTACTCGGGATCGCTCAAGCGTGAAACCAAGGTCTGCTCAATCTCATGCAGCGAACGGTACGCAAAAAAGGGCGCAATCGGGTCTTCCGGGACATATAGCAGGTATTCGTTGATGTGCCTGCGTGCATGAATCATCAGCACATTGGGCAGCACCACGCCGCCGAGGGTCAGGTGACTGCAGGGCAATTCAACGTGACTGCCTGTTTGTTGCAGGCTCTGCAGTTGTGCGTAAAGCCGGGCGTTTATATGTCCCTTCATATAACTGATGGTCAGCGCGACTCCAAAGGCCTGCCGGTCATTCTCACTGAACAAGCCAAGCACCGTTGCAGCGGTGCGCGTGCTGCCAGGCAGGGGGGCGGGTTCAAGCACGTCAGTCAGGTGTTTCAGGTACTTGCCACCGATATCCAGTTCACGACATGCAGTGGCGAAATCCGTCGGCGCAAGCAGGCTCAGTGTTCGGCCGCTTTCGGTCACGTTATAAAGACCGGAGCCTGGTTCCATGCCATCTTTTTCGGCTTCCGAAGATTCAAAATTCTGTAACGCAGCTTCCAGCAAGCTCTGTTCGGTGGTCCTCGTGTGGTTTTTTATCAGGCCCAATAAATGACTGTTTTTCCATTCGCGCACTAACAGGGACGTTTCATCCTTCAGGAACAAGGAAAACTGTGTGTCGATGACCTCGCGTATCAGTGGGCGAGCGTAAGTTTCGGGGCTTTTGAGTTCATCCATGAGGGCTTTGAGCATGTGCCGGGCCTGGTTGCCGGCAATCAGGAGGCGACGCAATTGCTGGCGGGACTCCAACGACCCTTCGCTGAGCCAGTACGGCAATTGCGTGTCGATGAAGTCTTTGTGAAGGCTAAGGGCGGGTATTGCAGCCGGTGTGTCGGGGTGGTTCATGAGTGGGCCATGCAGGGCAGTGATCGATCGTCGGTAGCCTACTCACGATTTTTTTGAACAATGCCTAGCCCGGTAGCCCCTGAGTGCGCTGAAAATAGAAACCCACTACCACCGTCGGAATTGGTCAAATTTTGTGCTATATTCCGCGCCCGCGATTTTCCATCTCAACACCGGTCACCGTCATGCAAACAGCCAAGCCTTTATTTGACTATCCCAAGTACTGGGCCGAATGTTTCGGCCCTGCACCATTCCTGCCGATGAGCAGGGAGGAGATGGATCAGCTTGGCTGGGATTCATGCGACATCATCATCGTCACCGGTGATGCCTATGTTGACCATCCGTCGTTCGGCATGGCAATCATCGGCCGGCTGCTGGAGTCCCAGGGCTTTCGCGTCGGGATCATTGCGCAGCCGAACTGGCAGTCCAAAGACGACTTCATGAAGCTTGGCGAGCCGAACCTGTTCTTCGGCGTCGCGGCCGGCAACATGGACTCGATGATCAACCGCTACACCGCCGACAAGAAAATCCGTTCCGACGACGCCTACACCCCCGGCGGCATGGCCGGCAAACGCCCGGACCGTGCGAGCCTGGTGTACAGCCAGCGTTGCAAGGAAGCCTACAAGAACGTGCCGATCGTGCTTGGCGGCATCGAAGCCTCGCTGCGCCGTATCGCCCACTACGACTACTGGCAGGACCGTGTGCGCAACTCGATCCTGATCGACGCCACCGCCGATATCCTGCTGTACGGCAACGCCGAGCGGGCCATCGTCGAAGTCGCCCAGCGTCTGTCGTGGGGCCACAAGATCGAAGACATCACCGACGTGCGCGGTACTGCGTTCATTCGCCGTGACACGCCGGCGGGCTGGTACGAAGTGGACTCCACGCGCATCGACCGTCCGGGCAAGATCGACAAGATCATCAACCCGTACGTGAACACCCAGGACACCCAGGCCTGCGCCATCGAGCAGGAAAAGGGACCGGTCGATGATCCGGAAGAAGCCAAGGTCGTACAGATCCTGGCCAGCCCGCGCATGACCCGCGACAAGACTGTGATCCGCTTGCCGTCGGTGGAAAAAGTCCGCGGTGACGCGGTGCTCTACGCCCACGCCAACCGCGTGTTGCACCTGGAAACCAACCCAGGCAACGCCCGCGCCCTGGTGCAGAAGCACGGTGAAGTGGACGTGTGGTTCAACCCGCCCCCCATTCCCATGACCACCGAAGAAATGGACTACGTGTTCGGCATGCCCTACGCGCGAGTCCCGCACCCGGCGTACGGCAAGGAGAAAATCCCGGCCTACGACATGATCCGTTTTTCGGTGAACATCATGCGTGGTTGCTTCGGCGGCTGCACTTTCTGCTCGATCACCGAGCACGAAGGCCGCATCATCCAGAACCGTTCCGAAGAGTCGATCATTCGCGAAATCGAAGAGATCCGCGACAAGGTACCGGGCTTCACTGGCGTGATCTCCGACCTCGGCGGCCCGACCGCGAACATGTACCGCATCGCCTGCAAGAGTCCGGAAATCGAATCCGCGTGCCGTAAGCCATCGTGCGTGTTCCCCGGCATCTGTCCGAACCTGAATACCGACCACTCGTCGCTGATCCAGCTGTACCGCAGCGCCCGTGCATTGCCGGGTGTGAAGAAGATCCTGATCGCGTCCGGCCTGCGCTACGACCTCGCCGTCGAGTCGCCGGAATACGTCAAAGAGCTGGTCACCCACCACGTCGGTGGTTACCTGAAGATCGCCCCGGAACATACCGAGGAAGGTCCGCTCAACCAGATGATGAAACCGGGCATTGGCAGCTATGACAAGTTCAAGCGCATGTTCGAGAAGTACACCAAGGAAGCGGGTAAGGAGCAGTACCTGATCCCGTACTTCATCGCCGCCCACCCAGGCACCACCGATGAAGACATGATGAACCTGGCCCTGTGGCTCAAGGGCAACGGCTTCCGTGCCGACCAGGTGCAGGCGTTCTACCCGTCGCCAATGGCCACCGCCACCGCGATGTACCACTCGGGCAAGAACCCGCTGCGCAAGGTGACGTACAAGAGCGACGCGGTGACCATCGTCAAGAGCGAGGAGCAGCGCCGTCTGCACAAGGCGTTCCTGCGTTACCACGACCCGAAAGGCTGGCCGATGCTGCGTGAAGCGCTGACCCGCATGGGCCGCGCCGACCTGATCGGCTCGGGCAAGGACCAGTTGATCCCGCTGCACCAGCCGAGCACGGACAGCTACCAGAGCGCCCGTCGCAAGAACTCGACGCCGGCCGGCAGCCACAAGGTCGCCAAGGAAACGACGACCAAAATCCTCACCCAGCACACCGGCCTGCCACCGCGTGGCAGCGACGGCAGCAACCCGTGGGACAAGCGCGAGCAAGCCAAGGCCGCCGCGCAGGCGCGTAACAAGCAGGCGGCCAAAGAGCGCAGCGATGCGGCCAAGGGCAAGGGCGGCAAGCCCGCGCGCAAGCCGGTTGTGCCGCGTTGATCGTCGCTTGAATATGCAGAACGCCAGCCTTGAGCTGGCGTTTTGCTGTGTGGCGACTGGGTTGCCTGTTTGCTAAGGTGGCGCCCATTAGATCGCCATCGGGGGCAAGCCCCCTCCCACACTTGTTGCGTGAATACATTCAAAATGTGGGAGGGGGCTTGCCCCCGATAGCGTCAGTCCAGTCACCACCCCTTTCAAGGAAGAGCACCCCAATGAGCAACCCCCTGCTCAACATCGGCATGGACTCCAACCGCTCCCAGTTCCTGGCGCGCCAGCGCATCGAAAGCCAGATCAACCTGCCGCGCCTGTTTGCGGCCATTGATGCCGATCCGGCCATCGTGGGGGCGGGCGTCGTGTATATCGATGCCGATTTCAACGTGGTCACGCTGCGTGAGTTCCAGCCGATCTGCAGCATTGCCCCCAAACGCATTATTTTGCGTGAAGCGCAGAAGTACATTGCCCCGGCGCAGTTTGCGCAACAGGTCCAGGACAACCCTCGCGAATCGCGCCTGGTGGGAGAGGCGATCAACACGTCTCTGTCCTGCGCAGGCGCGATCATCGGTTGGATCGTCGTGCTCAGCGGTACCGTCGCCGTGCCTTTCACGGCGGGCGCCAGCAGCGTGATCACGGCCATCGGCTATACCGCCGCCACGGCCAGCACACTGCAGTGTTTCGCCAGTGGCTATCGCGTCAGCAATGAGATCAGTGACCCCTCCAAAAACGACAAGCTCGACAGCTCGGAGTGGTATCAGTACACAATGATCGCGCTGGATGCGGCGTCGTTGATCGGGGTCGGCGCATCGTCGTTGACCACGATAAAGCTGGTGCGACTGAACCAGGCCGCCACCGGCAAAAGCGTGCGGGAGGTATTGCGAGGATTGACCCGGCAAGAGCGCGCCAAGCTCACGAAGGAGCTGCTCAGCATCCAGGACCCGCGCATGACCGCCAAAATGCTCAAGTTGAAGCAACTGTCCGGCGAGGCGACCAAGCGTTTCACCCCCGCCCAGGTCAAGCATGCAACGGTGACCCAGATACAGGATGCCCTGGGCGCGGCCATCGGTTTCTCCGGCAGTGCAATCTCGGGGAATGTGCGCACCATTGCCGTGGGACTGTATGAGGAAATGAGCAATGAATGAGCTACCCAGTATTCGCAGTTTTCTGGCGCAGTACTTTCCGGTCTTCATGGGCGCAATTTTTGCGGCGGTGTTCAGCCTGGTGTTTGCGGTGCCACTGATTTTCGACAGTTATTTCCCGCGCTTGTCGATGGACGACAACCTCAAGTATTCCTTCCTGGGTGGCCTCGCGCTGACGTGGGGCATCGTGCAGTGCAATTTCATGATCGCGCGCGGGCGGCCGCAATGGGTATGGCCGCTGGTGATATTGCTTGCGCTCTGTGTTCTGGGGGTGCTGCCCACCATCGCGTTTGGTCCGCATCCGCTTTCCTATGGCTTGAGCCTGCTGTTCCCGCTGCTGGGGTTGCTGCTGCTCAACAGTAAGCGTCACCGCGAAATGCGCCAGAAACTCGTTGAAGTGAGGCGGCGGCGCCAAGCCATCATCGCAACACACAAAGCACGCTAGGTGGGTAGATTCGCCACCCTGCGCCACAAATATGTGCAGCGCCTGCACCACGCTACGTACATTGGCGCCGTTTTGGTGCTCTACTGCAGCGGGTCTTACGATAACGCGCAATGATCGCCGCTCTGGCATAAGTCTTGCGCACGTTGTGTCCATGCCCTGGCTCGCAGGAGGCCGCCGTGTCGATTCATGTCGCGTTGCACCACGTTACGCATTACCGCTACGACCGCGCTGTTGAACTCGGCCCACAGATCGTGCGTTTACGCCCGGCGGCCCATAGCCGCACGCGGATTTTGTCCTACGCACTCAAAGTACTGCCCGAGCAGCACTTCATCAATTGGCAGCAAGACCCCCAGGGCAATTACCTGGCGCGCCTGGTGTTTCCGGAAAAGACCGATGAACTGCGTATCGAAGTCGACCTGGTCGCCGAGATGGCGGTGTTCAACCCGTTCGACTTTTTCCTCGAGCCCTACGCCGAGAAGATCCCTTTCAGCTACGCCGCCGATGAGCAGCGCGAGCTGGCGCCGTACCTGGAAACCCTGCCGCTGACGCCTAAATTCGCGGCCTACCTGGCCGGTATCGACCGTACGCCATTGCCCGCCGTGGATTTCCTGGTGGGCCTCAACCAGCGCCTGGCCACCGATATCGGCTACCTGATCCGCATGGAGCCGGGCGTGCAAACCCCGGAGTTCACGCTGGAAAACGCCTCCGGCTCGTGCCGCGATTCGGCGTGGTTGCTGGTGCAACTGTTGCGCAACCTGGGCTTGGCGGCGCGATTTGTGTCCGGCTACTTGATTCAGCTGACCGCCGACGTCAAAGCCCTCGATGGCCCATCCGGCACTGAGGTGGACTTCACCGACCTGCACGCCTGGTGCGAAGTGTATTTGCCCGGCGCCGCTGGATCGGCCTGGACGCCACGTCCGGCTTGTTTGCCGGTGAAGGGCATATTCCGCTGGCCTGTAGCCCTGACCCATCGTCCGCTGCACCGATCAGTGGGCTGGTGGAACCGTGCGAGTGCGAATTTACTCACGAAATGTCGGTGGAGCGGATCTGGGAAGCCCCTCGGGTGACCAAGCCCTACACCGAGGAACAATGGCTGGCGATTCAGGCCCTGGGCCGACAGATCGATGGCGACCTGCTCAAGCACGACGTGCGCCTGACCATGGGCGGCGAACCGACCTTCGTGTCCATTGACGACCCCGATGGCGCCGAGTGGAACACCGCCGCCTCGGCCCGGACAAGCGTCGCCTGTCGGCCGAGCTGTTCCAGCGCATGCGCCAGCACTATGCGCCCAAGGGCCTGGTGCATTTCGGCCAGGGCAAGTGGTACCCCGGCGAACAACTGCCGCGTTGGTCGCTCAACTGCTACTGGCGCCGCGACGGCGTGCCGATCTGGCACAACAGCGCGTTGATCGCCGATGAACAGCAGGACTACGGCGCCGATGGCGTGATGGCCGGGCGTTTCCTGGCCAGCGTCGCCGAGCGTCTCAAGCTGCCGGCGCGCTTTGTGTTCCCCGCGTTCGAAGATAATTTTTACTACCTGTGGCGCGAAGGCGCGCTGGCGCAAAACGTCACCGCCCAGGACCCGCGCCTGAGCGACGAGCTGGAGCGCGCACGCCTGCGCAAAGTGTTCAGCCAGGGTCTGGATAAAGTCATCGGCCAGGTACTGCCGCTGGCGCGCACGGCGGCCAATGACCGTTGGCAAAGCGGCCGCTGGTACCTGCGCGACAACCACTGCCGCCTGGTGCCGGGAGATTCGCCGCTGGGCTATCGCCTGCCGCTGGCTTCGCAACCGTGGGTGACGGCGGCGGAATATCCGTTCGTGCACCCCACCGACCCGAATCAGGAGCAGCCGGAGCTGCCCACCACCGCGCAACTGCAAAGCCACGGTGAGCCTGCACCCAGTGAGGACCGCGTGCCGCGGGTGGACGAATCCGCCGATTGGCTGACCCGCACCGCGTTGTGCGCCGAAGCACGTGAGGGCCGGCTGTACCTGTTCATGCCGCCTCTGGAGCGCGTTGAGGATTATCTGGAGCTGGTGGCCGCCATTGAGGCCACCGCCGAAGAGTTGCATTGCCCGGTGCTGTTGGAAGGCTATGAGCCGCCGTTCGATATGCGCCTGAGCAACTTCCGGATTACCCCGGACCCGGGTGTGATCGAGGTCAACGTGCAGCCGTCCGCCACCTGGGACGAGTTGGTCGAGCGCACCGAATTCCTCTACGAAGAGGCCCGGCAAACCCGCCTGACCACTGAAAAATTCATGATCGACGGGCGCCACACCGGTACCGGTGGCGGTAACCACTTTGTGCTCGGGGGCGCCACGCCGAAGGATTCGCCGTTTCTGCGTCGCCCCGACTTGCTGCGCAGTTTGATCAGCTACTGGCATAACCACCCATCGCTGTCCTACCTGTTTTCCGGCCTGTTTATAGGCCCGACCTCCCAGGCGCCACGGGTGGATGAAGCACGTAATGATGCGTTGTATGAGCTGGAAATCGCCTTCGCACAGATGCCCGCCCCCGGCGAAGAATGCCCGCCGTGGCTGGTAGACCGCCTGTTGCGCAACCTGCTGATCGACGTGACGGGCAACACCCACCGCGCCGAATTCTGCATCGACAAGCTCTACTCGCCCGACGGTGCCACAGGCCGCCTGGGCCTGCTGGAGCTGCGCGCCTTTGAAATGCCGCCCCACGCACGTATGAGCCTGACCCAGCAACTGCTGCTGCGGGCGCTGGTCGCGCGTTTCTGGCGTGAACCCTATGCACCGCCAAAACTGGCGCGCTGGGGCACCGAACTGCATGACCGCTTCCTGCTGCCGCACTTTATTGAGCAGGATTTCGCCGACGTCATCGTCGAACTCAACGCCGTCGGCTACCCGCTGCGCGCCGAGTGGTTTGCCGCGCACCTGGAGTTCCGTTTCCCCAAGGTGGGCGACTACGCCGTCAGCGGTATCGAACTGGAACTGCGCCAGGCCTTGGAGCCTTGGCATGTACTGGGCGAGGAGGGCGCGGTGGGCGGTACCGTGCGGTATGTGGACTCGTCGCTGGAACGCTTGCAAGTCAAACTCAGCGGCCTGCCGCCGCAGCGCTACGTGCTGACCTGCAACGGTATTGCAGTGCCGCTGCAACCGACCGGTCGCGTGGGTGAGTTTGTCGCGGGTGTGCGCTACCGCGCGTGGCAACCGGCCAACTGCCTGCAACCGACCATTGCGGTGCACGCGCCGTTGGTGTTCGACCTGCTGGATACCTGGATGCAACGTTCGCTGGGCGGCTGTCAGTACCACGTGGCGCATCCGGGCGGACGTAATTACGACAGTTTGCCGGTGAACGCCAACGGGGCTGAGAGCCGGCGGCAGGAACGGTTTTTCCGCTTGGGGCATACGCCTGGAAAACTGCCGGTGCCAAACCTGGAGATTAATGACGAGCTGCCGATGACTCTGGATCTACGACGTTTCTCCAATAAAAAAGACTGAATGCGATTTCACTGTTCCTGGGTTTTTGTGGTGAGCGAGCTTGCCTCACGCGGGGCAAGCCCGCTCACCACAAAAGCCCGGCGACTCCAGCGGATTTGCAGTGTTTGTTGAGTTAATCTGAGCCCCTTTGCCTCTGCCGAGCGTTCCATGTCCGACTTGCTCGACCGTTACCCGCTGACCGCGGGTACTTATCACGAACTGCTGGACGACAGCGGCGCCGTGCGTGCCCATTGGCGGCGCCTGCTCGATCACCTGCAGCGCAGCACCCCGGCGCAACTGGCCCAGCGCCAGGCGCTGCTGACGCGGCAGATCCAGGAAAACGGCGTGACCTATAACGTCTACGCCGACCCCAAGGGCGCCGACCGCCCGTGGGAGCTGGATTTGCTGCCCCATGTGCTGGCCGCCGATGAATGGCAGCAGTTGTCCGCCGGGATCGCCCAGCGTGCGCGCCTGCTCAATGCCGTGCTCGCCGATCTCTATGGCCCGCAGCGCCTGATCAAGGAAGGCTTGCTGCCGGCGGAACTGGTGTTCGGGCATAACAATTTCCTATGGCCGTGCCAGGGCATCCAACCGCCCGACGGTACTTTTCTGCACCTGTACGCCGTGGACCTGGCGCGCACCCCGGATGGTCGTTGGTGGGTCACCGCCGACCGCACCCAGGCGCCGTCGGCGCCGGTTATGCGTTGGAAAACCGTACCATCGTGTCCCGCGCCTTCCCGGACCTGTACCGCGACTTGCAGGTGCAGCACCTCACCGGGTTCTTTCGCACACTCCAGGAAACCCTGGCCCGCCAGGCGCCGAGCGACAACCAGCCGCCGCTGATCGTGCTGCTCACCCCTGGCCGCTTCAACGAAAGCTATTTCGAACACCTCTACCTCGCCCGCCAGCTCGGCTACCCACTGGTGGAGGGCGGCGACCTGACCGTGCGCGACAGCACCGTATTCCTCAAGACCCTCAGCGGCCTGCGCCGGGTGCACGCGATCATGCGCGCCTGGACGACGACTTCTGCGACCCGCTGGAGCTGCGCACCGACTCGGCCCTGGGCGTGCCCGGCCTGCTCGATGCCGTGCGCCAGGGCAATGTGCTGGTCGCCAATGCCCTGGGCAGCGGCGTGCTGGAGTCCCCGGGCCTGCTGGGCTTTCTGCCCAAGATCAATGAATTCCTGTTCGGCGAAGCACTGATCCTGCCGTCCATCGCCACTTGGTGGTGCGGTGAGGCGCCGGTGCTCGCCGAAGCCTTGGAGAAACTGCCTGAGCTGCTGATCAAGCCGGCCTTCCCGTCGCAGAGTTTCGCCCCGGTGTTTGGCCGCGATTTGAACGATGAGCAACGCCAGGCCCTGGCCGAACGCATGCGTGCGCGGCCCTACGCCTATGTCGCCCAGGAATTGGCGCAACTGTCCCAGGCGCCGGTGTGGCACACCGTGGATGACCACCTGCAACACCGCGCCATCGGCATGCGCGTGTACGCCGTGGCCAGCGCCGAGGGCTACCGCGTACTGCCTGGCGGCCTGACCCGCGTGGCGGCCGAGGCCGATGCCGAAGTGGTGTCGATGCAACGCGGTGGCGCAAGCAAAGACACCTGGGTGCTCGGCGAACGCGCACCGGGCAGCGAGCAGTGGCGCGCGCAGCGCACGATTGGTGCCCATGACCTGGTGCGCCGTGATCCTTATCTGCCGTCGCGCGTGGTAGAGAACCTGTTCTGGTTTGGCCGTTATTGCGAGCGCTGCGATGACAGCGCACGTTGGCTGCGTATCGTGCTGGCGCGCTATGTCGATGGCGACGACCCATTGGCGCTGCAGGCGGCGGTAGAGTTGGGTGAAAACCTGCGTCTGTTGCCGGAGGAAGACGAGCTGCCCGAACGCCTGATGGCGGCGTTGCTCGGCGATGACTGGCCGCAAAGCCTGCGTGCCAACCTGCAGCGCTTGCAGTGGGCGGCGTCCCAGGTGCGTGGCAAGTTGTCCCGCGAGAACTGGCAGGCCCTGGTCGAGTTGCAACGCGAAGCCATGGAGCTGGAGCGTGAAAGCCCGGACTTTGGTGAGTTACTGGATTTCCTTAACCGGCTGGTGATGTCCCTCGCGGCGTTGTCCGGCTTTGCCCTGGACGACATGACCCGCGACGAAGGCTGGCGTTTCCTGATGATGGGCCGGCGTATCGAGCGCCTGCAATTTCTGAGCAGCAGCCTCGCGGCGTTCCTGCGCGGCGTGGCGGTATTCGATCAGGCGGGGCTGGAGTGGTTGCTGGAGCTGGGCAACAGCAGCATCACCTATCGCTCGCGCTACCTGGCGGTGCCGCAGTTGATTCCGGTGCTCGACCTGTTGCTGCTCGACGAGCAGAACCCCCATGCGGTGCTGTTCCAGCTCAAGCTGGTGAGCCGCACCCTGCGTCGTCTCAACGATGACTTCGGCGTGCCCCGCGAAACCGGCCTGGCGCCCTTGGTGGAGCGCCTGGCGCGTTTCGACCTGGGTTGCCTGGAGAACGGACTGTTCGGCGAAACCAGTGTGCGCGCCGCACTGGATGGCCTGGCCGACCTGCTGCAAGCGGTGGCCGATGAAAGCGGGCAAGTGTCGGATCGCCTGGCGCTGCGCCATTTTGCCCATGTGGATGATGTCAGCCAGCAAACGGTGTCGGTGTAATGAGCGCGCGCTACCAGATTTTTCACGATACCCATTACCACTACGACAGCCCGGTGTCCCTGGCCCAGCAGCTGGCGCATTTGTGGCCCCGGCCGTGCGCCTGGCAGCGCTGCACCTCGCAACAGCTGGAGATCAGCCCGCAGCCATCGTCGCGACGCGATGAGCTGGATGTGTTCGGCAACCCGATCACGCGCCTGGCCTTCGAGCGGCCCCACGATGAGCTGTTGGTCAATGCCGGGTTGACCGTGGAAGTGCTGGCACGACCGCTGCTGGACTTCCAACAGTCGCCGCCCTGGGACCGGACGCGAGACAGCCTGACCTACAGCAGCCAGGCAATGACCCCTGAGCGGATCGAAGCGTGCCGCTATCGCTTCGAATCCCCCTACGTGCACCTGAAGAAAACCTTCGTCGAGTTCTCCGAAAGTTGTTTCCCGCCCGGCGAGCCGTTGTTGCTTGGCGTGCAGGCACTGATGGAAAAAATCTTCAGTGAATTTACCTTTGATGCCGAAGCCACCCAAGTCGCCACGCCGTTGGTGGAAGTGCTGGAACGCCGCCGCGGCGTGTGCCAGGACTTTGCCCACCTGATGCTCGCCTGCCTGCGTTCGCGAGGCCTGGCGGCGCGTTATATCAGCGGCTACCTGCTCACCCAGCCACCGCCCGGCCAGCCACGACTGATCGGCGCCGATGCGTCCCATGCGTGGGTTTCGGTGTTTTGCCCGGTGGCGGGCTGGGTGGATTTTGACCCGACGAACAACGTGCAGCCGGCACTGGAGCACATCACCCTGGCCTGGGGCCGGGATTTTTCCGATGTGTCGCCGTTGCGGGGGGTGATTCTGGGGGGAGGGAGCCATGACCCGGAAGTGCGGGTGACGGTGATGCCGCTGGAGTAACGGTGGATTGTGGTGAGCAGGGCGCGCCTGCTCACCACAAAGGAAATTATTCAGCCGGATCTTTTGGTGCTTCAGTCTCGTCGCTCGTTTCTTCTGCGTCGACGTCCGGGTTCAGTGCGCCGGCTTCTTCATCGGCGGCGGCTTTCTTGCGTTGCAGCTTTTCCTCTTTCTTCTGTTCCTTGGCCAGGTCTCTCTGACGTTTGGCGAAGGAGTAATTGGGTTTGGCCATGGGCGATCCTCTAGGGTCGAAGGTGAGGGTGGCGGCGCGCGGCTGCCTTGGGTCGCTATGGTAGCAGCTTAGCAGCGCGCTTGGCCTTCACTTACCGCAGGCATACGCGGCCAACAGGCCGTTGAAGAATTGATTGAAGGGCATGGCTCGGGCTCCAGTGGGTGATGGGGCCGATCATAGGCGGGTGCTGCGACTTTGGCTGGTAGATTGTGTTGATAAGTCTGATAGCCTAAAGTTGTATACAATTTGTTGATTCAGATCATAAGAACTCAAGCCCGTATGAGGCACCCTTACCGCAATCCGCGTTTTTAAACCCTGCCTTGGAGATTCACATGTTTGCGAAAATCTTTGCTGTTTCCCTGCTGACTCTGGCGAGTGGCCAGTTGCTTGCTGCAGAGTGCAAGGTCACCGTCGACTCCACTGACCAGATGTCCTTCAACACCAAAGCCATTGAAATCGACAAAAGCTGCAAGACGTTCACCGTGGAGCTGACTCACTCCGGCAGCTTGCCGAAAAATGTCATGGGGCATAACTGGGTGCTGAGTTCTGCCGCCGATATGCCTGGCATCGCCAGCGACGGCATGGGTGCCGGTATCGACAAGAACTACCTGAAAGAAGGTGACACCCGCATCATCGCCCACACCAAGATCATCGGTGCCGGCGAGAAAGATTCGGTGACATTCGATGTGTCGAAGCTGGCAGCCGGGACCGACTACGCGTTCTTCTGCTCGTTCCCGGGCCACATTTCGATGATGAAAGGCACTGTGGTCGTCAAGTAAGACCGCGTTATCGTTCATCGGGGGCAAGCCCCCTCCCACATTCGACCGCATTCTCATGCTCGAACTCGGTCAAGTGTGGGAGGGGGCTTGCCCCCGATAGCGGCCTGACAATCAATGCAAAACTATCTGACTCGCCTCACGGCGCAAACGGCATCACCCGCTTGTGCTCAGTCTTGCGATACGTCTCACAGATAATCCTGAACGCTTCCTCGCGCACCGGTTCGCCATGCAGGAACGCATCGATCTCGGCATAGGTCACGCCATGTGACGCTTCGTCCGGCTTGCCCGGCGACAGGTCTTCGAGGTCGGCCGTCGGCACCTTCTCCACCAACGACTCCGGCGCGCCAAAGTGGCGTGCGATTGCGCGCACCTGGTTTTTCACCAGCCCGCTCAGTGGCGCCAGGTCGCACGCGCCATCACCGAACTTGGTAAAAAAGCCCATCACCGCTTCCGCCGCATGGTCGGTCCCGATCACCAATCCACCGGCGGCGCCGGCAATGGTGTACTGCGCCACCATGCGCATGCGCGCCTTGGTGTTGCCCAGCACGAAGTCGCGGGACACCGCGGCCTTGCCTTCAAACGCCGCCACTTCATTGGCCAGGGATTTCACCGCCGGGCCGATATTCACGGTGTGACGCTCGTCCGGGTCGATAAAGTCCACCGAGGCCTGGGCGTCGATTTCGTCGAACTGGGTTTCGTAGGGCAGGCGCACGGCGATGAATTTATACGCCTCATCACCGTTACGGGCGCGCAGTTCCTGCATGGCGCGCTGGGCCAACAGGCCGGCGGTGAGGGAGTCGACACCGCCGCTGATGCCCAGTACCAGGGCCTTGAGGCCCGAATTGCGCAGGCAGTCCTGGATAAAGGTCACGCGCCGGGCCACCTCGGCTTCAAGGACGGCCTGGTCTTTGAATGGCGCTTGCACCTTGAGCTGCTGCGCAATCTCACGCTGTACGGCTTGCATGATTCACTCCTTGCTGGAAATGGCAGGTACTTTGAAAACGTGACGTAAATAGGCGACAAAATTCGGGTCGGTGCAGTGGGTCTTGCCCGCTTCATCAGAGATTTTCGCGACGGGCTGGCCATTGCAGGCGGTCATTTTAAGCACGATGCTCATCGGTTCCACGCCTGGAATATCGCAGGTCAGGTTGGTGCCGATGCCGAAGCTCACATTAATGCGGCCACGCAACGCGCGGAAAATCTCCAGGGCCTTGGGCAACGACAGGCTGTCGGAAAACACCAACGTCTTGCTCATTGGTTCGATACCGAGCTTGTGGTAATGGGCGATGGCTTTTTCGGCCCACTGCACCGGGTCGCCGGAGTCGTGGCGCAGGCCGTCGAACAGCTTGGCGAAGTACAAGTCGAAATCGCCGAGGAACGCATCGGTGGTGATGCAATCGGTCAGGGCGATGCCCAGCAGGCCACGGTATTCGCGGACCCAGCAGTCGAGGGCGGCGATCTGGCTGTCGATCAGGCGCGGGCCGAGTTGCTGGTGGGCCATGATCCACTCATGGGCCATGGTGCCCAGGGGTTTCATGTTCAGCTCGCGGGCCAGGTGTACGTTGCTGGTGCCGACAAAGCGCCCGGGGAAGTCGTGCTTGAGCACATTGACCACCTCCTCCTGCACTCGGTACGAAAAGCGCCGGCGCGTGCCGAAGTCGGCCACTTGCAGTTCCGATAGTTCATCGCTGCCGGCATTCGCGGTCAGCCAGTCGAACTTGCGGTACAACTGCTCGCGGGCCTGTTCGAGGATCACAGTCTGGTAGCGGTAGCGGTTACGCACTTCGCTGACGATGGCCAGCAGCGGTACTTCGAACAGGATCACATGCAGCCACGGCCCACGCAGGCGGATAAACAGCTCGCCGTTCTCGATGCCGGTCTGCACATAGCGCAGGTTGAAGCGAAACAGCCCCAGAAAGCGCAGAAAATCCGGTTTCATAAAACTGATGCGTTCCAGGAACCCCAGCTGGTCCGGGCTCAGGCTCAGCTCGGCGAGGCGCTCGATCTGGTAGCGGATCTCCGCCAGGTACGGGCGCAGGTCTTCGCTGTTACGGCAACGAAACTCCCATTCAACTTCCACGTTGGGGTAGTTGTGCAGCACCGCCTGCATCATGGTCAGCTTGTAGAAGTCGGTGTCGAGCAGGTTCTGCACGATGCGATCGGCAAACACACTCTCGCTCATAACGGGAATCTCCAGACGGGTCGGCGATGGCGCCGGCCTTTACGCGCAATTGAGGAAGGGGCTAGTGGCGCATAGACCTGTGGGGTTTTGCCAGTGATTTTTTTTGCCAAAGCTACTGACGCTATCGGGCACTAAATAACCTGAGCCATCATCCACTTCACAAAATCGCGCACCTTGGGCACTTCCGCCGAATGCTCTGGATACGCCAGGTAGTAGGCATCCTGGCTCGGCATCGCATGCTGCCAAGGGATCACCAACTTGCCGTCGGCCAGTTCTTCTTCCACCAGGAAGCGCGGCAGCAGCGCCACGCCACACCCCACCTGTGCCGCACGAATGCACATATAGAACGTATCGAAACGCGGGCCATGGTAGCTGTGCTCAGTCTGGTAACCCTGGCTGGCGAACCAGTCATGCCAGCCCTGGGGGCGGGAGGCGTTTTGCAACAACACCAACTTGCTGAGCTGCGTAGGGTCGGTCAAAGGTTTGGCCGGCAGGCTTTCCGGTGCGCACACCGGCACCAGTTCTTCGCTGAACAGCTTCAAGCTCTCGGTGCCGGGGCGCGAGCCCTGGCCGAAATAGAAGGCCAGGTCGGCCTTGCCCTGCAGCAATTCGTCCGGTTCCTGCTCGTTACACAGGTCCAGGTGGATCTGTGGGTGGCGCAGGCGCCAGCCCTTGAGGCGCGGCACCAGCCAGCGTGCGCCGAAGGTGTAGGGCGTGGACACGCGCAGCACTTCGGTTTCGCCGCCGTAGGAGCGCAGGTAATGGGTGGACATCTCCACCTGGGTGAGGATCTTGCGCACTTCCACCAGGTACAAATCGCCCGCCGGAGTCATTTGCAGGCGGCGACGCACGCGGCGAAACAACAGGTGCTGCAGCAACTCCTCCAATTGCGCCACTTGTTTGCTCACCGCGCTCTGCGTGAGGTTCAGCTCCTCGGCGGCGCGGGTGAAGCTCAGGTGGCGGGTAGCGGCTTCGAAACACTGCAGGGCGGTGATCGAGGGCAAATGTCTTTTGTTCAGCACGGCGTGCCTCTTTTTATGCTTTGCATGAATAAACGGAATGATATCTCGCCTAATCGTCGTTTGTTGGCAAGTCTTGGGCCAGCTACAAATAAGGTCTGGATCGCCGTGCGTGTTGCGGCGCGATTTTTTGTACGCAGATTTGAAGGAGTGACCCATGGTTGCCGCATTGCTTGATCGTCTCGGGGTGAACCCGGCCCTGTACCAGGCGGGTAAACAGCCCGTGCATTCGCCGATTGACGGCAGCCGGATCGGCAGCGTGCACTGGGAAGGCGCCGCCGAGGTGGAGCAACAGGTCAGTCGCGCCGAGCATGCATTCGAGGCCTGGCGCAAAGTCCCGGCCCCACGTCGTGGCGAGTTGGTACGGCAATTGGGCGACATGCTGCGTGAATACAAGGCCGACCTGGGCGAGCTAGTGTCCTGGGAAGCCGGCAAGATCACCCAGGAAGGCCTGGGTGAAGTGCAGGAAATGATCGACATCTGCGACTTCGCCGTCGGCCTGTCGCGCCAGTTGTACGGCTTGACCATCGCCTCCGAACGCCCAGGCCACCACATGCGTGAAACCTGGCACCCGCTGGGCGTGGTCGGCGTGATCAGCGCCTTCAACTTCCCGGTTGCGGTGTGGGCGTGGAACACCGCCCTGGCCCTGGTGTGCGGCAACGCCGTGATCTGGAAACCGTCGGAAAAAACCCCGCTCACCGCCCTGGCGTGCCAGGCGCTGTTCGAGCGCGTGCTGAAGAACTTTAACGATGCCCCGCAGTACCTCAGCCAGGTGATCATTGGTGGTCGCGATGCCGGTGCTGCGCTGGTGGATGACCCACGCGTAGCGTTGATCAGCGCCACCGGCAGCACCCGCATGGGCCGCGAAGTCGCACCGAAAGTCGCCGCGCGTTTCGCTCGCAGCATCCTCGAACTGGGCGGCAACAACGCGATGATCCTCGGCCCAAGCGCCGACCTGGACATGGCCGTACGCGCCATTCTGTTCAGCGCCGTCGGCACCGCCGGCCAGCGCTGCACCACCTTGCGCCGCCTGATCGCCCACGAGTCGGTCAAGGAAGAAATCGTCACGCGCCTCAAGGCGGCCTACGCCAAAGTGCGCATCGGCCATCCGCTGGAAGGCAACCTGATCGGCCCGCTGATCGACAAGCACGGCTTCGACAACATGCAGGACGCCCTGGCGCAAGCCTTGAGCGAAGGCGGCAAGGTGTTCGGCGGCAAGCGCCAGCTGGAAGACACCTTCCCCAATGCCTACTACGTGTCGCCGGCGATTGTGGAAATGCCCGAGCAAAGCGACGTGGTGTGCACCGAGACCTTCGCGCCGATCCTGTACGTGGTCGGCTACACCGACTTCGCCGAAGCCCTGCGTCTGAACAACGCCGTACCGCAAGGCTTGTCATCGTGCATCTTCACCACGGATGTGCGCGAAGCCGAGCAGTTCATGTCGGCGGTGGGCAGTGACTGCGGCATCGCCAACGTCAACATCGGCCCGAGTGGCGCGGAAATCGGCGGCGCGTTTGGCGGTGAGAAAGAGACCGGCGGCGGGCGTGAGTCGGGGTCGGATGCGTGGCGTGGGTATATGCGTCGGCAGACCAATACCGTGAATTACTCGTTGGAGCTGCCGCTGGCGCAGGGCATCACCTTCGACTGATCCCACATACGACCGCATTGCACATCAAGATTGTTGTTTGTTGGGTCTCATCGGAGTCTGGCAATGGCACTACGCGAAACATGTTTGTGGGAACACCTCACCCCCAGTCGGCCGGACCGTGCCGCGCTCAAGGGTGAGGTCGACGTGGATGTGTGCGTGATCGGCGCCGGCATCACCGGTTTGTCGGCGGCCATTCATTTGCTGGAACAGGGTAAAAGCGTCGCCGTGCTCGAAGCCCATCGCACCGGTCATGGTGGCTCGGGGCGTAACGTCGGGCTGGTGAACGCCGGGTTGTGGATCCCGCCGGACGAGATCGAAGCCGGTTTCGGCGAAGCGGTGGGCAGCCAGCTCAACCGCATGTTGGGCGCGGCGCCGTCGCTGGTGTTCAGCCTGATCGACAAATACAACATCGATTGCCAATTGCGCCGCGAGGGCACGTTGCACATGGCGCACAACGCCCGTGGCGAGGCGGATTTGCGCAGCCGTGAAGAACAATGGAAACGCCGTGGCGCACCGGTGGAACTGCTCACCGGCCAGGTCTGCGAACAGGCGACCGGCACGAAAAAGATCGCCGCCGCCTTGCTGGATCGACGTGCGGGCACGTTGAACCCGATGGCCTACACCTCGGGGCTTGCCACGGCCGCCGTCGGCCTTGGCGGACAACTGTTCGACCATTCGCCCGTCACTCAACTCGAACGCCAGGGTTCGAACTGGTCGGTGCAGACTGCCCAGGGGGCAGTGCGAGCCGCACAGGTGGTCATCGCCTCCAACGCCTACACCGAAGGCGAATGGACCGAACTGCGGCGTAACTTTTTCCCCGGTTATTACTATCAGGTGGCGTCGGCGCCGCTGACCGACGACGGCGCCAAACAAATCCTGCCTGGCGGCCAGGGTTCGTGGGACACGCGTCAGGTATTGAGCAGCATCCGCCGCGACGCCGATGGTCGTTTGTTGCTCGGCAGCCTGGGCAACGGCAACCAGAAACCGGCCTGGTTCCTCAAGGCGTGGGCCGATCGGGTGCAGCAGCACTATTTCCCGTATCTCAAATCGGTGCAGTGGGAATACACCTGGACCGGTTGCATTGCCTTCACCCCCGATCACTTGATGCGTCTGTTCGAGCCGGCGCCGGGCCTTGTGGCGGTCACCGGCTATAACGGGCGGGGCGTGACCACTGGCAGTGTGGTCGGCAAGGCGTTTGCCGACTATCTGTGTCACCAGAATCCCCAGGCGTTGCCGATTCCGTTCGCGCCGATGCAACCTTTGGCCGGCGTGGGTCTGCGCAGTTGTTTGTATGAGGCGGGATTCTCGCTGTATCACGCCGGGCAATGCCTGCGAATCGTGATCTGATCAGCGAAATACTGCGCAAAAGGCCGCATCCTGTTCGCGGGCGCCTAATCTGTATTGGTGCAAGTCGTAGCAATCGCGCACTGTAAATGTGCAGTTCCGTTACGCATGTTGTAACAAGTGCAGGAACAGTCGTTTATGCATCCGGTTGCAGGTGTGACCCGCAAGGGTTGTACTTTTTATGGCTGCCGGTTGCACCTTTGTAAGCTAGAGGGTTGCACGTACTGGCAAGCGGCAGCGAAACGCCTGTAATAACAATGACACCGTGTCTTTTTGAAGAATAAAAACGTACTGGCACGACGCTTGCTCTGAGCTTTCGGTGAAAGGTTTGAATGCAAGTTGTCGTGCCAAAAATCAAAAATATCGGAGCACCACTCATGTCCCAGACGTTTTACAAGAAAGGTTTTCTGGCCCTCGCCGTTGCAGCGGCGCTGGGTGTTTCTACGTTTGTTCAAGCTGATGTGAAGATTGGCGTAGCGGGGCCCATGACGGGCGCCAACGCGTCGTTCGGTGAGCAGTACATGAAGGGTGCCCAGGCGGCAGCCGAAGTCATCAACAAGGCCGGCGGCATCAACGGTGAGAAAGTCGTGCTGGTGGCCGGCGACGACGCCTGCGAACCCAAGCAGGCCGTGGCCGTGGCCAACCGTCTGGCCGACCAGGACAAAGTGATCGGCGTGGTCGGGCACTTCTGCTCGTCCAACACCATACCGGCCTCCGAGGTCTACGACGAGGCGGGCATCATCGCGATCACCCCAGGCTCCACCAACCCACAAGTGACCGAGCGCGGCCTTGGCGCCATGTTCCGCATGTGCGGGCGTGACGACCAGCAAGGCATCGTCGCCGGCGACTACATCGTCGACGTGCTCAAGGGCAAGAAAGTCGCGGTCATCAACGACAAGGACACCTACGGCAAAGGCCTGGCCGACGCCACCGCTGCCCAGTTGACCAAGCGCGGCGTCAAGCCGGTGCTGGAAGAAGGCCTGACCCGTGGCGAGAAAGACTTCAGCGCCCTGGTCACCAAGATCCGCTCCCTGGGCGCCGACGTGGTGTACTTCGGTGGCCTGCACCCGGAAGCCGGTCCACTGGTCCGCCAGATCCGTGAAGCAGGCCTCAAGGACGTCAAGTTCATGTCCGACGACGGTGTCGTGACCGACGAACTGGTGGCCACCGCCGGCGGCGCGCAGTACGTCGATGGCGTGTACATGACCTTCGGCGCCGACCCGCGCCTGCTGCCGGACAGCAAGGCCGTGGTGGAAGAGTTCCGCAAGGCCGGTTACGAGCCTGAAGGCTACACCCTGTACGCCTACGCCTCGTTGCAGGCCCTGGCCGCCGGTTTCAACGGCGCCAAGTCCAACAAGGGTGAAGACGCCGCCAAATGGCTGAAGGCTCACCCGGTCAAGACCGTGATGGGCGAGAAGACCTGGGACGCCAAGGGTGACCTGAAAGTGTCCGACTACGTGGTTTACCAGTGGGATAAAGAAGGCAAATACCACCAGCTGGAAAAGCAGAAGTAAGGCATAGCGCCCACGTCCAAATGTGGGAGGGGGCTTGCCCCCGATGACGGTGTGTCAGCCACCCGATGTACAGCTGACCCACTG